>DFRF01000149.1 GCA_002378125.1 Rhodospirillaceae bacterium UBA3470 | reverse complement strand
TGTTTCCTTTCTGGTTTGTGAACTTGGTGCCTGCCTTCCTAGGCGTGTTACTCAGGACGTATGCGATTGGCACGTTCGTTGGGATCATTCCCGGCAGTGCCGTCTTCTGCAGCGTTGGAAACGGCCTGGGCGCGGTGTTTGATGCTGGCGGGACGCCGGATCTTGGGATTATCTTCCAGCCCAAAACATTAGGCCCGATCATTGCCCTGGCGTTCCTGTCGCTGGTGCCGATCGTTTACAAGTGGATCAAATCTTGAAAAGCATAGCGGTGCCGAAATGAGTGAAACGATGAACGTCGATATCTGTGTCATTGGCGGTGGTGCCGGCGGTCTGGCCGTCGCCGCCGGTGCGGCCCAAATGGGGGCAAAAACCGTCCTGCTGGAAAAATATAAAATGGGCGGTGATTGTCTCAACTATGGTTGCGTCCCATCAAAAGCCTTTTTAGCGGCCGGACATGCTGCGCAATCGGTTCGCGAAGCGGATCGCTTTGGGATTACCGCAACCGACCCCACATCGCGCTCGAAAGATATTTATGGCCACGTGCGGGCCGTTATCGGCGCTATTGAACCGAACGATTCCGTGGAACGGTTCGAGGGCCTTGGGGTCAAGGTTATTGAGGCCGCCGGTAAATTCGTTGGTCGTCAAGAAGTGGAAGCCGATGGTGTTCGCATCAAGGCGCGACGGATCGTCGTGTCGACAGGGTCGACGGCGTTTGTGTCACCCATACCAGGTCTCAACCAGGTGCCATATCTAACTAACGAAACCGTGTTCAACCGCCATCAATTGCCCGAGCATCTAATCGTCATAGGCGGCGGTCCCATCGGAATTGAATTGGCCCAGGCGCATCGCCACTTGGGTTGTGAAGTGACGGTCCTTGAGATGGTTTCGATCATACCAAAGGATGACGCGGAGTTGGTGGATGTGGTTCGCCAACAGGTTCTCCGAGACGGCCTGGATGCCCGCGAAGGTGCGAAGATCATTCGGATTGAGCCCTATGCTGACGGTGTTCGCGTGGTGCTTGAGAAGGACGGCGGCGAAGAGGTTGTCGACGGTTCGCACCTCCTGGTCGCTACGGGACGCCGGCCGAATGTTGCCGGGTTGGATCTGGAAAAGGCTGGTATCGAATATTCTGACAAGGGCATTCTGGTCGATGCCCGCCTGCGCACGTCCAACAAGAAGGTGTTTGCAATCGGTGACGTGACTGGCGGCTTCCTTTTCACCCATGTGGCTGGTTATCACGCGAGCGTGGTGATCAAGAACGCCCTGTTCCATCTGCCGGCGAAAGCCGATCATAAGAATGTGCCACGGGTGACCTACACGGCACCCGAACTGGCTCAGGTGGGTCTCAACGAAGCGGGCGCAAAGCAGACTGGCAAAGATTTCCGTGTCCTGCGCTGGCCGTTCCACGAGAATGATCGGGCCCAGGCCGAAGGTGCGACGGACGGCTTGATCAAGGCTATCATCACGCCGAAGGGGCACATCTTGGGTTGCGGGATAGTCGGTGCGCACGCCGGCGAACTGATCCAGCCTTGGGTGCTGGCCATGAGTCGAAAATTGAAAATCGGTGCCATGGCGACCATGATCGTGCCGTATCCCACCTTGGGCGAGGTGTCGAAGCGGGCCGCGAGCAGTTTTTATATCCCTTCCCTTTTTAGCGATCGTACCCGAAAAATCGTCAAATTTTTTTCAAGGTTTGGATAGCCCCCCTGATGGCTTCGAAGGTATGCCGCCGGAGGTAAAAAAGTTGGAGTTACGCAAAGGCAGTTTCTTTCATTAGACCTTAGGCTGAGTAATCGGACCACCGAGACCGGCATGTTTGGCTAGAAACTCCCAACGATATTAGGTGATGTCGGGTGCGACCGTTATTTAAAAATAGAGTGCCGAGCTTTCCGCCGCTAGGATGCGGTGAGCAAACGCGTGGGGAGAATTGGTGTGGTGTCAACCTGGGATCCGGATCAGTACCTAAAGTTTCATGGCCCGCGTATCCGTCCGGCTTTGGATTTGCTGGCGCAGGCCGACGTAGATGACCCGGAAACCGTTTATGACCTGGGGTGCGGTCCTGGAAACGTGACGGGGTTCATCCAACAGCGATGGCCTGCAGCTGACGTGATCGGCGTCGATGCCTCGGAGACCATGCTGGCCCAGGCCCGCGATCTTCATCCTGATAAGACATGGATTCAGGCCGATCTGGTTGACTGGACGCCAGATGCTATGGCGGACGTTCTTTATTCCAACGCGGCCTTTCAGTGGCTTCGGGACCACGACATTCTGTTGCCTGGTTTGGTCGCTAACGTTCGCGCGGGCGGTGTTTTCGCCTTTCAGCTGCCGCGCAACTGGACCGCACCATCGCACGCCATCATAAATGACCTAGTCGCAGCCGGCCCGCATCGCGCACAATTGGAACCGCTCCTTCTCCGCGATCCGGTTGGCTCGCCAGATTACTATTACGGTCTTCTCCGACCCCACGTGAGCGCTATCGATATCTGGGAAACCGAGTATCTGCAGATTTTGGATGGCAATAACGCCGTTGCCGAATGGACCAAGGGTTCAGTTTTGAAACCTCTTTTGGACGCGTTGGCAGATGACGCGGCGGCGGCGTTCTATGATCAGTACGCTACGTACGTGGCGTCCCAGTATCCCCAGCGCCCTGACGGCAAGACGCTGTACCCCTTCCGCCGCCTGTTCGTTGTTGCCCGCCGATGATCTAGTCGAAGACACCCAGCCACCGCCACCACAAATAGGTGAGCGGTAAGATCGCAAGCACGCTGACCAAGGACACCACAAATGTAATCTTGGTACCGTCGGTGAAGCTGACATTGGCGATGCGCAGGCCTGCTAGCATGGGCGAGGCCTGATAGGGAAAGAAGACGGTCGCATACCCGTTGACGATGATCATCAAGGCGGCGCTTACAGGGATCTGGGCGGTTTCCGCGATTGTCCCGACAAAGGGCATCATGATGGCGATTGTGCCGGGAATTGTCGCCAGCATCATCATCGCGATATTTATTGCGGAGAACACGCTGTAGTTATAGGCCGGTCGCATCGGCTCGAAGTTGGTGGCTGCCAAGAGCACGTCGGTAATCAAGGCGCCGGCGCCACTCGCGGCGAGCACCGCACCCAGCCCGACAATGGTCGCGATGGTCAACAGAGCGATAAACCCGTTTCGTTGTGTGACGATCTGACGCGGCATTAAAACGCCGACGCCCGGAAGCAAACAGACTACGGCTGCCGTGATAGCCACCCAGCCGGGTGTAATCCCGTGGATCACATCTGTCGCCCACATGCCCACTGTGATAGTGACGATGACCGCAAGACGGCGTGCCTCTGGTGACAAGGAAACTCGTTCTATGAGATCGGTCTCGATTGGGACGGCTTGATCGGGGAACCAATAGAGAATTACAGCCACAATTATGACGCCTTTTAACAGTCCGGTTATGGGGAAGTTCATCAATAAGTAGTGGCCGTAGGCAATGGTGACGCCGTAGAGACTGTCCGCCAATCCGGCCAGAAGCACATTGGGGGCATTCGCCGGCAGGATACCCATAGGAACAAAGACGCTGATCATAATCACGCACAGCAGCATGGCGCGCCGCCCGCGACTGCCCGGTCCGAACCCCATGGCGTCTGCCGCACCTTGAACGATGGGGATAAGAATAATCACCCGCGCGATGGCCGCTGGGACCAGAAATGCTAGGGCCGTGGCGGCGATGGCGAGTCTAATCAACGCGGAAGGTAACGAATTCTCCATTCGAGACAGAAAGACCTGAGCCACCACTGTGCCAAGTCCTGTCTTATCGGCGGCGAGACCAAGAATAACGCCTCCAGCAACAAGCCAAAAGGCGTCAGACTGGAAACCGGAAAAAACCGCTTCGATGGGTGCAATCTCAAAGATCAACGCTACTGCGAAAAACAGGCTCGCATAAATAAATTCCGGTAGCGCGGCGGTGGCCATCATGCCAATTGTGAACACCGTCAAGGCGATGGCCGCCACTGCCATGGGGTGACCTTCCTGATGCGGAATAATCACATAGGCCGCCAAGGACAAGGTCGTTACGACGAGAAGGGGAAGTGGCCGAATGACCGTAGGAACTGTCATACGTAAGGTAGCGTCATTTTCTAGACCTTGCGGACACGTCGGGATGCCAGGCAAACTCTAGCAATAAGCACGCTTGTCTGATCCGAACCAGGCCGTGCATTGCGCCGGGCGCGCGGTTCCGGCGTTTCGCACCCCGCTCCCATACGAACTAGGCGTGTACTGCCGCCTCGCTTCCCTACTTCATCAAGTTCCCAGCCCACGATATTCTGTGTGATCCCTTTGACGTCGCCGGGTCGGAGCTTGCACTTGTTGATTAGTTCGTGGGTCTGGCAATCGAAATTGGGTCTGTTGCTGTCCATTCCTGTCGTCACATTGCTAATCACCAAGCGCGATGCCCTCGCGCCGTTTGTCAGCACCGCCCTCCAATCCTTTTGGCGTCACCCGAACGCCGTGCAATCCACTGTGCCACTTAAAGGCCTTGACCTTGTGCCCCAGGGCCTCCAACTCGGGACGAAGCGTCTCTAGGCGCGAATTCTTTTCGATCTCCAAGCCTCGATTTCGATTCAAGAAGTTTGGCAGGTTGATGGCATCCTGCATCGACAAGCCCCAATCGATTACTCCGACCAGGGTCTTGGTGACGTAACCGATGATCCGCGAACCGCCGGGTGAACCGACAGCCATCATCAAAGTGTCGTCTTCGTTGAAGACCAGCGTGGGCGACATGGAACTCCGGGGCCGTTTGCCCGCGGCCGCCCGGTTTGCAACATCGTGGCCGTTCCGGGTCGGCCGGAACGAGAAATCGGTGAGTTGATTGTTCAGGATAAAACCGCTGGCCATTTGCCGAGACCCGAAGGCATTCTCCACACTTGACGTCATGGATACTGCGCTGCCGTTGGCGTCGATTACGCTTAGATGGGTTGTCGCCGGGCCTTCATATCCCTCGTGAGGAGACAGGAGAAGGGCTCCCGGTACATTTGGGTTGCCCGCCTTCCGCCGACCGCCAGCGCGGCTGATATTAATTTGTTGGGCACGGCGGTTCAAATACCCTGCGTCGATCATACCGTCGGCGGGCACGCTGACGAAATCGCTGTCACCTATGTAGGTATTGCGATCGGCGAAGGCCAATGCACTGGCCTCGCCGACCAGATGCACAGCCTCAAGAGAGGCCGGGGTCATATTTTTTAGATCGAAACCCGAAAGCAGTCCAAGAATTTGCAATATCGTCAAGCCGCCTGATGACGGTGGGCCCATGCCGCAGACCAACTTGGCCCGATAGGTGGCACACACGGGCTTGCGCTTCACTGCCCGATAGTTGGCTAGATCCGTCAGGGTCATGCCGCCTTGGTTCCGTTTCGAGCCGCGCACGGCAAGGACGATGGATTGGGCGATGGGCCCATTATAGAAGGCGTCTGCGCCCCCTTCGGCAATCTGGCGCATGGTTTTCGCGAAGGTGCGGTTCTTGAGTACCGTCCCCGCTGGTTTGGTGGCACCGCTTGGATGATAAAAGTAACCAAGTGCCGCCGGCGTTTCTCTCAGGTATTTCTCACGCGATAACTGGTTTGCCAAGCGCGGCGACAAGGGGAAACCCTTTTCGGCTAATCGGATCGCCGGGCCATACAGGTGCGCCCACGGCAGTTTACCGTGTTCGCGGTGTACCATCTCTAACATGCGGACGAGACCGGGCACCCCGACGGCGGATCCACCGACCACAGCATTAAAAAATTTCTTTGGTTTTCCATCCGCCTTAAGGAACATACGCGGGTGTGCGGACTTCGGTGCGGTCTCTCGGCCGTCAAAACTCTCAATGGTGCCGGACTTAGCGTTGTAATGAAGGAGAAAGCCGCCGCCGCCGATGCCCGAGGATTGCGGCTCCACAAGGCTAAGCACCATCTGGGCGGCAATGGCGGCGTCGGCCGCGCTGCCGCCGTCGCGTAACATCTCTAGACCGGCTTCTGACGCGAGGGGATGGGCTGCAGCGACCATGTAACTCTGGGCATAACCACCAGTTGTCGACGTCACCCGTGCCGGCCCCGTAGTGAGGGTTTTGCACGCCCCTAGGGTTATAACGAGCATGCCTGTGAGAAACCAGGGTCGTTGTGTGGAAATCAACATGCGGCGCATGTTACCGATTATTCAAGGCGGAGTGGACCATTTTTCGGTCTTTTGGGGAACCCTTTACGGCGCCCTTCGCGTCTTGGGATAATATCGCATCAGTAATCGTGAAATTAGGAGCGTTCCCATGTGGATTTCGAGGGCCTCACCGACACATTCCGGCAGAATGCGGTTATTTGGGTTCTGGTATTCTTCGTCTGAATTCTCTATTAGGTGTTTCGCTTACAGTGATCGTTTTCGACCGCCTGAAAGTGGGGGTCCATGACTGCGGATCATCATGCGAGTCGTGGGCAGTCGGAAGATATTCGTGCGCGCAAAGTGGACGTTCCAGGGGTCTACATGACGGCATACACTACACCCATGGCGAAATCCTTACATGGTTATCGTGATTTTCTGTTAGTCGGCTTGTTCGCGGACTTAACGGCACAGTTTGTAAAACAGTGCCCGGACTGGGGTGTCGCCATGCACGACGCCCCGTTCGCCTATGCCGAAGACGTTTGGAGTGACTCTTTCCCTTCCCTCGAGAGATCAAGCGGCTGACCGGGAGCGGTGTGGTGAAAATTGTACGATCCATTGCCGAAATGCGTGACATGGTCGCCGACTGGCGTCGGATGGACGCCACTGTGGGTTTGGTGCCGACTATGGGCGGGCTTCATGCCGGGCATTTATCCCTTGTTCACATGGCTGGCGAACGTTCCGACAAAGTGATCGCGACCCTGTTCGTGAACCCGGCGCAGTTCTCGGCCGACGAGGATTTTGACGCCTATCCCCGAAATGAAGACGACGACTGTCGGATGTTTGAAGAGGCGGGCGCCAGCCTTTTGTTTGCACCGCCCATCGAGGAGGTCTATCCGGCCGACCACGTCACGAAGGTCCATGTGGGGGGCTTGAGCAGTCTGTTGGAGGGTGAATTTCGCCCACAATTTTTCACCGGCGTGGCGACGGTGGTCAGCAAGCTTTTGATCCAGGCCATGGCCGATGTGGCCGTGTTTGGTGAAAAGGACTACCAGCAACTTCAAGTAATCCGTCGCATGGCCCGAGACTTGGACATTCCGACGGAGATCATTGGTGCGCCGACGGTTCGCGAGCACGATGGCTTGGCGATGTCGTCCCGCAACCGCTATCTGAGCGAGGACGAACGGCCCCGCGCTGCTAAGCTTTTTTCGGCCATTTCCGACATTGCGCGTGCGACCGCCGAAGGTGCCGACCCGGCGCCCCTTTGCGATGCGGCAGCACGCCAGTTGACTGAAGCTGGATTTCGAGAGGTCGACTACGTCACGGTCCGCGATGCGAAGACTCTAGAGCATTATCGCTGCTCCGAGGGGCCCGGACGGGTCTTGGCCGCGGCCTGGCTAGGCAAGGCCCGCTTGATTGATAACGTGGCTGTATAAGTTGCCGTTACAAAACTGCGTCGTGCCCACAGGTGAGATCGTCGCGGTCAAGGCCCGTGACCTATTCATGGAAAACCGGGGTGTTCTACACGCAGATCGCCAGATTCTTGGGGCGGTCCGATGGAAACTCTGGAATTGGTTTACATGTCTAAGGGATTTCCATGGCCGTCATCGGAATATTATGATCCCGTAGCATTAAACAGAGCTATTTTTTCTCGACGAATCGGTGGTGCTGTTGGCCGGCCATTGGCCGTGCGGTGAATGCCGGCATCAGGACTACAATCGGTTCCGAGATCTTTGGGCGGAGGTTCATGGCGACAAACCTATGGCGCAGGAACTGGGCCGCATGCTCTATGGCATGTCCGCCGAGCCTATCGCGTGCCGCAGTTAATCCGCGCACAGCGCCAGAATGAATTTAACATGGGCTTCCCAGGTGTTGCACCTAAGCACATTCAGCTAGGCGGAACGTCCAAGCGGACGGCGATCCCGACTAGTTCGTCTGAAACCGGTGGATATTCCGCCATCACTCGCGGGTCGTGTCCGGCAATAATGTGCGCCGATGAGTCCGCCAATTCATGCAGCCGCGCGTAGCCCTTTACCATGTCGCCAACGCTGTGGACGATGGGAAACGGGTTCGTTGTTTCCATGTTGGCGTATAGGTGCAGCGCATCTGAGGCCAACACTACCCAGCCTCGCTTTGTCCAGACCCGCACACTCATCATGCCGTCCGTATGGCCGCCAATGTGATGCACGCTCAGGCCGGGCGCTAGTTCCGCATCCCCGTCGACAAAGCTGACGCGTCCCGCATAGACTTCGCGAACTATGCCTGTCACGTGGTCGACGTCATATGGATGCGCGAACACCTGGTGGGCCATGTTGCGTCCCGTGGCGTAATTCATCTCCCGGTCTTGGAGATAGTAGGTGGCTTTTGGAAAGAGATCGAAATTACCTACATGGTCGTAATGAAGGTGTGTGATGATCACGTCTTCGACTTTGGCCGGGTCAACGCCGATAAGCTTTAAGCCGTCGCCTGGACAGCGGATTAAGGTCCGGCCGCGTCGTTCGGCAGTTTCCTGGTTATAGCCCGTGTCGACGACGAACGTTCTGTTCTCGGATACGCACGCCCAGACGAAAAAATCCAGGGTCGCCTCAGAATCATGAATGTCGTCAGATTGCATGAAGCTGCCCGATGCAGCGCGTTCGTTATGGGCGTACTTGACGGCTGTAACTTCGTAAACGTCGGGCGCGGACATGGACGGGTTCCTTTCTTCTTACTTAGCCCTGATTATCGGGTCCTCCGTTGGACCGTGCAAGGGGGGGTGTGGCCCTCAGGGATTCTCGTCATAATGTGGTTCGATGCGTTTCTGGTGTAAATTTAGAAGGGGCGCCAAATGTAAGACGTCATCTACATGGTCGTCGGCCGGCACGTTAGCCCAAAGCACCGGCACCGTCAGGGGCGGAGATAAGGAACAACAAATAGGGGGTTCAACGGTGACGGATTGCTGGACGGACGTCGTGATACAAATGTTTGATGGCGCTCGGGAAGGATGCGACGGGGTCAACGAACGCGACCGCAGGGTCAGTAAATGCACCGGGCTAGGCGGACGCAATCACCTCTCGGCCGGTCTCGTGGTGAGATGCGCGAGCCAAAACAGGTCCGTGTATTTCAGATCCCGACGGCGCCGGCCAAAGGTTGAACATACTGTGGTTCCGTGTCCCAAGGGAAGAACACCCAAGTATCTTGGTCGACATCATGCACGTGGGTGTCGACGTGGGCGCGTCCCTTGGGTTTCGCATAGACAGTCGTAAAATGCGCCTTTGGAAGTATCTCCAGCGCTGCATGCGCCGTCGTACCCGTGTCCACCAGATCGTCGATCAATAGCCAGCCCTTCCCTTTAGCCTCAGACGCAGCCAATGGAATTTTGAGGATGCGAACATCACCGCGATTCTGCCCGTCGTAGGTTGATACGCATAAAGTATCAACCACACGAATGTCCATCTCACGCGAAATGATTGCCGCGGGCACTAAGCCGCCACGGGTCAGCGCGACGATCCCTTGCCAAGGTCCCAAATCCAGTAGCGTTCGGACCAGAATTTTCGAATCCCGGTGCACGTCGGCCCAGGTGACGAGATGGCTTTGGACATATTCATCTGAATCGGCCAACTGGGCTCTCTCCTCTGTGTTAGTTAGCCGACATCTCTACCCGATATGCCGCGGGCAGCGCAATTCGTAGGCGTGATTTTCCTGTGGATAAAGAAACGGCGCCACAAGGGCGCCGTCACATCTCCTGGCTGTCTAGACCTTAGCGGAGGTACAGATGGACCTCGTTGGTCCGTGCGACCGCAGCGGTTTTAGCCGACACGGCGACCCGCGCCGGCGGCAGGCCCATTTCAACCAAGGTGCGCAAAACACCTTCTGCATGTCGCCGAGCCTTGTTTGAATTCAAGGCGACCCGTGCTTGTCCTCCTGAAGACGGGGCGACAGCCACCAGGTCGAATACCGCATCCGGCCTCTTCTCCAGGACACGGCTTACCGCGTTGTACAAAGCTTGTTGATAAGGAACGTCATTTCGATCGAAGCGAACAACCACTAGCGGGCGTCGACCCGCGGTACTCAACGGCGCGCCCGCCGTGACTTGCACACCGGCGCCGGACCCCGCCATGGCGACGTTTAGAAGACTACCGCCATAAATTTCACCTACCTTGATGCCGGCGGACATGAGGTTCAGGTTGGCGCGCTCCGTCGACACATAGTTGGTCTGACGCTGGACGTCGTTGGTGACTTCCTTGAACAGGCGGTCGATGAGGACGTCCGTCCGGTTGACCTCATCTTCAAGGATCGCCAGTTGGTTGTGGTCTTCATCAATGGCGCCGGAGATAGCGAACGAGACTCTCGCCGATTCACTCAAGAAGGACGACATGGTGGCGCTGTTCGAAATGGAATTCTGAAGGCCGTTCATGGCCGCCACATCCTGTGAGAGCCGATCAAGGTCGGACTGAGCGCTCTTGAACTGCTGAACCAGGATCGGGTTGCCGGGTGTCGTGCCGACCTGCAGGCGCGCATTGACTGCGGCGATGGTCCCGTGATAACGCTGCGAATTGCCGACTAGTTGCGCACGTAGTTTTTGAAGTTCGTTGTTCTGGGAAGAAATGTTACCTTGCAGGCGGCGAAGTTCTTCACGCAGTTCCACTATCTTTTTACCGACGAAAGTCCCTGTGGCGGTGCCCTCAGTCACGCCGGATGGTTCAAAATTACCGGTACCGAGTGGCGGTTGCGCGTTGCCGGTCGGCGTGGCCGCCGGCTGTTCAGCTGTTTGCTGAGCTGCTGTGATCGTTTGCGCGTCGGCTGTCTGTGTGGTGACGCTGGCCGGATCTTCACCAGTTAGCGACGGCCATAACGATTCATCGGTGAAAGAGCACGCCGACAACGTAAGCGCTGAACCTACCAACAACATTCGGAATGCTTTGAATTTCATTCTGCGTGACAACCCTATGCTTTCGATACTTTGAAAGTCGCTTCCTAATTATTGTCTATAAAATTAGTAACCAATTTATTAAGTCGGAAGCACTGAACCAATATTGCACCGGACCCGATACTACTCAAAGGCCGAAGTGACGACAAGTTCCTATTTTTTATCGGTTTTTGTGCTCCTTGACGAACATTATTAAGGCGTTACGAAAAGCGCTCCGGCGGGCTTGCCATGGGCGCGGCTCTAAGTTAGTGTCCGCGCGCTCCAAAAAATAAAGAAGCGCCCGTAGCTCAATTGGATAGAGCGTCTGACTACGGATCAGAAGGTTGGGAGTTCGA
>DFRF01000100.1:3976-4189 GCA_002378125.1 Rhodospirillaceae bacterium UBA3470 | reverse complement strand
GGTTGATACGCAGATGATTGAGACGGTCCTCGCCCATGATAAATCCATCTCGAAGAACGAAGCGCGCCAACGCTCCCGCGATGCGCTGGGCCAAGTGGGTATTCCGTCTCCCGACGAGCGACTGAAGGCCTACCCGCATCAATTTTCTGGCGGCATGCGCCAGCGTGTGGCGATCGCAATCGCGCTTTTGAACAAGCCTGACTTGATTATCGC
>DFRF01000100.1:0-3658 GCA_002378125.1 Rhodospirillaceae bacterium UBA3470 | reverse complement strand
ATCGCTGACGAGCCGACGACGGCCCTTGATGTGACGATCCAAGGGCAAATCCTCTATGAAGCGCAGAAGCTCTGCCGCGAGACCGGCACCGCCATGATTTGGATCACGCACGACTTGGCCGTCGTCGCAGGATTGGTTGATAAAATATGTGTCATGTATGCGGGCCGCATTGTTGAGCAAGGTGCCATCAGCGACGTCCTCGACAACCCCGTTCACCCCTATACGGTAGGGCTCCTGGGGTCTGTCCCTGGGCACAACACCAGAGGCGAACGGCTGTATCAAATTCCTGGAATGACCCCGTCGCTATTGAATTTACCGACCGGTTGCGCTTTTCAGGCACGCTGTCCGCGAGCAGACGAAGCCTGCACCGCAGAGCCCAACATTACGCAGCCGCTAGCTAACCGTAACGTTCGGTGCTTCCATCCTTACCTTCAGGAGGCTGCCGAATGATGACCCCGCAGAATGCTATGCTCGAGGTCAACGACCTTACCAAGAACTTCGTCAAACGGCTGGACATGGCGGGCAAGATTGCACAACGCCTAGGATCCAACATCCGCGAGGAAACGGTACATGCTGTTGATGGTGTTTCGTTCACTATCGAAAAGGGCCAGGTGGTCGGTTTGGTTGGCGAATCAGGATGTGGCAAATCGACGTTGGGCCGAATGATTGCCGGTATCCTTCCGCCCACGGCGGGCGGTATTTCATTCAAGGGCGTAGAGTTTACGGCAATGACCCAAGAAGAGGGGGAGGCTGCCGCGTTGGCCATCCAGATGATCTTCCAAGATCCCTTCGCATCCCTAAACCCGCGCATGCGCGTCGAAGACATCATCGGTGAGGCGCCGGTCATCCACGGTATGACGGACCTCAAGGAGCGCTCCGACTATGTCGGAGACATGATGGAAAGAGTGGGTTTGGGCCGGGAATATGTTCGGCGCTACCCGCACCAGTTCTCCGGTGGTCAGCGACAGCGGATCGGGATCGCCCGGGCACTAGCTGTACAGCCGGAATTTTTAGTCTGTGACGAGGCCATCGCCGCCTTAGATGTTTCCATCCAAGCGCAGGTCATCAATTTGTTCATGGATCTGCGTGAAGACTTGGACTTGACCTACTTGTTCATCAGCCATGATCTTTCCGTGGTGGAGCATATTTCGGATCGCGTCGTGATCATGTATCTGGGGCGCATTGTTGAAACAGCCCCAACGGATGAACTGTTCGATAAACCGAACCATCCCTATACCACGGCGCTTTTGAATGAGGTGCCAAGGCTCGACCAGCGTGGGATCGAATATGAGCCGGTATCCGGAGAAATCCCGTCACCACTGGACCCGCCGTCGGGCTGCCATTTTCATCCGCGCTGCCCACACGTCACGGACCGGTGCACGATAGAGGTGCCGGTCCTTCGCGAGATCGCGCCGGGTCGGCTTTCGGCCTGTCATTTGAACGACCAATGATCCCAACTCCTGAGGTGAATGGTCGCGTGCCGCCGGTCGTGATGCTGCCCGCGCGGGGGTCGAAGATTCCCTTGGTTTTCGACAGCCCCCACAGCGGCAGCCATTATCCGGAAAGCTTCAAGACGCTCGTTTCGTTGGATCGCATGCGGCGCGCAGAAGACGCATTTGTGGACGAACTATTTGCGGCTGCACCCGACCACGGCGCGCCGTTGATCGCGGCGACGTTTCCACGCCTGTTTGTCGATCCGAATCGAGCGCCCGAAGACTTTGAACCGAGCGAGGTGCAGGGCGCCTTTGCTGTGCCATTGCAGCCATCTAAAAAGGCGGCGGTCGGCAAGGGCATCGTCTGGACCCGCCTACACGGATTGGCTTCTTTATACGAAGCCCCACTGACGGCGACTGAGGTTATGCGTCGGATTGATGCCTATTGGCGACCGTACCACGTGGCGGTGGCGTCGGCGCTGGATGAAGCCTTTGACGAGTTTGGTCGCGTCTATCATGTCAATTGCCATTCCATGCGCGCGCGCGGGAATCCGATGGATGAGGACGGTGAATCCGATCGTCCTGATTTCGTTATCAGTGATGGCGACGGCGGGACGTCGGATCCGCATTTCACAAAATTCGTCAGCGATCATTTGCGTGATGAGGGCTTTACGGCGCCATGCAATGATCCCTACAAAGGTGCTGACTTGGTTCGCCGATACAGTGACCCCGCACGAGGGCGGCACAGCATCCAGATCGAGATCAATCGCAAGCTCTACATGAACGAGGAACGCGTCGAAAAAGCAGCAACATTCCCGGCCATTAAAGACGTTTTAACAGATTTGATCCGAACGATCGCGGACTATGTTCGTGACGACGCGGGATAATTGGTTCGCTGACCCGTGGGTCGTGAACTACAGCGTGTCCAAGGCCGCTTCTAGATCTTGGATCAAGTCAGTCGCGTCCTCGATACCAACTGAAATCCGGAGAAGGTTCTTCGGAACGGCGCTGTCTGGGCCTTCGACCGTTGCACGATGTTCAATTAGGCTTTCGACGCCACCGAGCGATGTTGCCGGAATGAATAAATTCGTCGCGGTGGCGACTTGCCGGGCTTCTTTGGCGCCGCCTCGCACAAGAATTGACAGCATGGCGCCAAAACCGCCGTCCATTTGCCGCTTTGCGGTCTCATGGCCAGGATGGCTTGTCAGACCGGGGTACAGAACGGCGTCCAGTTTCAGATGGTTTTCGAAATGTTGGGCGATGGCCAGGGCATTGGCGGCGGCGCGTTCAACGCGTAGATGGAGGGTGCGAATGCCCCGCAGCAAAAGCCAAGCTTCGAACGGGCCAAGTATGCCGCCCATGAGTGCGCGCAGCCTGCCAATTTCTGCCCAGCGCGCATCGTCTGCAGCGCTGACCAAAACGCCAGCCAGGACATCGCTGTGCCCGTTCAGGTATTTCGTGGCGGAATGGAAAACCATGTCCGCGCCAAGCTCCAAGGGACGTAAAAATACCGGTGTGGCAACGGTTGCATCGACAGCCAAGATGGCACCGGCCGCATGCGCGACATTGGCTGCCGCGGCCACGTCGATGACATCCCAGGTTGGGTTGACCGGAGATTCGATCCACACCAGGGCCGTTTCCCCCGGGCGCACTGCCGCGGCCAGAGCCTTCGGGTCGGCGGCGTCGAAAAGTGTCAGATCCATTCCGCGTTCCGTCACAAGCCGTCGCAGCCAATCCTGGGCACCGTGGTACATGATCCGTGGCGCCGCAATATGCGCACCGGCAGGTACCGTTTGTAAAAAGGTCGTGATTGCGGCCATGCCGGACCCAAACACACGCGCGCCCGCACCGCCATCCAGGGCTGCCAGCACTGTTTCGAGCTGATCGTAGGTGGGATTGCCGTAGCGGCTGTAGGTGGCGGAATAGATCGTTTCGTACTCATCGTCACGGGCGAAAGTGGTGGCTGCATAAACGGGTGGCGTGACCGCGCCGGTGTGAGGGTCCATGTAGTATCCCGCTTGCACCGCCATGGTCCGCGATGAATAGAGTTTATTCGAGTTCATGGGGGAAATGTCTCCGTTTACATCATCGATATTGTGCCCGTTCGTGCCGCATGGCAAAAGGCATGAACGACGTTTTCAAGTCTGCCGGATTGGGATCACTATGACATTGCCATATGGATGAAGTTGAGTAGTTTCAGTTTGTCACATGGCATCTGGAGAGGT
>DFRF01000002.1 GCA_002378125.1 Rhodospirillaceae bacterium UBA3470 | reverse complement strand
ATCATCGGCGGCAGTTTTGGCGCCGGAAACTATTCGATGTGCGGTCGCGCCTATTCACCGCGGCTCCTATGGATGTGGCCAAATGCCCGCATTTCTGTCATGGGCGGTGAACAAGCAGCCTCTGTTTTAGCGACCGTCAAACGCGACAACATCGAGGCAACGGGAGGCGACTGGAACGCGGAAAAGGAGGTAGCTTTCAAACAACCTGTCCTCGATCAGTACGAGCAACAGGGCCATCCATATTATGCTTCCGCCCGACTATGGGATGACGGGATCATCGATCCCAAGGATACAAGGATGGTCCTTGGCCTCGGCATATCCGCAGCACTCAATGCTCCCATCAAAGGCACTAAATTTGGCCTTTTCCGGATGTAAACGACCACCATGCTGAATAACGATATCCGAGCTACGGGTGAGGACAAGGAGGAGATCGCTAACTTCCTGGAAAAGTGCACACCCACCCAGATCAAGGACTGATCATGTTTCGGAAACTTCTGATCGCCAATCGCGGAGAAATAGCCTGTCGGATCATCCGAACTGCCAGGGATATGGGAGTAGCCACCGTCGCGGTCTATTCGGACGTCGATGCGGATGCGCCGCACGTGGCTCTGGCGGATGAGGTCGTGGCCATCGGCCCGGCGCCTGCACATGAGAGCTATTTGGTTGCCGATCACATCCTTAATGCCGCAAAACAGACCGACGTTGAAGCCATTCACCCCGGTTACGGGTTTCTGTCGGAAAATGCTGACTTCGCAGACGCCGTCCGGTCCGCCGGTCTGATCTTTGTCGGACCACCGACCCAAGCCATCCGAGACATGGGTAGCAAGGACAATGCGAAAGCGATCATGGAAAACGCCGGGGTACCGGTAACACCTGGTTACTATGGTAGCAATCAGACCGAACAGACATTTCGCAAAATCGCCGATGACATCGGGTATCCGGTCCTCTTGAAGGCTGCCATGGGTGGTGGAGGCAAGGGCATTCGGGCCGTCAAAAGCCCGGATGAATTTTCTGATGCCTTATCTTCAGCTATCCGTGAGTCGGAAGCCGCTTTCGGCGACGGGCGCATGGTATTAGAGAAACTGATACAGCAACCCCGTCACGTAGAAGTTCAAGTCTTCGCCGATAGTCACGGCAACGCCGTGCATCTGTTCGAACGCGATTGCTCGCTTCAGCGCCGACATCAAAAAGTTATCGAAGAAGCGCCAGCACCTGGAATGAGCGATGCGTTACGCGCCCGAATGGGCGACGCCGCCGTAACCGCAGCCAAGGCTGTGTCCTATGAGAACGCAGGCACCATCGAATTCCTGCTGGATGCGGACGAGGATTTTTACTTCATGGAGATGAATACGCGCCTGCAGGTGGAGCATCCAGTCACGGAACTGATCACTGGCCAAGATCTCGTGGCATGGCAGTTGCGTGTCGCCGCGGGTGAAGCGTTGCCGCTGAACCAGGAGGCGCTGTCCATCAATGGTCATGCAATGGAAGCGCGTCTGTACGCCGAGGACCCAGCAAAGGGCTTCCTGCCGGCACCTGGCCCATTGCACCACTTGGTGTTTCCTTCCGAATCACGCCTGGTGCGCATCGACACAGGGGTCGTCGAAGGCCAGGAGGTCACCGCCGACTATGATCCCATGATCGCCAAGGTGATTACCTGGGGCGAGGATCGAGAAGCGGCCCGGAGTAACCTCATCGGTGCCCTTGGCGACACAGAGGTTGCGGGCACCGCCGTAAACCGGGATTTCCTCATCGCATTGGCGGACCATCCGGAATTCGTGGACGGAAAACCACATACGACTCTCATCGATCGTCTCCCTGACGACTTCACCAACGTCGCGACACCCCTCAGTACCGCAGCCTTGAGTTTGGCTGGTCTTCACGTGATGGCGACGCGGCAGGCGGATGCGCAATCTCGGGTCCGCCGTTTCGGTGATCCAGCGAGTCCTTGGCACCGCACGGACGGATGGCACCTGAATGACGGGGCTCACCAAGATATCCGGATGCAGGACGATGAGAAGGAGCGATCCCTGCACGTCCACGAAGATGACAATGGTTGGGATTTCAGCGATGGCGAAGGCCATTGGCTTGTGAGCGACGCCAAGCGCGACGGCAACCGCTGGACCGCAGACGTGGACGGCGTTCGTGTGAGCGGAAGTGCGGTGGAGGCGGTTACCGGACAGCTCAATATATTCCAGGGCACCCACGCCTGGCGGCTCACCCTTGTTACCGCCTTATCCGGAAGCGGGAATACCGATGGCGTATCACCGGCATTGACGACCCCCATGCCGGGCAAGATCGTCGCCGTTCACGTGACTGACGGCGCCTGCGTCAGAGCCGGTGACCTTCTAGTGGTCCTTGAGGCCATGAAAATGGAACACGCTATCAAGGCGCCAGTGGACGGCACTGTGTTGGCGGTCCATTATGGTGTTGGCGATCAGGTCGACGAAGGGGCCGACCTGATCGATTTCGAGGGGATGTAGAACTACCGTGAAATTACCGAGTAAGGTCAAGATCGTCGAAATGGGGCCACGTGATGGCCTTCAGAACGAAGCGAAAATTATTCCCACACCCATTAAGATTACGTTGGTCGACAAACTGACCGATAACGGGTTTAGGTTCATTGAGGCTGGCAGCTTTGTATCGCCAAAATGGATTCCGCAGATGGCGGATTCCGGCGACGTTATGGCGGAGATCCGCCGCAAGGCCGGGGTCGTCTATTCAGTACTCGTACCAAATATGAAGGGTTTTGAAGGGGCGTTGGCAGCGGACGCCAGCGAAATTGCTATCTTCGGTGCTGCCTCGGAGGCATTCTCGAAGAAGAACATTAATTGTTCTATCGAAGAGAGCTTGGCGCGTTTCGAGCCTGTTTGTGAAGCGGCGATGTCCCATGGCATTCCAGTGCGCGGATATGTTTCAACGGTTCTTGATTGTCCATATCAAGGACCAGTTCCGGCGTCAGAAACCGCACGAGTGTCGAAATTGCTCTACGACATGGGATGCCATGAGGTGTCGCTTGGCGATACCATCGGTCGTGGCACACCCCGGCGCGCCCAGGAAATGATCGAAGCGGTCGCCGCGCACCTCCCCATCGAGCGCATTGCGCTCCATTTCCACGATACCTATGGCCAG
>DFRF01000181.1 GCA_002378125.1 Rhodospirillaceae bacterium UBA3470 | reverse complement strand
TAATGGGAATGGGGTTGTTCAAGTCTGCCGCCATTCTTCACGCGCGTTACGGCGACAAGGTCAGCATCGGTATGTGTGGACCGGTGGCAGAATACGGCGGTTTGATCGCCGGAATTGCCTTTTCGGACCAGGAAAACCGACCGGTTCGCCTTTCAGCGCGGGGCGGCGTTGGGGCCGTAATGGCAGCAAAGAAAGTGAAGGCCATCGTCGTCGACAAGAACAAGATGCCAACGTTCTCCGACCGCAAGAAACTTATGGGGTCTATCCGTGAGTATGGCGGCAAACTTTCCGATGATCTGGCCATCGCTAGTCTAGGGCGCAATGGAACGGCGCAGGTCGCCGATCTGATCAATCACATGGGTGGTATTCCAGTGCGGAATTTCAGCGGCGGTCAGGTCGTCGACCCCGCCAAAGAAACATTGAAGATGGGTGGCGACTTCATTCGCGACCAAAATATTTCCCGCGGTGGCGATCCCACGCATGCTTGCATGCCCGGATGCATGATCAAATGCTCGAATGTTTATGCTGACACTGATGGCAACGAAGTCGTCTCACCCCTCGAATATGAGACGATCGGACTTCTAGGGACTAACTGTGGCCTGACAAATCCAGATGAGGTGGCGGCTTTGAACTGGATCGCTAATGACCTCGGAGTCGACACTATCGAAACCGGTGCCACCATCGCGCTTCTCATGGAGGCAGGGGAAGCCGATTATGGGGACCTTGTGTTCATGGAGGCGGCCCTGAACGATATCCGAGCGGGAAACGAGCGCGGACAACTGTTGGCGCAAGGTGCGGCTCGAGTAGGCGAACATTACAATCTAAACCGAGTCCCGGTCATTAAGAAGCAGGCAATCAGCGCCTATGATCCTCGCGTCATTGAGGTGACCGGCATCAGCATGATGCTGACGGCGCAGGGCGCTGATCATACGGCGGGTAATCTGTTCAACATGGAAACCAAGGACAAAAGCACTCAGGAATTGACGGACGCCAGTATGGAAGTTCAGGCTCTGTGCGGCGCGGCCGATTCACTTGGCCTATGCGTGTTCGGGCGTTCAGTCACGAACATCAACCAGGACTTGATCATCAATGCCCTAAACGATGCCCTTGGAACCGAATTTGATACGTCGTTCTATCTACAATTGGGTCAGGAGACCTTGGAGATGGAAACCGCGTTCAACGAAGCGGCGGGATTCTCAGAGATGGATGATGAATTGCCTGAATTCTTCTATTCGGAAAGCCTACCGCCCATGGACAAAACGGCACGCCATCACGCGGCCGAGGTCAACCATTACCGACGCAATTGGCTTCGCGCTCGATCGAACTGATCAATCCTCGATATCGCGCTAAGTAAAGGCGTCATATTCGAAATCGACGGAAAAGTGATAGGTCATGCGTGCGCCTCTTCCACCTACTTAATCTCTTATTTGTAAAGAACCCCCTTTGGCATTTCCCGCAAGATAGATGGACAGGGAAGGAATGACCTCTTCGAGATTCAGTTAGACGAGGTTCCGCATACCGGCTGTTCACGGGTCCTCATTCAATCCAAGGGGCACCCGATGGAAATAATCTGTCCACTCCTCCTTTAGGGTCTCCAACGCCTGCTAAATAACCTTCCCGTGCAACATGCCGTTCTCGGCAGATTAGTGCGACATCAGGACTGGCACCTGTGAATTTTCGAGGATATGCCGAGTGACCCCTCCCAAGATCATCTGTCGCATGCGGCTATGAGTATAAGCCCCCATTACCAATAGATCGGCGTTTTCCGACATGAGTTCATCTATTAGTTTCGAGCCGACAGTAGACGTCGAGCCGGAGATGGCTTTTGCCTTCGAGTCGATGCCATGCCAGCTAAGATAAGATGTCAATTCAGGTGCGTGCTCAACCGAGCTTTTACCGCTTTGGACGGTTAAACACGTCACGGATTCTGCATCCTTTAACATGGGCAGCGCGCATGCAACCGCCCGGGCAGATTGGGGACTCCCGTTCCAGGAAATGACCACCCGGTTCGCAAGGTCTCGACATTCCGTCGGCGGCACCACTAGTACAGGTCGGCCAGTCTCGAAAATGGCGGCGTTCAAGGTGAGATTGGTCGAGACGTCCGATTCTGCAGAGGGACGTGCCGCAACAATCAAATCGGCCAAACGCCCGTGTGCCGCGATACAATCATCTTCATGGCCGACTTCCTCAAGCCAACATGCCGAGAGCCCGTTGCCGACTGGCGTATCGGCAATTTTGATCTGCTCCTCTGCGACAATGGAGTCGAAACTCAGCCGAGCCCGAGAGGAACGTGTATGCCCCTCTTTCTCAGCGATATCCATCATATCTTCGATCATCGCCACCGACATACCTTCACCTAACAAAGGCACCGTATCTTTCGGGTCGCATCTTATGTGCAAGACCTTGATGTGGCTTTCCAGACGTCGCGCTAGCCTAATACCCACATTCAGGCATCGGTTGGAGTCCGCTGTACCATCTGCATGGACAAGAATGGTTCTAAAGGTCATTGCTAATCCCCTCCCATTCACAACGTTGTCTGTCCGCAAGCATAACATATGTTCCGATTTTCACGAACCTGAAAACCTATGGACACCAAATGACTTGTTGAGCCGCGTCCATCGTTTCCTGCTTGGGCCAAGCACTATCGATCCGGGCCCAGATGATTTTACCGAGCTCACATCTTGATGGGTTTGATGATCGGCAAGAAACCGGACGACGGCTAATTGCAAACGGTCGTAGTCGTCCACTAGACCTGCTCGCGCTCCACGTCTTCGATGCCTTCCGGGTCTTGGTGGACAATAACCTCAGAATTCGGAAATGCGGCGCCAACCTCCAGTTCCACCACATCGGCGATCTCATGGGCTCGGCGCAGTGGCATATCGCCATCCATCTCCACGTGCATCTGAATGAACACTTGGGTTCCAGAGAAGCGTGTTCGAAGATCGTGCACACCTTCGACGCCATCCTGCGCGCAAGCGATCTCAATGATCTTCCGTCGATCGTCATAGGGAAGTTCATGGTCCATCAGGATATTCAAGGCCTCCATCCCAATCTTCCAAGCCGTGTATGAAATGAATAGGGCGATCCCTATGGCAAAAATGGGATCAGCCAAGGTCATGCCAAGTTCGCTCGCAAGGAAAATGGAAAGGAAAACGCTACCGTTGATCATTACGTCAGTCTGGTAATGCAGGGAATCGGCACTGATCGCCAGCGACCCCGATTTTCGGACCACATAACGCTGGAACATAACCAGCCCCACTGTTACCACGATGGAAAACACCATGACGCTGTAACCGATTTCCGGATTTACGATCATGGTCGGGTGGGCGATCCTCTCGATGGATTCGAAAATTAAAAACAGCGCGGATCCCACGATGAATGCGGATTGCGCCAAACCCGCAAGTGGCTCGGCTTTACCATGACCAAACCGATGCTCATCATCCGCTGGTTGTAGTGCGTGACGGACCGCCACCAAATTGATCACGGATGCAGCTGCATCCAATAGCGAATCGATCAAAGTAGAAAGCAGGCTGACAGAATCAGTCAAAACCCACGCAACGACTTTTGTGACAATGAGAACCGCGGCCACGCTTACGGATGCATAGGTCGCCCACCGCATAAGTTGCGCCGTATGAGCGGTTTGATTCGCCATCGTGCCTATCTCCGTCATCGACCAATCTTACTCAATCAAGGATAGAGACTATCCACCGTCCATCCATCTCCATCCCGTGTATAACGGGTTCGATCATGCAGACGGAATGCTTCTTCTTTCCACAGCTCAATCTGCACTGGACGTAAGCGTAATCCGGACCAAAAATCCGGTCGCGGAATAGTTCCAACATTGAACTTCGCGGTATACTTCGCGACCCGCTTTTCCAGGGCCATTCGACCTTCCAAGGTTTGCGATTGCTTTGACGCCCACGCCCCCAACTGACTGAGCTTTGGACGGCTTGCAAAATAGGCATCTGCCTCCGCATCGGCAACCAATTCTATAACGCCCTCGACACGTACCTGTTTTGCCAAGGATTTCCAATAGAAACACAGCGCTGCATGCGGATTTGCGTTCAACTCTAACGCCTTACGACTTCCAAGGTTCGTATAGAATACAAAACCGTCCATATCGACATCTTTAAGAAGAACCATTCGCGCTGAGGGGCGCCCTTCGTCGTCCGCGGTGGCAAGTGTCATAGCGTTAGGGTT
>DFRF01000142.1:5220-13740 GCA_002378125.1 Rhodospirillaceae bacterium UBA3470 | reverse complement strand
GCGCGCCTCCTCCGATGCTTTTCCCATCAACGCCCCTATATCACAAGACACGGCAATCAATGCACCCGTCTTCATGCGTTGGAGACGCATGATTTCAGAAACGTCGAGATCATGGTTCTCAGCATAGAGGTCGATAATCTGACCACCGACCATACCTTCTTGGCCAGAGGCTCTCGCCAGGACTTTGACCAACGTCGATCTAATACTGGGTTCGGCATGGGTTTTTTCATCCGCCAAGACTTCAAACGCCTTGGTCAGGAGCGCATCTCCAGCGAGGATGGCGGTGGCCTCATCAAAGGCGATATGGCAGGTGGGCTGACCGCGCCGAAGTTCGTCATCGTCCATGGCCGGCAAGTCATCATGAACAAGCGAATAACAATGAATCAATTCCACAGCCGCTGCTGCGCGAAGGGCGCGCGATCCTTCGACGTCAAACAGGGCTGCTGTTGCACAAACTAAAAATGGGCGCACACGTTTGCCCCCGGACAAGCTGGCATATCGCATGGCTTCCACGACACGATTCTCATGGCCGCTAGTCTCTGCCAATATGTTGTCTAGAACGCCGGTGACCGCCTCAGCGCCACGGGAAAGTTCGGCAAGCAAGTCTTCTTGGTTCATCATTCGGTATCAAAAGGTTCCGCGTATGGGTCGCCTTCAGCGCCTAGGACGACTTTATCGATTCGCGTCTTTGCGTCCATCAATTTGTTCTCGCAATGGCGCTTTAACATCGCACCACGCGCATAAGCGTCGATGGCATGATCGAGGTCGCCATCGCCCGCTTCCAACGTTCGAACGATCTCCTCGAGTTCATCTAACGCGGCTTCGAAGCTCATCTTCTTGATGTCTGCGGGGACTTTTTTTTCTACCGACATAAAACCCTCATTAAAATCTTGCGAAGTCTATTTATGCACTCAGGTATGTGCAAGAACGGCTCCCGCTTATGCAGCCATCAATGCAAGCACATGAACCTGCACACTTTCACGCAGAGCCTGTAGGTCGTATCCACCTTCCAACAGCGACACGACGCGACCGTCACAACATTCCGATGCTATATCCAGCAGCTGCTCCGTTACCCATCGGTAGTCATCTGTCTGAAGCTCAAGCTGTGCCAGTGGATCACGCGAATGTGCGTCAAAACCGGCTGAAATAATCAACAAGTCGGGGGCGAAATGCCGGAGCGCGGGTAAAATACGTTTCTCGTATCCACGGCGAAACGTTGCAGACCCGGAACCCGGCGATAAAGGGAAGTTCCATATGTTGTCCGCGCATCCCGTCTCATTTTCCTGACCGGTACCCGGATAGGCTGGCCACTGGTGGGATGAGCCGTAGAACAGGTTCGGTTCTGCTTCAAAACTGTGTTGGGTACCGTTGCCATGATGCACGTCGAAATCAATAACCGCGACCCGGTCCAGCTTATGGGCACTACGCGCGTGGAACGCGGCAATGGCTGCACCATTGAACAGGCAGAACCCCATTGCCCGTGAGCTCTCTGCGTGGTGTCCCGGCGGACGCACGGCACAAAAAGCGTTCGTGGCATCGCCGGCCATGACCCGATCAACCGCCTCGACGGCCGCACCAGAAGAGCGACGCGTCGCTTCCAGGGATTGGGGCGACATAACCGTATCCGGATCGAGATGCACCTGCCCGTGCTCCGGAACGTTTTCCACGATCTTCTCCACGTAGTAGGGCTGATGGACCATCTCCACTAATTGGAGATCAATTTCAGGGGCTTCATGACGACTGAGATGCTGGAAAGGTCTATCATCCAGTCCATCCAATACGGCTCGCAATCGCTCCGGGCATTCAGGATGCGTGGGCCCGGGATCATGCTCGACACAAGAAGTGTGGGAATACAAATACGTGCTCACAATCTTCGCCTCTTAGTCGTGAACAACACTGCGATGGGATGAGTTGACCTATCGCTTAGCGCCCGTTAACTGTTCCAAATAATCAACCAATTGGGTCAATTTCTCATGATCCGTCACCCGTTGTACCGGCATCTTAGTTCCAGGAAGAAATTTATCCGGTCCTTCATCAAATAGGCGAAACAGTGTTTCCTTGTTCCAGATGAAATCTCGCCCTGTCAAAGCCTTCGAATAACGATACCCGTCGACAGAGCCAACACGTCGCCCAAACAGGCCTTTGAAATGGGGGCCAGACCGCTGCACCCCGTTCGGGATCAAACCATGACAACGGACGCACTTTCGAAACATTGACGCACCGGGATGCTGACTCGTTAACCACGGCTTAGCCTCACCGTTGGCATCGGCATGCCCGCCAATCCGATCTCCGGTGGCGAGGTGCCAAATGCGGGCGGTTTCATCCGAACTCCCCGATACGGCAAATCGTCCATCCGGAGATACGGCAACTGACCATATGATTTGCTCATGGGCCTTAATTGATTTCACCAGCTTGCCAGTGTCCAAGTCCCAAATCATGACGTAACCATCCCGTCCACCAGAGACAGCATACTTTCCGTCCGGAGTGAACCGAACGCCGAAAACTTGACTGTTGTGTCGCTCGAAGACACGTAAGTGTCGGAGAGTGCGGCCGTCCCACAAGCGTAATGTCTTGTCAATACTTGAGGACAGCAGCCTACCTCCACCAGGGTCGGCGCGAAGTTCCGTAATCCCCATCTTGTGACCTTCGAGTTTGCCTTGTGACCGCCCCGTTCGCAGGTCGTAAATTCTGATCACGTTGTCATGTCCGCCTACAGCGATAGATTTTTCCCCATCGATGATTGCGACGGCATTGACCGGAACCGGCAACTTGATCGTCCGAACCTGTTTCCCCGTGCGCGAATTCCAAATCCGCACGGTCTTATCCCAACTTCCCGTTACCAACTGTCGCCCGCCGTCAAAAACACTCGCCGCCATGATCTTATGCGTGTGTCCGAGCAATCGATGATCAATTCGCGATTCTTCACCGTCCATACGCCAAATGATACCGACCATGTCGTCACCGGTAGTAAAGACCCGTCCGTCCGGAAGAAATCGTGCATTGGTGACCGGGCCTTCATGCCCTTCAAGAACATTGATTTTTTGTTGATCCACGAAATCCCAAATGATCGCTGAATAATCAAAACTGGCGGTCACCACGCGTTGGCCATCCTCTGCAAAATCGACCGCGCGCACCATACCTCCGTGTCCGACTAAATCGGCATTGGCCGGCGCCAGGACTGTCAAAGCCAAGACAGCACCCTTTGACATAGAGCGGAATAACAAACTTCTCATTACCATACATAGTGCGCATGAGAGCATTGTATGCCAAGCGTGGAATGAAATTTTCGCCCGCCTTCTGACGGTGAAGATGTTTCGATTAACGGCTAACACGAACAGCAAAATAATAGTGACTGGACGCCGCCGACGTCCCTTACCATATTTGGTTGTTGAATATGACGTATGTGTCACTGTCTCACTTTTGTACAACATAAAATGCCTCGGTACGGCTCTATTCTAGATGCCTGAATTTGGAGACTGGACATTGAGAAATAGAACACCAAAGCTTGGTTCTCGAATGTCTGCGATTGCAACACTCGTCGCCATTGCGGTGGCCGTTACCTCGACACCTTTGTTCGCACAGGGCAAGTCGGCCCCGGCACAATCCAAGAAAATGCAGCGAGTTACGCGCGTTGTCATCGATACTGTCCGTCGTGAACCCATACGTCAGACCATCCCCATTTTAGGTCGGTTCGTTGCTCGTCAAACGGGCCCCGTCGCCGCTCGAGTCGCGGGGTCAATCGGGGAATTTCGCGTCGATGTAGGTGATCGGGTGAATCAAGGTGATGTCGTGGCCGTTCTGATGAAAGAACGCTTGGTCTGGCAGTACAATCTCCAGAAAGCCGAGGTTGCACATTTTACCGCACAGGTCAGGACTAAAAGGCGTGAAATAAAGCTATTGCAACAAGAACTCAACCGCCTGAAATCCCTTCGGCAATCACCTGCATTCTCCCAAGCGCGTTTGGACGACAAGGTCCAACAAGTATCGGTGGCCGAAAGTACAGCAGCTGAGGCTGATGCCCGCCTGCGCATGGCCAACGCGAATCTTCGTTTAACAGCAATCAGTCTCCATGACGCGGAGGTAAAGGCTCCCTACGCCGGCATCGTTTCGAAGAAACACACGGAAGTCGGTGCTTATGTGAGTGTTGGTGCCCCCTTGGTGTCAATTATCGACGACCAATCCATGGAAATCGAAGCTGATATCCCTGCACTTCGCTTGAGCGGTCTCTCGTCGAATACCATTGTTTCGGCAAAACTTGCGAATAGAACTCGCATCGACGCCGCTTTACGCGCCATCATTCCAGAGGAGAACCCCCGAACCCGAACCCGGGCTGTTCGGTTCATCCCTGCGTTTGGCGATATAATTACCAAGATTGCCACCAATCAATCCGTAACCTTATTCATTCCGACCGGTCCGGTAGGGAATGCGGTGACGGTCCATAAAGACGCGCTGCTCATTAAGAAGGGCAAGCGCGTAGTCTTCCTGGCGCAAGACGGTAAAGCATTCATTCGCCACGTCGGGCTGGGCGAGGCAGTGGGATCCCGGTTCTCCGTCACTAGTGGCCTGAAGTCAGGCGATATGGTGGTGATTCGCGGCAATGAGCGACTCCGACCAGGA
Source organism: Rhodospirillaceae bacterium UBA3470 (assembly GCA_002378125.1). Lineage (GTDB taxonomy): Bacteria > Pseudomonadota > Alphaproteobacteria > Rhodospirillales > Casp-alpha2 > UBA3470. The sequence goes on along the minus strand of DFRF01000142.1, from coordinate 9,123 downwards.
ACGCCGATTACCTTCGGTGCGCCGCCAGGCGCGGGCGATAAGGGTCAGAGTACACCGGTGAATAGTAAGCAGCTAGGCAATAAGTCCGGCAAAGACCAATGAACCTTATCCGTTTCGCCATTGAACGGCCGGTTGCGGTCGTCGCCGCCGTCTTTATGGTCGTCATGTTCGGATTGGTTGCTCTGCAATCCATCCCCATTCAACTGACACCTGACGTCCGCAAACCGATCATCAATCTACGGACGAACTGGCCCGGCGCGGCGCCAGCCGAGATTGAACGCGAAATTATCAACCGTCAGGAAGAGGTTCTACGTGGGATCGATGGCCTGGATAACATGGTCAGTGAATCTCAGGACGGTCGGGGATCCATTACACTTGAGTTTCGTATTGGCCAGAACATGGAACGCGCCCTCCTCCTCGTAGCAAATCGCTTGGATCGCGTTAATGGTTATCCGAACGAAGCCCGCGAACCGACCATGCGCACGTCGAGTTCGGATGACAATGCCATTGCATGGTTTGTCCTTATTCGCTCAGACGGTTCGCGCGGAGAGATGCACACCTACGGTGATTTCGCAGAAGATGTGATTCAAGATCGCCTGGAGCGCGTGCCCGGTGTTTCGCGAATTAACGTTTTTGGCGGTTCGTCGCGACAGATGGAGATTATTGTCGACCCCGAACACTTGGCAAGATACGGCCTTACCGTCACTGAAGTCATCCGAACCCTTCGGGCTGCCAATGCGTCCGTCTCGGCTGGCGATCTAGACGAAGGTAAGCGCCGTTATGTGGTCCGAACGGAAGGTGAGTTAACACGTCTAAACGACGTCGAAAACGTCCTTTTACGGTCAAATTTTGAAGTTGATTCCGGCCGAATCGCCCGGGTCACCGTCGGTGACATCGCACGGGTCCAATTCGCCAACAAAGACCCAACCGCACGCATACGCTACAACGGCCAACCAGCCATGGCCATGAACGCCGTCCGCGAGAACGGCGCCAATGTAATAGAGGTAATGAAAGGAATACGTCAGTCTGTTGCAGACTTGAACGCCAGTATCCTCGCTGACAACAAACTGGAACTGCGTCAGGTCTACGACGAGACGGTCTATATCGACTCCTCCATCAATCTCGTGCAGCAGAACATCTTCGTTGGTGGCGCGTTAGCGGCGCTGATGTTGTTAATGTTCCTGCGCTCAGGCGGCGCCACGTTGGTAGTATCCTTGGCTATTCCTGTTTCAGTTATAGGGGCGTTTGTGGCTATGGCGGCCATGGGGCGCTCCATCAACGTCATCTCGCTTGCGGGGATTGCTTTCGCTGTGGGCATGGTGGTGGATGCGGCCATTGTCGTTTTGGAGAACATTTACCGGTTCTACGAAACAGGATTAAGCCGGCGCGAGGCCGCTTATAGGGGCGCATCACAGGTCTGGAGTGCTGTTTTCGTCTCCGCGTTGACCACGGTGATGGTTTTCATCCCAATCCTGGTCATGGAATTGGAGATGGGGCAGTTATTTAGGGACATCGCTGTCGCCCTTTCCGTATCGGTTATTCTCTCGCTCTTGGTCGCCATTACCGTAATTCCTGCTCTTGCTAATCGATTGCTCGGCGGCGGTGGCGTCTTCGGTAAGACGCACATTCCCCTTCCAATCATTGATCCATTTGCACATTGGTTTGTCCGCGCGGTTCTCAGTTTCACCCTTCGCGTAATCAAAAGCCCGGCAAAAAGCTTGTTGGTTGTCTCCGTATTGTCCATCACCGGCGGTTTCTCCACGTACTGGTTTCTTCCAAAGCTCGATTACCTGCCGAATGGCAATCGCAATCTGATCATTGGCTTCTTGGTGCCACCACCCGGATATAACCTGAACACTACAGGGCAGATCGCCAATAACTTCGAATCCGAAATTAAACCGCTACTGTCGAAAGGGGTCCAGGATCGCGCATCTCCGGGAGAAACACCAAAGCTCAAACGCTTTTTCTTCGTTGCGTTTAGAGGCCGCACCATTGTGGGTGCCGCTGCCCAAGACCCCCAACGTGTTGGCGAATTAATCCCTATTCTGCGTCGTGCTGTTTACAAGGAACCCGGCACTTTTGGATTCGTTAATCAACGGTCTCTGTTTGGTCGCGGCGTCGGCGGAAAACGCGTCATTGAACTTAATGTCTCCGGCCCGGATCTCGAAGAGATACTCGACGTTGCACTGAGGACAGTGCAAAAGATCGACCAGGTAATGCCCCGCAGCCAAGGGACACAGCTTCGCCCCAAACCAGGCCTTGAGCTAGGCGCACCGGAGGTTCGTGTGATCCCAAACCGCACCAAGCTTGCCGACAACGGCGTAACCGTGCGAGAACTCGGCGATACACTGGATGTCTTCAATGACGGACTTCGCATTGCGGAAATAACCGTTGGATCGAAACGCATTGACCTCATGCTGAAAGGCGCTCTCCCCGACGTCCAAGAAACCCAAGGTATCTCTCAGCTTCCGGTGGTCACCTCATCGGGGATGATCGTAACGGCGAGTGAATTGGCCGATATTCTTGTGACTTCTGGTCCGACGGAAATCCGTCACATCGATCGCGAACGAAGCGTCACTCTACAAATTGGACCTCCGACTCAAATGCCCTTGGAAGTCGCCCTGGATACATTGCAGACCCAAGTCATAGATGCCCTGAAGGCGGAAGACCTACCTTCCGGTGTCCGTTTCACCATGACCGGTGCAGCAGATTCATTGAAGCAAACTTGGGATGCCATTCTGGTCGACCTCGTCATCGCTATCATCATAGTCTATCTGGTGATGGCTGTTTTGTTCGAAAGTTTCCTTTATCCCCTTATTATTATGTTGTCAGTTCCATTGGCGACAGCGGGCGGCGTCTTTGGCCTCGCCCTTCTTAACCTTCATCGCTTCCAGCCCCTCGATATGTTGACTATGTTGGGGTTCGTCATTTTGATCGGCATTGTGGTCAACAACGCGATCCTGCTTGTTCATCAAACGCTTTATCATATTCGCTCCGAAGACATGAAGGTCAACGACGCCGTAATGGAGGCAACGCGAAACCGAATTCGTCCCATCTTCATGTCCACGTTGACGAGTGTCTTTGGCATGCTGCCGTTAGTTTTGATACCAGGAGCCGGGTCAGAGCTCTATAGCGGTCTGGGATCTGTGATTCTGGGAGGTCTAAGCCTTTCCGCCGTCCTAACCTTGGCGATTATTCCGCCTTTGTTGGCCATTGTTGCGGGAATTCTGGAACGTCGTCCGGTGTAAGCGAAATTCACGCCTATTCAGATCCCCCCCCGAAACGGCTACCTAAGCCGACACCTTAATCGTCAGAACCCAAGATGTGCCCCGATCTTCGTATGACATCAAATGATGGCCCGCGCTGGCGCAAAAATTCTCAAAGTCTTCTGGGGCTGCGGGGTCCGTCACTTCGCACACCAACACGTCGCCTACCGTCATTTGCCGAATGGCCTTGTTGGCCTTGATTACTGGAACCGGGCAGCTCAAACCTGTTAGATCAAGGCGCTCTTCCATTGTATTCCCTTTCGGCAACGTCCCTAGCAGGCCATCACCATGCACTTTTGCCTTCCCCATCTCACGCTGACAAGTTCCATGACGGCAAATGCTCACAATAAGTTGGCCGATAATGGATGACGTCCTCTATGGACGGCGCAACATAATTGGGGATAGTACCACGATGTTTAAAATTCGGTGTGGAATATGATCACAGAAATCGACACTCAACTGTTGGACCTCGCCAGCACTCTGATGAAAGCGATAGGTCGACGGGGAAAGCCGCGTGGACGCACTTGATGCCTTGTCAAACCTAGGCCAATCCGAATTATCGCAGCATCTAGCCGACCTAATGCGCGACGGCCTAGTCTCCAACAACCGCCAAACGCAGACCATCTATAATTGACTT
>DFRF01000142.1:0-4906 GCA_002378125.1 Rhodospirillaceae bacterium UBA3470 | reverse complement strand
GGAGACCATCTATAATTGACTTGCCCGCCATAACGCGCACTATTTTGTAAGCTTGAGTCGCCATGCACGGCCCGACGTCTTCTTCTCTACATGCCAATTATCGAATTTTTACCCGACCGAACCGTGATGTCTCGTTGAATTACTCCGCCAGGGGATTTACAATTTGCGTTTGTATAAATGGACATTTGGCAGAGATCGATGATTTTTCGGCAGTTATTCGACAGAGAATCGTCTACCTACACCTATCTTCTCGCAAGCCGCCCTGGCGGCGAAGCATTGATTATTGACCCGGTTCTCGACCGCTGTGATCGCTACGTCAAGCTCCTGGAGGAGCTTAATCTAAAGCTAGTTAAGGCGATCGATACACATTGCCACGCAGATCACATTACAGGATTGGGGAAACTTCGTGACACCACGCGCTGCATCACCGTGATGGGCCAAGCCACAAGTGTGGACGTAGTCTCAATGCGGGTCGATGACGGCGACACCATCGATATTGAGAACATTTCGCTGCGTGTGCTTTACACACCGGGACACACAGATGATTCGTATTGTTTCCTAGGGGATGACGGCCTGTTTACCGGCGATACATTGTTGATCCGTGGAACAGGACGCACGGATTTCCAGAACGGGAGCTCCATCGACGCCTATCATTCCCTTTTCGATAAGGTCTTGAAGTTACCCGATAACACCAAAGTTTACCCCGGCCACGACTACAAAGGTGATACGGTATCCACGATTGGTGAGGAACGCGCGTTCAATCCGCGCCTTCAGGTCTCTTCAGCCAGTGAATATGCAGATCTGATGGCTGGGTTAACCCTCGCCAATCCAAAGATGATGGACGTCGCCGTACCCGCCAACCTAAGCATTGGCCAGAGTTTGACGGTCGATCCTGACATTGTCTCGGCGACTGTAACGGTTGAGGACGCCATCACGCAACTCGAAGAGGGTGCGGTTCTATTCATCGATTTGCGTGAGACACGAGAACGACAAATAACCGGAATTATTCCTGGATCCCTCCACACCCCTTACCTGTCGTTGGATGACGTCATTGAAGATGGTGGACTGCTCAATGCCATGGTCAGAGAAACCGGTAAGTCCCTGATGCTATATTGTGCCTACGGCGAACGTTCAGCCTTAGCGTTGCAGGCCCTTAAAGAGTCGGGTTTTGACAAGATTACCCACCTTAGTGGTGGCATGGATGCCTGGATTAGTGCCGGCGCACCAACACAAGCTTCTGGTGCTACTTGAACTTTTGTCTACAACACGCCGCCTCATCGATATGTGTTCACCAACTGCTCAACTGTGTTGATGTCCCCAATCGGATTAGAACGTGGAATAGACGCGCGCCCAAGTGCTCGGACTGTCAGCGTTTTACTCGGTCATTATCGAATCTACGACCTACATAGCGCACCGCCAAGCCGCGCCATTAACCTAGCCCACAGGCACCGAATCCGACTAAAGGCTCAGCCATCGGGATGATTGGCCTGCTGATCAAAGAAGGAAGCCGTGCTAGGAAGCTGCGGCAATTCCATCTCGTAGGAAATGGTCCGGACCTTATTTGTTGCCTCACCGTGCACGATTAAACCTTCGAATTTATTTGGCATTGGGTTTGGAGAACATGGAACGGCATCGACATTCGAATATACGCAGATGAAAAGGGTGCGTCGGCGCGTCGACCGATTTGCCTGGGAGCCATGCATCAAACGTGTGTGCATAAGGCAGGCGGAACCCGCCAACCCCAAACAAACAGACGATGACGCCAGAGCATCGACGGCAACCTGATCATCAACAGCGCCGGTGAACGTCCCATCTTTCCATAGGCTATGCAAGTCCCCCCGATGAGACCCCGGCGCCACTTCCAGAGGTCCATTTTCTTGCGTGACGTCGTCGACCATAAGGAGAGCCGTGACCACGTCGTCATTGGTATGTGGCGTAAAGGTGAAGTCCTGATGCCATTTGACTTCGGTGTTGCCGCCCGGGAGCTTGGAATTGATCTTTGAATGGTGGAACTTAACATTCGGTCCGATTAAATCGGTGACACAATCGGTCATTCGGCTTGACGCCATCGCTTCATAATATGCTTTGGAGACTTCAACCGGCGCGTTAACCCGGCGCAACGCCGGTTTGTCGGCGCGATGTGACGCCTCAAGATCGAAACGAGGCTGAGCGTTTATGGTCGTTCCATAGGCTTCCGTGTGCGCACAGCTTTCCATAACCCAATCGTCAAAAATTTGTTGAAGTTTCTGCAGCAGATCAGGTGTCACGGCATTTTCCACGACCAGGAAACCGTTGCGCCAAAAATCATTGTATTGTTGTTGCGTGAGGGCCTTGAGGGTCACCGTCTCTATCTCTCCTGTTCGTCAAGATTACGCTGCGGCCATCAGTAAGTCGGCCGCTTTCTCTCCAATCATCAAAACACCCGCGTTCAAATTTGCAGACAACATTGTGGGCATGATGGACGCGTCGGCAACCCTCAGGCCTTCAATGCCGTGAACGCATAATTGATCGTCGACGACGCTATCAAGCCTATCCGCGGAACCCATACGGCAGGTGCCCATGGGATGGTAAGCCGTATTGCCTGTTTCCCGCGCATGGGACAGCAGATCCGTATCATTGATCCGATCCGGTCCAGGCCAAATCTCTTCCGCGACATAGGCGCTGAACGGGGCTGTCGCCATGATTCTTCGACCCAAACGCATGGCCGCGAGGAGAGTCCTGCGATCGCCTTCCTCCGCCAAATAGTTGCCTTGAATTTCAGGACGGACAAATGGATCAGACGACACTGCGTGAACATGGCCGGCGCTCTCAGGTCGCTGCTGCCAACAGGCCACTGTCGCACCGGGAAACCGGTCTAGCCCCGACTGAACGCCGCCAGGATAGCTTGCCGGTGTGAAAGTGACCTGGATATCGCCGTTTTCCAACGACGGGTCTGATTTCCAAAAGCAATAGACCAAGGTTGGCGTCAAGGCGAGGGCGCCGCGCCGACCGACCCCATAGCGGATAACCTCACGAATCCAACGCAATCCACGAGCACGTTCGTTAATCGTCTCGACCCCATGCATACGCGTGATCAACCGAACGGCGAAGTGGTCGCGAAAATTTTCACCCACGCCCGGGATATTGCGCACTACATTAATGCCCAATGATTGGAGACGCGCACCACTCCCGATTCCTGACAGTTCCAGGATATGGGGTGATCCCATGGTCCCGGCGCATAAAATCACTTCTCGGGTCACGCGAACTGTAAGCCCCTTATTGGCACCTCTTTCCAACTGGTAGCGGACACCTGTCGCGCGCGCTCCGTCGATGTCGATGCCCAACACATGCGCGTTGGTCACCACCTTCGTATTTCCGCGCTCGCGCGCCGGATGAAGGAACGAACGAGCCGGGCTGACACGTCGCCCCCCATGTACGCTTCTCTGCGCGTAAGCCACACCTTCCTGCGTGCGCCCATTGTAATCGGAATTTCTGGGAATGCCCAAATTGACCGCGGCATCGATAAACGCATCGCTCAGGGGATCAGGTTCATCATTCTCCGTAATGGTAAAAGCCCCACCTTTACCATGGTACCCAACATCGCCACCCCCCAACTTATTCTCACTTTTCATGAAATACGGGAGTACGTCGGCGTAGGACCATCCACGATTACCAAGCTGCGCCCATGTATCAAAATCTGCCTTTTGACCCCGGTTATATATGTGCCCGTTGATCGAACCAGAGCCGCCTAAGGTGCGGCCACGGGCATGATTGATCGCACGCCCTGCCAACCCGGGACTGCCGATCCCTTTGTACATCCAGTTGATTGCCGGGTTACGAAGTGTATAAAGAACGCCGGCGGGAATATGAATGAATGGATTACGATCCGGTGGTCCCGCCTCCAACACACACACGCGGAATTTCCCATTCTCCGAAAGACGACCCGCAACAACGCAGCCAGCTGTTCCAGCCCCAATCACCACATAGTCGAAAACTTCATCGGTCATAGGACACAGGCTAGTCGTCGTTAGACCAGAAGAAAAGGGACGCGATTAGGCAGCTTGTTCGTCTTGTTCACTAGCTTTGTAGAGGTAAATCCCGTCCGGGCTTAGCGAGCGGCTGATTCTGCCTTTGTACATCAACCGATGTACATGTGCTAAGGCCTCACCGACGGCAAAGAAGATCTGATGGTCGTCCAATTTCCGGGGGAACATTTTGTTGAGCACATCGATACCTGACGCCGGCTGGGCACAGGCCTCTAAAGTTACCGCCAGCCGCTCTTCGTGATGTTCCACCATGTGGTAAAGCCGCTCCCGCAGGCCGCGGAACGGCCAATCATGGCTCGGCAAAACCAATGTATCGGCTGGCAAAGCGTGAAACTGATCTAAGCTATCGAGGAACAGTTTTAGCGGATCGGCGTCCGGCTCCTGCGCCTGGAGGCTGACGTTAGGCGTAATCCGGGGCAAGATCTGATCACCCGAAATCAGCACCTTTTTATCCGCACAGTACAAACACGCTTGCTCCACGGCATGGCCCTCAGTGATCATCACATCCCAGCCCTGACCATCAATCTCAATAATGTCGCCGTCCTTTACCCGATTGAATGTATGCGGGGGCATTCCGGCAACGCTGGCGTAATGCGACGTTCGCGGCACAACCAGGGCCATCTGCTCTTCGGAGAATCCAGCCTTTCTGAAGAAAGGCAACATTTGGAATGCCTTGGAATCTTCCGTCTCCAGACAGTACAGCCGGGCGGTTGTCCACTCGCCAAGCGTGGTCGTCAATTCGATCCCATGACGTTCGCAAAGCCAACCTGCCAGCCCCATATGATCGGGGTGGTAATGGGTACAAATCAAACGCTTCACAGGCCGATCAGCAGAGATATGCTTCTTTTCGATATCAGCCCAGCAGGCCTTGATGTCGTCAC
>DFRF01000057.1 GCA_002378125.1 Rhodospirillaceae bacterium UBA3470 | reverse complement strand
AAGTTATCGCTTTTGGTGAAACAGGCCTGGATTTCTATTACGATCATAGTTCGCGGGCTCAACAGGAGCGTAGTTTTCGCGCCCATATTAATGCGTCGCGCCGCCTTGGACTTCCGGTGATCGTCCATACCCGGGACGCTGATGACGATATGATCCGAATTTTACGCGATGAACATGCGAAAGGGCCGTTTCCAGGTGTGATCCACTGTTTCTCAAGTGGGTCCGAAATGGCCGCGACGGCGCAGGAACTGGGACTTTATATCTCCATTTCAGGGATCGTTACCTTTAAGACTGCCGAAGAGCTACGCGATATCGTGAAGACTGTGCCGCTTGAGCGGCTATTGGTGGAGACCGACTCACCTTACCTGGCTCCGGTGCCAAAGCGGGGAAAGCGCAATGAGCCGGCTTTCACCGCCTATACGGCTGCGAAGTTAGCCGAACTAAAGGAGGTAACCGAAGAGGAGTTGGCGGCGCGCACAACCAAGAATTTTTTCGCGCTCTTTAAAAAGGCCGTCCCCGTCGTCAGTGATCTCTCATCATGAAGGTCTCCATTCTGGGCAGCGGCAGTTCCGGCGGTGTGCCGGTCGTGGGTGTCGGTTGGGGCGCTTGTGACCCAGATAATCGTAAGAATCGAAGAACGCGGCCCTGCGTGCTCCTGGAGGTAGCTGGAAAGACGTATCTTTTTGATACTTCGCCCGATCTCCGCCAGCAGCTTTTGAGCGCGGATATCCGGCATTTGGATGGCGTTTTCTTCACGCATGCCCATGCGGATCATCTTAATGGCCTGGATGATCTGCGAGGAATCAATCGGGCTATGCACGCGCCCTTAGACATCTATTGCGATCAGCAGACATTGAAGGCGATCAAGGACCGCTTTAACTACGCGCTGACCCCGTTGGCGGAAGGCGCTAGCCATTATTACAAACCAGTCCTTGTTCCAACGACCATATGCGCCGGTGAGACATTCCGTATCGATGAAATCGACATCACCGTGTTCGACCAGGATCATGGGTTTTCACGGACGTTGGGCTACCGGATCGGCAATTTTGGGTACTCGACGGATTTGGTAAACTTGCCCGAAGCGGGCTTCGAGGTGTTGGCTGGCGTCCACACATGGATAATCGGCAGCTTCACCAATCACGCGCATGGGACCCATGTCCATGTAGCCAAAGCGCTCGAATGGATCGATCGATTGAAACCGAAACGAGCCATACTATCGCATCTCGGACCGGATTTGGATTACGGTGTTTTGAGTGCCGAATTGCCGGAAGGGGTCTTTGCCGCCTACGATGGGATGGCCTTCGACGTGCCCGATTGACGATCGAGAAATTCAATTTCAACGACATAATAGTACCAACTTGGCACGCCGCGAGGGGCGGGATGTTTGCCCACCAATTTCTGTAGAAACTCAAACCCCGAACGCTATGTGGCGAGGAGCCATGCCGCCGTTTCTGCTGATTTTATAGTAATTTATTGCGACAAATATGCATAATAAAATTTATATAAATTATTGAAAAACATAAAGAATAAATATTTTTACATAATATACATTATGCGATTTATCCAAATACATAGAGGCACTCTGCTTTGCCTCTAGGCGAATTTAGTCTGTGTAATGTTTTAAATCGTTGAGGACACGCACATACGATATATCGTCCCTGGCGAAATCATCCAAATCACGGTTTGCCATGTATTAGGACGCCCCGTGGCTTCGAGGATCATAGACTTTTATTGGGACTGATTAAGATCACAATTGGCCTACAACCCTCCGGTACTTGGTGTTGTGTTAAAGAGGTTTCAATTTGAACTCACAGAGGGTTTCGTCGATATGCGGTGGAGTTTAAGCAGTTGAGGGCGCGTGTAAGGGCACGTTAGTAACAAGTACACGCAACAACAGTTAAAGCCGAGCTCAAGAGAGTTATATGACCCACCGGGAACAAAAACTGGGCGATGTTTCTTAAAAGAATATCTACTAGTAGAGTAATCGGCTTTTTTACTAAAATAGACCAAATTGTGGTCTCTTTCCGCTTCCCGACCGCCAGTCAAGCCGTTAACTTTGCGGAACATTTAACCTCAGAAATACCGGGATGCCGAGTGAATGAGCGCGAATACCAACCGCCTCTTGGAGATCATGGAGAAACTTAGGGATCCGACTCAAGGCTGTCCTTGGGATGTCGAACAGGACTTTCATACGATCGCCCCCTATACGATTGAAGAAGCCTATGAGGTCGCCGATGCGATCTCCAGAGGCAACATGGATGATCTGAAGTCGGAACTGGGTGATTTATTGTTTCAGGTGGTCTTTCACGCCCAGATGGCAGCCGAGGCTGGACACTTCACTTATGAGGATGTGGTGGATGGGGTCTCGGAGAAGATGGTTCGCCGCCATCCCCATGTTTTTGGGAACTCGATGATTACATCCGCCGACGCGCAAACCAACGCGTGGGAGGATATGAAGGCGAAGGAACGTGCCAAGAACCCGGATAAGAGCGTTCTCGCAGACGTTCCAGTGGCCCTTCCCGCTCTGACCCGGGCCGAGAAACTCCAAAAACGCGCGGCACGTGTCGGCTTTGACTGGGAATATCCTGACCAAGTTATGGATAAAATCCGGGAGGAAATCGAGGAAATCGAAGCCGAAAAAGAAAATGCGTCAGATGGTGCCATGGACGCCATGGCCGAGGAAATTGGTGATTTGTTGTTCACGTGTGCGAATCTGGCGAGGAAATGGGGCGTGGATCCAGAAACGGCTTTACGGCGGGGCAATGAAAAGTTTGAGCGCCGGTTCCGCGCTATGGAAGCTCATTTTCACGACCGTGGGCAGCAAATGCAGGCGCTTGAAGTGACCGAGATGGAAGACGCCTGGGAGCAGGTTAAGGCCGCCCTACGAGAGGCGGCGGAATGATCCTGTTCAAACGCTTCGATCCGCCGCGCCGCCGCGCTTACGGTCCTGTTTAGCATGCTCAGCGGCTTTTATCTGCCGATCCATCAATCGCGACACGAAAAGTCAAATATTAGTCTCGGGTCAGGTTACGAAGCAGGCTGGACGTATCCCAACGATTTCCACGTTTTGCCTGAATACCGGCGTAGAACTGGTCAACAAGGGCCGTGACTGGCAACCGTGCACCATTGTTCCGGGCTTCCTCGAAACAAATTCCAAGATCTTTCCGCATCCAGTCGACAGCGAAACCGAAGTCGAATTCATCATCAATCATGGTGTGGGCCCGGTTTTCCATCTGCCAGGACTGTGCGGCGCCTTTGGAAATAACACCGATAACTTTTTTCATATCCAGACCAGCCTTGGTACCGAAGTTGACACCCTCGGCAAGGCCCTGAACGAGCCCGGCAATACAGATTTGATTAACCATTTTACACAATTGGCCGCTGCCCACCGGACCAAGGTGAGTGACCGCCTGGGCATAGCAGTCCATCACGGGTTTCGCGGCTTCAAACGTAGCTTCGTCACCGCCACACATCACGGTCAGGACGCCGTTTTCAGCACCGGCCTGCCCGCCCGAGACAGGCGCATCAACGAACCGAAGTCCCATACTGGCAGCCTTTTCGCCAATTTCGCGGGCGACGTTGGCTGAAGCCGTCGTATGATCGACAAAAATCGCGCCTTCTTTCATACCGGTCAGAATACCGTTATCACCGTAGGTGACGCTGCGGAGGTCGTCGTCATTGCCGACGCAGGCACAAACCACGTCCACCCCTTCCACGGCTTCCCGCGGTGTTGCAGCAAAACCGCCGCCATGTTCACCAACCCATTGTTCCGCCTTCGCCGTGGTCCGGTTGAACACGGTTACGTCGTGGCCTTTGGCGGCCTTGTGGCCGGCCATAGGATAGCCCATTACGCCGAGGCCGATGAATGCTGTCTTCGTCATGGAAAATGGTCTCCTTAGTGCCCGTATGCAGGGCATTGATTTTGTTTACTTTCTCTATTTAGCGCCCTCTTCACCCCGCGAAAGCAAGGTTCAAGATCGCTCTGAGGAATGCGGATTATAGGAGCCTACAGGCTGATTGAATAGCCAAAGCGCGCTATGGCATGCGAATTTGTAGTGTTGCTGCATCGATCATGAATATGCGGAGGTTCTCATCATTGAGATGCTTGTTTGCCACTGTCTAGCATGTGAGCTTTTAGCTTCAGCATATAAATTGGCTTGTTGGTTTGATGCCAGCCTCACTCAATAGATGTAGGTAGTGAAATAGTATAAATTTCAATTTGTTATGAGAGTTTCTTTATGTCTGACTTAGGATTCCCGTGGCGCGAAATGAAAACCTTGAATCCGTTTTTCGTTACGCGGTTACCATTAATCGCGCGATTGCGTCAGTTGGGGTTTCATAAATTTAAACGCAAATGGACGAAACGAATTTTGAAACGCCCCTGCCGATGGGTGTTTGACGTCGCTTATCGTGTCTTGAGACTTAAAGGCACGGGAGAGATTGAATTCCGCCGAGAGGATGAGATCGTGGTGCTACGGTTCAATGGTCGTAGTCTCCATTTTTCGTCTCTCTACAGTTTCGAGAGAACGCAGATTTTCGAACCTCAGGTCATGGGACTTCTGGAGTTGCTGATCCGTGAAGATGAAGCTTTCTTCGACGTAGGCGCAAATTGGGGCATGGAGTCTTTGCATGCGGCTGTTCTCCCAAACTGGCGAGGCCCCATCCATGCTTTTGAGCCAGTGCAGGGAACTTTTGATGATCTTCAGTCTTTGATTTCTCAGGCCGGTTTGGAAGGCCGTATCACAGCACATCACCTAGCTTTGTCTCATGCGTCCGGAACGGCACCAATGGCTGTCAGTGAATTCAACAGCGGATCATCAAAGCTTATACATGCCCCCACGCCCGTTAGTCATAGCGTCCAGACGATGAGGTTGGACGACCTTAGCTTACCGGATCCAACGTTCATTAAATTGGATGTAGAGGGTCATGAAGCTCAAGTATGTCAGGGCGCCAGAGAGACAATCGCCCGTGTTCGGCCATTCATTATTTTCGAAACATGGTCGACTGAGACGAATTATATGGATTCTGAGAGTATTTTTAGATCCCTCGGTGAACTCGGGTATGTATTTTTTAGACCTGCATGGCAACGAAATAGCGGATGTGAAGATTCTATTTGGCCTTTGACTCAACCACCTTCCACAGAACGACGGCGCTTAACCTTGATCCCCATGAGTCCAAAGCTGCGTCCGTTTATGGATGAACACATAGATATTTTTGCATGCCATGAAGAGCGCCTATGTGAGCTACATCAGCGGTTTTCTGGATCTGATGGAAGAAAATAGACAGACATTTCAACAATGCGATCGCCATTGGCGCTTTTCGGGGGGGGCCTAGGTTTTCTATCTGGGCTTGCAGGATGTGCCGACTGTCTTAATGACTTCAGGCCCTGAACTACAAGTAGTTTGGAACAAAAGGTTTGGTTTTTGGATCTTCAGAAACTGCTCCGCGCCATGACGCTTGGAGCCATGAAAGATTAAGCAAGGGTATTTATTGCGAACCTCATGAAAGCTAACTTCGCCGTCCCAATCCCTCAACTCAACGGGCTTCCAAGTCCACCAGTCGTTAATCCAGTAGTGATTATCAGGAGAAAGGCTTTTCATCGCTCGCGATTGACGTCCTCCGGTCGCAAAGTCTGCCAAGTATAGTGCGAATACGGGAGAACTCGATGTATAGTTGTAAATGCGAGCACATTGTGGGTGGCTTTTGTAGTCCAGTTCTTCAGCATATTGACGTAGAACGTCGAAGTGTGAAGCCACTTTCTTGATCCCATTGATCTGGCCGACGATGAAAATCATAACTATTAATGCGCCGATGGAATGGCTAGAAACTTGGTTGTCAAATTTTGCCGGCCTTACT
>DFRF01000208.1 GCA_002378125.1 Rhodospirillaceae bacterium UBA3470 | reverse complement strand
TCGCTCACGCAGGCGCAGGTGGCCTATCGGCAGTGTTCCGCTGCGTCCAAACTGGCCCTTGCGCACCTCTACCAAGTCGACACTGCCGCCGCCGATGTCCGCCAACAAGCCATCGATCAGTCGGCGTCCACTCAATAATCCCAAAGCCGACAGACGGGCTTCCTCCTCCCCAGAGAGAACACGGACTTCCAGACCGACAGTTTTTGAAATTCGCTCAACGAAGGCCTGACCATCTTCAGCTTCACGAACGGCAGCTGTTGCCAAAAGCGTCATTCGCTCCACGTTCATCGATTGGGACAGGAGACTGAATCGCTGCAGACTGCGCATAGCCTCGTCGACACCTTCTGGATTGAGTAGGCCCGTTTCGTTCAAACCGCGGACCAACCCGCACTCCGCTTTCTCATTGAAAATGGGGATCGGCAGTCGCATCGGCGCGTCATACACAACGAGACGTACAGTATTCGAGCCGATGTCCACGACAGCGACACGCCCCGGAGCGTCGGCCAAATCATCGAAGATGGGAACCACTGCGGGGCCACGTGACACGTTTCAATCCTCTTGAATTCGGCATGTCTCAAACCGGTTAGGATCATAATGGCCGAACGACTGAATGTCATGACCAGGATCAATATTTAGACTGAAATGTGAACGCGCGAAAACGCAACCCGTCTATCCGGAAATTAAGGTTTCGTCGGGCAGGTCTTGGCTAGAGGGTGAGCTTGCGCGACTAAGGCCTTTAAACGCTCATCCAGTACATGGGTATAAATCTGGGTCGTCGAGAGATCGGCATGACCGAGCATCTGCTGCAGCGTCCGAAGATCAGCGCCGTGAGCCAGAAGATGAGAGGCGAACGAATGGCGAAGCACGTGGGGCGATACGAGCCGGAAGTCGAGACCGGCCTCAACAGCGAGCTCCGTCAAACTCTGGTTGAACCAAACTCTTGTCAAGTGCCCTGACTTGCCACGCGATGGAAACAAGAAGCCGGCGTCTACGCCGGCTTGGCGCTTCGGGAAGAAACTCTCCCGAACAGGCAAATAGGCGGCAACAGCATCTATGGCGGGTTCGCTCAAGGGCACCATGCGTTCCTTATTGCCCTTGCCACGAAAGGTGAGCAACTGCCCATCTCGAGAGAGCGCAGCCAACGGCAGGCCCACCAACTCACTAACCCGCAGCCCGGCAGCATAGAGGATTTCCATCAACGCCACTATCCGCAGGCCATCTGCTCCCGGGCGATTATGGGCCGCCGCCAACAACTGGTCGACCTGAGATTCACTCAGGACCTTGGGTAGGGATTGTGCCAATTTTGGGCTATCCAATCCATTGGTCGGATCGTCATCACGAACACGCTCGGCGCACAGAAACTGGTAGAAGCGACGAAGGGTTGAAAGGCGGCGTGCGGACGTGCTGACGGCCATGCCTGCCTCCGAAAGCTCTTTAAGGTAACGACGTATTTGCGCGGTCTCAGCGCTCTCCAATGTGCGGCGGCGGCGACTAAGGAAACCCTCAAAATGGGCCAGGTCGCGACCGTAGGAAACAACGGTATTCTGCGCAGCACCGCATTCCGCCGTCAGCATGTCGAGAAACATCTCGACAAATTGAGACCTTCTCTGCTGTCCTACGGTGCTGCGCGGTTGTCGGCTCATAGTCCCGCGTTTACCGCAACCTCCATCGCCAGGTTTCGGGCCTCCGCCACTAAGCCCGCCTGCTTAAGGCCATGCACGATCTCAGAAATGATAATCGGATTAAGATCGCCCAGCGACTGGTCTCCCATGATAACCGACATCATTAGTATCCGTTCGCCAAGACGCGGTAATTCATCAGTTGACGCACCATCGCACGACGGCGCCAGGGTCTGGGCGACGACCGTCGGTTCGCTAACCTCCTGCACTGGATTGACGCCAGGAACAGGCGGGCGCTGTACCCTGGTCGGTTCACTGGCAGCTTGGACCCGAGGGTTAATCTTCTGATCGTTCAACCGCGTCATCCGTAGCCAAAGGATAGGGTCCGGCAAAGGCGTGTGCCGTTCACTGCGATAAATCAGGGTCTCAAGGAGTTCTAGAGATACATCGCCCCCCAGTTGATGGAAAAGGCTTAGGAAGAGAATTTTCTGATCCGCTGACAGATTATCCAAAGGCGGCGGCTTGCGGTACGTCTCATGGCCCACCTGCATCATTGCGCCAAGCGGGATCAAGCTCTGGTAAATAACGCTGGCATCCGAGGATATTGAAGCATTGCGTCGCGCCAACGCAAACCAGGCCGCGGCACGTTCTTGCTGGCCTGTCAGGACCTGCATCCGAAAGGCCGCAGGCGCCACCCAAAGGAGATCATTCTCAGGCGTTAAGGTATTGACGACCGGTTCGAACAGGCGTGCCACGCCTCCCAGGCGTCCGGCCTCACTAGCGGACTCCATAATTCGCCTTAATGCCTCTGCCTTAGCCACCGGAATTTTTGACCGCGACGCTTCTCCATAAAGCCAAGCCCGGCCCTGTGAACCCAGGACCTTATCCCTAGCATCCATATCTGTTGCCGATCCGGCTGCCGGCAGTGCCGCCATATACCACTTACGCAGGGTTACACCACTCAGAAGCCCTTCCTCGGCAGCGATCTCAAGTGCGTCAAAGCGATCCGCCGCGGTAGGGTCCCTAGCGATCGTCATCAAGGCGGCCGGATACTGCCGCGCGGTAACCATGGGCAAAGCCAGCTTTGCCGTTTGGAGCATAGCCAAGTGCAGAAGGCTGATATTGTTGAACTCTTCGGGTAGCTTTGGCTCCCCGTTGATCATGCTCTCCGCCAAGGTCAGAAAGGTATTATCGGCGGTCTCACTCTCCTGAAGAAGCGCCAGTCCAAATTCGGCCTTCGAGGTCTCACTAGCCAAAATCTGACAGTAGATCAGGGCTTTCTGCCAAAAACGATCCTTTCGGCGAGTCACTTCGGTAGCCACCGTTCCGCAAGCCTTAACGACCTTACCTGTGACAAGGTGCAATTCCACCTCCCGTGTAAGAAAAGCCGCTTCGCGGTTCTTCCTGGGGATGGCTTCCAATAACGCCAGGCCCGCCTTGTACTCGCCCATGGCCATCAAAGCCTCTAGCCGAGCAGATGTGAACGCCGTGCCCTCCGCGCCTTTGGGTGGTGTCGCAGCACTTAGCAAGACCCGACGCAGCAGTCCACGCATGACATGCGAGCGCACGCGTTCGGGGTGTTCAGCCAATAGGCGCTTGATAAATAACAGTTGGCTGCCATTCCACAGATTCGTACCGAACCCACCTTGAGAATTGCTAAGTACACCTACAGCATCGACGTCAACAGCGTCCAGGCGATTGATCTGGATACCGCTCAAGGACCTACCAACGGATCGCGCGCGGTAGCCAGCACTAGGCTGGGCATCCATTGCCGATCTTTTCAGGGCGCGCTCAGAAGGTTTCAATTGTTTGGGTGTCGATAGGTTGGCGGAACCTCTCGTCTGACCAAGAGCCACCGGCGGCGCCACTCCGTTGACAAATGCAACCGCAATCGTGGCAATGGCAACCGCCCTAACGTGGGAAGCGAACATCGTTCAAATCCCTCTCAATGGTTTGGGTCGGCGCAGGAATTTTCCAGATCGCAAGGAATACGCCGCCGCCAATTACCAGCATGATCAAGAGAATAAATATTAATCGGGAAAAATTTTTCATCAATGTTTTGCGGCGTGAGGCCCCTCAAAATATCCCTGTCCTTGACGGAAACGGGGTACGTGTATGTTATGCGGATAGATGGTTACTAATAGCTATGTCAATATTTCGGCGCCGCTTCATGCGCCATATTATCGGCTTCGCTCGAGCCTTTCAACGAGGGCCCGACGCGAACCCGCACCTTTCGTGTTGTCGGGAGTGGACCGGTGACAAACGATCAAAAAGTTCTTGTCTTCATCGGATTGATGGGGGCTGGCAAGACCAGCATCGGACAGAAACTAGCCGAGCACTTGAACATGGAATTCGTCGATGCCGACGAGGAGATCGTTAAGGCCGCTGGATGCTCCATTCCCGATATATTCGAGATTTATGGCGAACCGGCGTTCCGCGACGTCGAGGAGCGCGTGATCAAAAGACTGCTGACTGAAGGCCGCCGGATCCTTGCCACAGGCGGAGGTGCTTATATGAACCCACAAATCCGCGACGCCATCGCCCAGCACGGTTATTGTATCTGGTTGAAGGCATCCCTCGATATACTGGTCGAACGTACCTCCAAGCGCACCGGACGTCCGCTGCTCAAAACTGGTGAACCGCGCGAGATCCTCCGTGACCTCATGGACAACCGCTACCCCGTTTATGCTCAGGCGGACTTGACCATTGAGACGGGCGCGGAGAGCATTAATGAGACCCTGCGCGCAATTCTTGACGCCCTGAAGCAACAAACACCGATTATCGGAGTTTCCAAAGATGAATGACGGCCTCGCCACGACCTTGGTGACAGTGGACTTGGGCGAGAGGTCCTACGACATTGTAATCGGCGCCGGTCTGATTGCGCGCGCCGGTGACTTCCTAGCCGAGGTAGCACCTGCGCGCCGCGTCATAATTGTAACCGATGAAAATGTTGCATCCCACTGGTTGGAGACGTTGGAAACGGCACTCACCGAGGCCAACTATCAGATTCTCACTCGGATTCTAACCCCGGGTGAGCAGACCAAGTCCTTGACTCAAATCGATACATTGACCGACTGGATACTAGGGAGCGGTGTCGATCGCAAAACCACAATTATCGCACTTGGCGGTGGAGTTATCGGTGACCTTGCCGGATTCGCGGCAGCGATCACCCTGCGCGGATTGCCGTTCGTTCAAATCCCCACGACGCTATTGGCCCAAGTCGACAGCTCCGTCGGCGGAAAGACGGCGGTGGACACCCGCCATGGCAAGAACCTGATTGGCGCCTTTTATCAGCCGCGCCTAGTATTGGCCGACACCGACACGTTGAGCACCCTCCCCGCACGCCAAGTTGCCGCCGGTTACGCGGAAGTCGTCAAATACGGTCTAATCAACGACCTCGTGTTTTTTGAATGGTGTGAAGCCAACGGTCATGCGATCCTTGACGGTGATGCGGCGGCAGCCCGCTATGCGGTTGAAATGTCATGCCGCGCGAAAGCCGCCATCGTCGCCCAAGATGAGCATGAAAAAGGCACGCGCGCTTTGTTGAACTTGGGCCACACCTTCGGCCACGCTTTCGAGGCGGAAGCCGGCTTTGATGATCTTCTCTTGCATGGTGAAGGCGTTGCCTTCGGCACCGTTTGTGCCTTCGATCTATCGCATCGGTTGGAGCTATGTTCTGGCCAGGAAGCTGAACGCGTGCGTTCCCATTTTACCGAAGTCGGATTACCGACCAACATCGAAGGCATCGCTAATCGCCATTGGACACCCGATGTAATCCTGGCCCACATGGGTAAGGACAAGAAAACCGACGACGGCAATCTGACCTTCATCCTGGCACGCGGCATCGGCCAAGCGTACATAGACCGTGATGTACCCATCGACACCTTGCGGGCGTTATTATCGGATATACTACCCTCGTGAAACCATAACCATCCCCTGAGACCTGGAGCAAACCCATGTTAGCAACTTTGGCGGCCATCGCCTTTTTGCTTCTACTGTCGGCTTTTTTTTCCGGATCGGAGACCGCGCTGACCGCGGCCTCACGGCCGTTGATGCACCAACTGGAGCACGACGGAGACCGCAACGCGGCCTTGGTCAACCGGCTACGCGACGATCAAGAAAGCCTGATCGGCGCCATTCTGTTTGGCAATAACCTAGTCAACATCTTAGCCTCTGCCCTGGCCACCGGTATATTGATCTCGCTGTTTGGGCAGGCTGGCATCGCCTATGCCACGGTCGGCATGACCCTCTTAGTGCTGATTTTCGCTGAAATACTACCGAAGACCTTCGCGCTACGCACGGCCGACCGCACAGCTCCAGCCATAGCACCGCTGGTAAATGTCGTAGTCGCCCTGCTATCGCCCTTCACCAAGACGATCGCCTTACTTGTACAAGGCACCCTCAGCCTGATCGGTGTGCGCCCACACCACGCCAACGGCAGCTCCACAGAAGCCGAGCTTCTAGGCGCCATCGCTCTTCACGACGGAACGGAGACGGCGGTCAAACACGAGCGCGCGATGCTACGCAGCGTCTTGGATCTCGATGACGTGCAGGTCTCGGAGATCATGACCCATCGTAAGGACGTGGTAGCCCTGGACTCAGACCAACCGGTAAAGGCTCTTTTCCAGGCAGTGGTGGACAGCCCATATACCAGAATCCCCATTTGGAGAGAAAACTCCGATGAGATCATCGGCGTGGTCCACGCCAAGGCTTTGTTGCGCAATCTGTGGGCCCAAGACGGCAACGCCAGCGCCGTGGACATCATGACGGAAATTTCTGACCCGTGGTTTATTCCCGAGCAAACACTACTCTTAGACCAGTTGGAGGCCTTTCGTGAACGGCGCGAACACTTTGCCCTGGTGGTTGACGAATACGGTAGTTTCCTTGGTGTCGTCACCTTAGAGGACATCCTTGAGGAGATCGTCGGCGAGATCGACGACGAACTCGACGTGGCCGCAGCGGAAATCGACCACGCGGCGGATGGCAGCCTCATCGTCGAGGGCAAGGCGACCATTCGTGATTTAAACCGCGAACACGAATGGCGACTGCCGGACGAGGAAGCTGCTACGCTAGCTGGCTTGGTCTTGCACGAGGCACGGCGCATTCCCGACGTCGGCCAGTCCTTTATCTTCCATGGGTTCCGTTTTGATATCCTGGAACGCCAACGCCACCAGATCACCCGGGTTCGGATCACGCCGCCAGTTGGGGATATGAACGGCGAATAAGCTACTGGGTTTTCTCTTCCCTGCGTCACAGACCTACCTTACACTGATTTAAGACCAGTTCGAACAGCGTGAATCGGAGGGGTCAGAGTAATGCACAGGAAAATCATACCGGACATCGTCCAACGCCTGAATATCGCCTCGGTGAAGGTCGACGACACGATTTATAAATGCGCACAAATTATGGCGGACGCCCATATCGCAGCATTGATCGTGGTAGATGACGATGGGATACTGATCGGCATCATCACTGAACGTGACTTGACCCAACAGGTCCTGGCCGCCGGCCTGGATGGAAAGACAACAATAGTCGGCGATGTGATGACCGCAAACCCAGATATATTGGGACCCGAAGACTCCGCCATGGATGCATTGGAACTAATGCAGAACCGTGGTTATCGGCACTTGCCCGTTGTAGAAAATGGAAAGTGCATCAGCATCGTCTCAAGCCGCGACCTTTACGCCTCGATCAAGGAGGCCCTGGAGCAAGATATCCGGGAAACCAAAGCCTTCGTATTTGGTGATCGCTATGGCGCCTGAACGATATTTTCTAGAT
>DFRF01000041.1 GCA_002378125.1 Rhodospirillaceae bacterium UBA3470 | reverse complement strand
AGGGCGCATCCAGTCCGGTGGGATAAAGCCAAACGCGGCAATCCACGCTATCGGACGCGATGGAAATGTAATTCAGGCTAGCAGGGTTACGAAGGTATTAGCGTTCCGCGGACTAAAACGCGAGGTGGTCGAACAAGCCGTTGCTGGCGATATAGTAGCCATTGCCGGCTTCGGCGACACAACCGTGGCTGATACGCTGGCCGCCGCGGAGATAACGGAACCCTTGCCTTCGCAACCTATTGATCCGCCGACTTTGACGATGACCTTTTCCATTAACGATTCGCCTTTAGCCGGTCGTGATGGGAACAAGGTGACGTCGCGGATGATCCGCGACCGCCTTTTGCGGGAAGCCGAGGGCAATGTCGCCATTCGTATCACCGAGACTGAGAACCGGGACGCCTTCGAAGTTGCTGGTCGCGGCGAACTGCAGTTAGGCGTGTTGATCGAAACCATGCGTCGGGAAGGCTTTGAATTAGCGGTCTCGCGCCCGCGCGTTCTGTATCGCAAGAACCACAGAACGGGCGAGCGACAGGAACCCTTCGAGGAAGTGGTAGTCGACGTGGATAATGAGTTTTCTGGCGTTGTTGTGGAGTCCTTGAGTCTTCGAAAGGCCCGAATGACCGACATGCGCCCGTCTGGTGGCGGGAAGACGCGGATTACATTTATCGCGCCGTCGCGTGGCCTGATTGGTTATCATGGCGATTTTCTGACCGAAACGCGCGGTACAGGAATCATGAGCCGCCTGTTTCACGCCTATGACGACTACGCGGGCCAGATTCCTGGGCGGCGGACGGGCGTGTTGATATCAAATTCAGCCGGGAGGTCGGTCGCTTATGCGCTTCAGAATTTGGAGGAGCGCGGACCCCTGATGATTGGCCCTGGCGTCGAGGTCTATGGTGGTATGGTCATCGGAGAGCACACGCGCGGCAACGACCTGGAGGTCAATCCGCTGAAGGCCAAGCAGCTCACTAACATCCGCGCCGCCGGTAAGGACGACGCTGTTGTTCTCACCCCGCAGAAGCGATTATCGTTGGAACAGGCTATTGCCTACATCGCTGATGACGAACTGGTGGAGGTGACGCCAAATCATATCCGGCTGCGCAAGCGGTTCCTGGACCCACACGAGCGCAAGCGCTGGAGCCGCAAGGCCGAAGCCGAGTTGGCCGCCACTGGTTGAACAGGAAGTAAGCCAATTCGCCAAAGGCGATGGCGCGGGTCATCAACTTCACCATCAGCCGCAGTGGACTGGTATTCAACGCCGTGCTGTGTCGTAAGGCTAGTAAGATGAGGTTGGTTCCCGCAAAGAACTGAGCCAAGCTCTTGTTGTCGTTCAGGAGATTCGAGAGGCTACCGATTATCAAGAAGGCCGAGGCGCTGACGGCACCATCCCCGGGGACGTGACCGAACAGCTCTAGGCTAACATCGAAGCCGTCGGCCGAGGCTGTGATCACCGATTGATATCCCACAGCCCGCCGTCCGCATACCCGCCATGTACACTTGGGGCGGCGCGGGCTAGGTTCGCTTCATGAATGCACTGTCCCGTCGTGTGGTGATCATCGCTTCCGCCTTTTGGCGCCTTCTGCCGCAGGGCATGCGGCGGCGCTGGTGGCTTTTCCGGCCTTTTGACGGTCTGGCGCGTTACTGGCCGGTGTTTCGTAGCCGGCGCGGGGTTTTAGTGATCCGCATGGATGGGATCGGCGACATGATCCTGTTCCGCAATAACCTCGATCATTACGCTGACGCATTTGGGGTATTGGCGCATGATATCACGTTGCTGGGGTGCGATAGCTGGGCGTCGATCGCCGGCGACGTATTCGACGGCTACCGTGTAACCACCATAAATGAACATCGCTATGCGCGACGCTTTTTCTATCGCCTCAAGGTGAACTTCCAAGTTCGTTTCCTCGCACCTCAGATTACCGTGGGCGACGCTTATTTCCGCCGCGCGCTTATGTCAGACAGCCTGGCCTGGGTCGCCGGCGCGCCGCGAACAGTTGTGGCGTTGCCGTATATCAACGAACGTACCCGGGCCGAGTACACCTGGTACATGAGCCAGGGGTGGGAGGTCATCGAAACGGGCGCGTACCCCGATCATGAGACGGTTCGCCATGCCGCATTCATCGCTGCCGTCACCGGGCAATCCGTGGCGCCGGCAACCCCGGTCATCGCCTGGCGAAAGCAAGCGCCGCCCGCCGAGATCACGGCGCCATATGCGGTGCTCAACCCAGGCTCCAACGAACATGGCCGCCGCTGGCCCCTAGCCGAGTACGTAGCATTGGCAAGCTGGCTGCGCGCGCGGGGCCTGCGGGTCGTCTTTGTCGGCAAGGCCGAAGAGAAAGCCGACGATGATGTCCTAGCGACCCTTCGCAAAGATGAAGGTATCGCCGACATGACCGGCCAGTCAACGTTGCCGGAACTTCTCGATATAATGAAGGGCGCGGCGTTGGTGGTCAGCAATGATACAGGCCCCGCCCATGTGGCTATCGCACTCGGTGCCAAGACCGTGGTCATTGTCGGAGGCGGACACTTCGGTTGCTTCGTTCCCTACCCTGACGGCGTGGCGCCGAGACACGCGCGTTTCGTCTATGAGCGGATGGGTTGCTACCACTGTTTCTGGCGTTGCCATAAGCGGGATGACACGAAGGCGTCGTTTCCCTGTGTTGCTGCCGTGTCTATGGAGAAGGTCCAGATGGCGTGCATGGCGCTACTGGATGAGGGAGACGCTACTTGAGGTCCTGGAACGCCGCCGTATGGCTATATTTGGATCGGCGAATCCTAGCGCTTTTCATCCTCGGCTTCGCCAGTGGCTTGCCGCTGCTTTTGGTCTATTCCACACTGTCGTTCTGGTTGCGCCAGGAGAGTGTTTCCCTGACGGAGATCGGTTGGTTCTCGCTGGCCGGCACGGCCTACGGGTTCAAGTTTTTGTGGGCGCCCTTGGTCGACCATATCCGTATCCCGGTCTTGGCGGCTCGGCTTGGCCAGCGGCGCAGTTGGCTGCTATGTGCCCAGGTTGCCGTCGTCGCCACCATTTTGGCACTGGGTGCGACAAGACCTGGCGAAGCGCTGACGCTGACCGCGTTCTGGGCCGTGGCCCTGGCCTTTGCCTCGGCCACGCAGGATATCGTCGTCGACGCCTTCCGCATCGAAATGTTGGACGACGAGGAACAAGGCAGCGGCGCAGCCAACTTCGTCAATGGTTACCGAATTGGAACCCTGGCCGCTGGCGCCGGCGCCCTGATCTTGGCCGACGTCTACGGCTGGTTTTGGGCCTACGCGGCCATGGCGGCGCTGATGGTGCTGGGCATGGCGGTGACGCTCTGGCTCCCGGAACCGTTGCGTCTAGAAGGGCCGGAGCCGGCATGTGAAGATTGGCGGGCCCGGTTCCAGAACGCGGTGGTCGAGCCGTTCCGAGAGTTCATGACGCGCGAGCACTGGATCGTCATCCTGTTGTTCGTGGCTGTTTACAAATACGGCGATGCCCTTTTGGGCGCCATGGCCAACCCGTTCTACGCGGACATGGGGTTCTCCGGCACCGAGATTGCGGTGATTACCAAGGGGTGGGGGCTGGCGATGTCGCTGACGGGCGCCATTCTGGGTGGCGTATTGGTGGCGCGCCAAGGGCTGCTCAAGGCGCTGTTCGTCACGGGAGTTGGGCAGCTCACGGGCAATCTGGCGTTTGCCTGGTTGGCTACGGCGGGCAAAAGCCTTAGCGCGCTAACTTTTGCCATTGCGGTGGAGAATTTGACTGGCGCTATGGCTACGGCGGCCTTCGTGGCGTACTTGTCGTCGCTCTGCAGCGTGCAGTTCACGGCGACGCAATATGCGCTATTGACTTCCCTGACGGCACAGGCCCGGACGGTTTTTGCGGCGGGCGGTGGTTGGCTAGCTGATCATTTGGGATGGGCCCTGTTCTTTCTTACCACTATTGTTGTGGCGGTGCCTGGTCTTGTTCTGCTGGTCTGGCTCATGCGGCGCCAGGTGAACGGCGTGAGTCAGCGATGAAGGAGATACGGGCTTTATTTTAGCAGGTGTGAATGAAACACGATCGATTGTTCACACTTTGAGGCTCGGCCATAGTCGGCCGAGTTCTTGGGCGATCAACGGAGACCAGCGTGGGGCGCAAAATCCTTCTCATTACTACCGATCAACAACGGTTTGACGCGCTGGGCTGCAATGGCGGCAGGTTTGCCAAGACGCCGAACCTGGATAGTTTGGCGACCGCGGGCATCAATTTCTCTCAGGCTCGAAACCAGAGTACGGTCTGCATGCCGGCACGGTCGACGATCCTTACAGGCCAAAGCATCCGCTGCCACGGGGTGACGTCGAACGGTATTCAACTGCCGCCTGATCAGGATAGTCTCGCCCACGTCCTCCAGGACGCAGGTTACAAGACGGCACTGATCGGCAAGGCCCATCTGGATCCGCATGCAGGCAAAACCTTTTTCGAGAATATGGCGGCGACCGAGGAGACAACAGGGCCGTACCGGGGGTTCGATCACATGGAGCTTTGTGGTCACACGGGCCGGGCCGGGCGATCCCTGTTTCACTATCCCAAATGGCTGGCCGAGAACCATCCCGAATTTGTCGAGGGTTTTCATGAATACGCCGTCGCCGGCGCGCCGTCGAATCGAGGATGGACGGAAACTGGCGCGCCGCAGGTTGCCGATAATCCCATTCCCATTGCGCTCTACCACACCCATTGGACGGCCAGTCGGACTATTGAATGGCTGGACGGATTGGTTGATGACGCGGACTGGTTCTGTTGGATGAGCTTCCCCGATCCGCACCACCCTTGGGACCCGCCGCGCGAAGCGGCCCAACGTTTCGATTGGCGGGATTTACCGGTGCCCGATAGCTATCCTGGTTCGCCGGAGAAGTGTCTGGAGGTCTTAGCCGAAAAGCCGCGCCATTGGATCCAGTGGTACACAGGCGAGGCCCAATTCGCGTTTGAGGTTCCGCCCACTTTCGTTCCCGCCGAGACAACCGCGGACCGCATCCGCGAGGTCAACGCCATGGTTCACGCCGAGAATGAGCTCATCGACGAGGCCATTGGTCAGGTGCTTGCGTACGTCAAGGACCGGGGCTGGGACGCGGACACAGAGATCATCTTCACCACAGATCACGGCGAGTTCCAGGGCGACTTTGGCATGCTGTTCAAGGGACCATATCACATTGAGGCACTCATGCATGTTCCCTTGATCTGGCGGCCGGCACCGGCTCGGGGCATCGTCTCAGCAGCCGTCGCCGAACCGGTCGGACATGTGGATATTGCCCCAACCATTTGTGTGGCCGCTGGCCTTCCTATGCCGGTCTGGATGCAGGGCGCTCCGTTTCCGCAAGCCAACGGCGAGGGGGGTCGCGAACGGACGATTACCGAGTGGTACGATACCTGGGACGGCAATACGGTGGAGCTTCAGACCCTTTACCGTGATGGCTGGGTGCTGACGCGCTACGGCGCGACCAACTTCTACGATGGCACCGAAGGAGAGCTTTACAACCTTGCCGATGACCCCAAACAGTGGACGAACCTCTGGGCGGACCCGGCCCGCCAGGGAATCAAAGCAGACCTGCTGGACGACCTAATCACCAACCTGCCCGCTGGGCGAGATGTGCCCTTGGAGAAGGTTGCACCCGTCTAAGCGTTAGTCCGCAGACTGGGCTGCCAAGGCCGCCATGTTGACCATGTCTGATACCGTCGTCCCCATGGGCACAATTTGCGCGGGCTTGCTGAGGCCCATAAGTACGGGGCCTAGCACGGTGCCGCCACCTAGTTCTTTCAATAACTGGGTGGAAACCTGGGAGGTGTGCAGGCTCGGCATGATCAGAATATTGGCGGGACCCGTGAGCCGGCAGAACGGATAATTCTTCATGACCTCTTCGTTGAGTGCGACCTCGACGGTCATTTCGCCCTCGTATTCGAAGCTCACGTTTCGCTTCTCCAACAGCTTCACTGCGTCACGGACCACCTCCGCACGGGCCAGTTCCGGGTGGCCAAAGTTAGAGTAAGAGATCAAGGCGATACGCGGGCTATGGCCTAGGCTGCGGGCCACCTCCGATGTCTGTTCGGCGATGTCGGCTATCTGTTCGGCGGACAGGACTTCGTGCACGGCAGTGTCAGCGACAAACAAGGTCTGCCCACGCGACATGACCAGTGACAACCCGAAGGCATGACGTTTTGGAGCGACCTCAAGGACATGCATGATCTGTTGCAGCGCGCGGTGGTAATTGCGGGTCAAGCCCGTGACCAGGACATCGGCGTCGCCGGCTTCCACCATCAGTGCGCCGAACAGATTGCGGTCGCGTTTCACCAGGCGTTCGCAGTCGCGCTCCAGATAGCCGCGGCGCTGCATACGTTCGTAGAGCATATCCATGTAGGTTTGCGTGTCTGGACTGAGCTTTGAATTGGTGATCTCGATGTCGTTGGAGGCTGGCAGGCCCAAGCGATCCAAAGCATCCTTGATCCGCTCTTCCCGGCCGACCAGCACGGGCGTACCGAACCCGCCGTTCAGGAAGGCATAAGCGGCGCGGATGCTTTTCTCTTCTTCCCCTTCGGCAAAGACCACTCGCCTAGGGTTGGCCCGCAGGCCCTCGAAAATCCCGTGCAAGGAACCTGCCGTTGGGTTGAGGCGCGACGATAATTCGACCTCATAAGCGCCCATGTCGATAATCGGCCGCTGGGCGACGCCGGAGTCCATGGCGGCTTGAGCTACGGCCTTTGGCACGGCGATGATCAGGCGCGGATCGAAGGGTGCAGGGATCAGATAATCGGGCCCATAGCGAAGGCGCGAGCCGGCGTAAGCGGCGTCTACCTCGTCGGGTACGTCCTCGCGGGCGAGTTCCGCCAGGGCCTGTGCGGCGGCGATCTTCATTTCATCGTTGATGGTCGATGCCCGCACATCCAGCGCGCCGCGGAAAATATAAGGGAAACCCAAGACATTGTTGATTTGGTTTGGATAATCTGACCGGCCCGTGGCGATAATGGCATCATCGCGCACGGCGCGCACGTCTTCGGGAGTGATCTCCG
Source organism: Rhodospirillaceae bacterium UBA3470 (assembly GCA_002378125.1). Classification (GTDB taxonomy): domain Bacteria; phylum Pseudomonadota; class Alphaproteobacteria; order Rhodospirillales; family Casp-alpha2; genus UBA3470. The sequence continues at coordinate 61,344 of DFRF01000041.1, read as the reverse complement.
GATTCGGGTTAGCCATTGCGAAGATCAAGGGTTGGGCGGCCATGGAGAGCGCCATATCCGGGGTAACGGCACCGGCGACCGAGAGCCCGATGAAGCAGTCGGCGCCCTTCAGGGCCTCCTCCAGGGTGCGGGTCGGCGTGGAGGAGGCGTAGGCTGACTTCCACTGGTTTATACCCTCCTTGCGGCCCTTGTAGATTACACCCTTGGAATCGCACATGATGATGTTCTTTCGCGGCATTCCCATGTTGATGAAAAGCTCTGCGCAGGCGATGGATGCGGATCCGGCACCGTTAATCACCATCTTGAAACGATCGATCTTGCGGCCCGTGAGTTCCAGCGCGTTGATCAGGCCGGCGGCCGTGATGATGGCGGTACCGTGCTGGTCGTCATGAAAGACCGGAATGTTCAGCTCTTCGCGCAGGCGCTGTTCGATGATGAAGCATTCGGGTGCCTTAATGTCTTCGAGATTGATGCCGCCAAAGCTGGGGCCGAACCGCTTTACGGTCTCAACCACCTCGTCAACGTCCTCAGAATGCACCTCGACGTTGAAGCCGTCCACGTCGGCGAAACGCTTAAACAAGACAGACTTGCCTTCCATCACCGGCTTTGCGGCCAGCGCCCCGATATTGCCAAGGCCCAAAACGGCCGTGCCGTTTGACACGATGGCGACGATGTTGCCCACGGCCGTGTAGTCGTAAGCCAGATCGGCGTCGTGGTGGATTTCCAGGCAGGGCGCGGCGACACCGGGTGAGTAGGCTAATGTCAGGTCCCGCTGCGTTGTTAATGGTTTGGTCGCGTGGACCTCCAGTTTGCCCGGACGGCCCTTGGCGTGCATGCGTAGCGCCTCTTGGCCCAGGAGCTTGTTCGCTTGTTCGTCCATGATGTTCAATCTGCCCCAAGAGATTTTATCGTGTCCACACGATCGGTGCTCTCGCGTTTCTTTCACCACCAAGCCAAGACTGTTAAGGTCATTGTGCCAAAGCCCTGCGGCGTGTAAAGCGCCATTGTTCCGCACCAAATCCGAGCAGTCGCCCATGCCATCGCCCATTTTCGAAAAGCCCGCTACCGCCGCCGAAGTTGCCGCACCGGCAGTGGGACCCGTGTCCGGCAAGGAACAAGAATCGGATGGTAAGGGCCAATTCATAACGCCACCACCGCCATCTAAAATTGCGAAGGGCGGCGTCACGCCCATGATGGCGCAGTTTCTGGGCATCAAAGCCGATCACCCGGACAGCCTCTTGTTCTATCGCATGGGCGATTTCTACGAACTGTTCTTCGAAGACGCCGTGAAAGCGGCAGCGGCGCTGGACATCGCGTTGACCAAACGCGGCAAGCACCAGGGCGAGGACATTCCCATGTGCGGCGTGCCCGTGCATAGTCACGAGGCCTACCTTAACCGTCTCATTCGACACGGCTTCCGGGTCGCCATCTGCGAGCAGACGGAGGCCCCTGTGGAGGCTAAGAAGCGCGGCGCGAAGGCCGTTGTGCGGCGTGATGTGGTGCGCGTTGTCACCCCAGGAACGCTGACTGAGGACACGTTGCTGGATGCGCGCCGCCACAACTACCTAGCCGCCATCGCGCAGACCCAGAGAGCGTTCGGTTTGGCCTGGATCGATGTCTCCACGGGCGCGCTTATGACCCAGCCCCTAGAAGCCCTCGATGTAGACGCTGCACTGGCCCGGATAGACCCAGGTGAGCTCTTGGTCGCCGACACGGTGCTAGAGAAGCCTGCCTTCGAGGGCTTGGTTGGGGCCTGGGCTGAACGGCTGACACCATTGCCGGCGGTGCGCTTCGACTCCGCATTGGGCCGCAAACGTTTGGAGGCAGTGTATGGCGTAGCAGCCCTGGACGCCTTCGGCGATTTCAGCCGCGCCGAGATCGCCGCCGCGGGGGGCGTGGTCGATTACGTGGCGCTCACGCAGAAAGGCAAATTGCCGCGTATTTCGCCGCCCGTCCGTTTCACGGCCGGTGCAATCATGGAGATTGACGCCGCCACCCGGCGTAATCTGGAACTCACGCAGACCTTGTCAGGTGAAGCCCAGGGCAGCCTGCTCAGCGTCATCGACCGTACCGTCACCGGCGCTGGAGCTCGCACCCTGGGGCGACGACTCGCGCAGCCGCTGACAGACCCGGAGGCCATCGCTGAGCGCCTGGATGCGGTTCAGTTTTTCGTCGATGATGGTCGCATGCGAGCGGATGCGAGAGATGTTCTGGGTGCTGCGCCGGATGTGGCCCGGGCCTTGTCACGCTTGACAGTCGGTCGGGGCGGGCCACGCGACTTGGCCGCCGTCCGCGATGGCCTGGTTGCTGCAATGGAATTGGCGGCGCAGATCGACGAGAGCCCGGCGGTGGCCTTGCCTAAGAATATCGTTGATGCGCAAGCGGACCTGGCCGGCCACGAGGTTCGGATTGCCCGGCTCGCCGATGCCCTGGCTGATGAACTGCCTTTCCTGGCCCGCGATGGCGGCTTCATCCGCGCCGGCTATCACGCGGATCTCGACGAACTGGTGGCGCTCCGCGACGAGAGCCGCAAATTAATCGCTCAATTGCAGGCCCAATATGTCAAAGACACGGGCCGCGCCGGCCTGAAGATCAAACACAACAACGTCCTTGGTTATTTCATCGAGCTGCCTGCGAAGCAGGCGGAGGGTCTGGCAGCAGGGGAGGATAGCCCCTACATCCACCGCCAGACCATGGCCAATGCGATGCGGTTTACCACGGTGGAGCTTTCCGAACTGGAGGGGCGCATCCTCAAGGCAGCGGAGCGGGCCTTGGCCTTGGAGATTTCCCTAATGGATGACCTGGTGAGGCAGGTCATGGCGGAGGCCGAGCCGGTGGCGCTGGCCGCCGAAGCCTTGGCTGATGTCGATGTGATGGCGGCGTTGGCGGAGTTGGCGGTGACGCGGCGCTATGTGCGGCCGTCCGTGGACGCCAGCTATGCCTTTACCATCGAAGGCGGCCGTCATCCTGTGGTGGAGGCGGCTCTGGAGCGGAGCGGCGACGGTCAATTTGTCGCAAACGATTGCCATCTGGACCCCGCTAACGGGATCGAAGATGAGGGTAGGTTGTGGCTGCTGACGGGACCTAACATGGCGGGCAAGAGTACCTTTTTGCGCCAAAATGCGCTGATCGCGGTGATGGCTCAGGCCGGATTTTTCGTGCCGGCGGCGGCGGCGCGTATTGGGGTGGTTGACCGGCTGTTTTCCCGGGTCGGCGCGTCGGACGATCTAGCCCAGGGGCGGTCGACCTTCATGGTGGAAATGGTTGAGACCGCGACCATTCTCAATCAGGCGGGGGCCCGTGCGCTCGTGATACTTGACGAAATTGGGCGCGGCACGGCGACTTACGATGGTCTCTCTATCGCCTGGGCGGTGGTCGAGCACCTCCATGAAGAGAACCGCTGCCGGGCTTTGTTCGCCACGCATTATCATGAATTGACGGCCTTGTCGGGCCGTCTCGATCATCTCAGTTGCCACGCCATGCGAGTGAAGGAATGGCAGGACGACGTGGTGTTTCTGCATGAAGTGGCTGCAGGTGCGGCGGATCGATCCTACGGAATCCATGTGGGTAAATTGGCGGGGCTGCCGGCTGGGGTCGTGAACCGAGCCGAGGCCGTGTTGAAAACCTTGGAGGCCGATGAACAAGTGTCCGCCATGCGTGATCTGGCGGCAGATTTACCCTTATTCCAATCTCTTTCTGGGCCATCGTCCGCCGCTGAACAGACAGGACCTACACTCGTCGAACAGGCTGTAGACCGCATAAACCCAGACGATATGACCCCACGCACCGCACTTGACTTTGTATATGAAATAAAACGGCTTCGGGATGATCAAACAAACGAATAATCTTAATTAAGTAATTCCGATTGTCGGCAAAAACAGGCTCAACCCGACGATCTATTTAAGTTTCATTGGGATGGTTATATCAATTAGATGCGCCAAGGATGTAAGGCGCATTTGTGATGTAACCAAAACGTTTGTTGAAGATTCGTTTCACCTTTGCTTGGCGGCCCTGACGAACTATAGTTTCTCTACCTCAGGAGATCGGCCCGCCATGCCGCAAGAGAGTGTTCGAGAGCCCCGCCAGATCATTGACCGCAAAGCCTTGAAAGCTGAGTTGGAAGAATTGGTGGCGTGGTCTGGATACACGCCGAAGACCCAAGGCCAGGTCCTCGAAATCTTTAAGCGTGCCTATCGAACCGGCTGGGAGGAGGTGCGTCGCCGCTTTGAAGACGTCGAAGCTGGCGGCCCTGAGACCACGCATGCAAACGCGTATCTGATGGATCAGGTAGTGCGCCTGATCCACGAATTTGCCTTGAGCAGCATCTACCCTGCCGCCAATCCAACTACTGGAGAGCAGATGGCGGTGATCGCTACGGGCGGCTATGGGCGCGGCGAGTTGGCACCGTTCTCTGACATCGATTTGATGTTTTTGTTGCCGTACAAGCTGACGCCACATTCGGAACAGGTCGTGGAATACACGCTCTATTCGCTCTGGGACTTGGGCCTCAAGGTCGGCCATGCGACGCGCTCTATTGAGGAAACCATTCGGCTTGCAGGCGACGATTTAACCATTCGGACCAGCCTTTTGGACGCCCGCTGGCTCTGGGGTAACCAGGCCTTGTTCCGCGAGTTTCAGGCGCGATTTCGCGAGGAACTGGTGGTCGGCAGCGGACCAAAGTTTGTCGAGGAGAAGCTGGCTGAGCGCGATGAGCGCCACAGGCGTATGGGCGACACCCGATACGTCCTTGAGCCCAATTTGAAAGAGGGCAAGGGGGGCCTACGCGATCTGCAAACCTTGTTTTGGATCGCTAAGTACCTCTACCAAGCCGCTAGCGCCCAGGACTTGGAGGAGGCCGGCGTACTGACCGCAGCCGACGTAAAGAGTTTTGCCAAGGCAGAAAACTTTCTTTGGACGGTTCGCTGCCATCTGCATTACTTGGCGGCTAGGCCGGAAGAGCGCCTGACATTCAATGTCCAGGAAGAACTGGGCGGCCGTATGGGCTACAAGGACCACGCCGGCACGCGTGGTGTGGAACGGTTCATGAAACACTACTTTCTGACCGCAAAGGACGTCGGTGATTTGACGCGGGTTCTGTGCGCGGTCCTGGAAGAGCAGTACAAGAAGCGCCGCGCGCCCTCATGGCTGAGCGGCATCCGTTTCGGCAAGAAGGAGATCGAGGGCTTTCGTATTGAGGGCGGACGGATCACCATTGATGGCCCCCAGGACATGAAGAAAAACCCGGTCCGCATGCTGCAGCTCTTCCATGCGGCGCAGCATCATGACCTGGATATTCACCCCCGCGCCATGCGACTGGTGTCGCAGAACCTGAAGCTGGTGGACAGCGACCTACGCGAGAACACGGAGGCGAACCGCCTGTTCATGGAGATCCTGATTGGCCCGGACCCGCGCACGGCGCTCATGTGGCTGAACGAGACCGGGGTGTTCGGCCGGTTCATTCCCGACTTCGGACGGGTCGTAGCGCAGATGCAATACGACATGTACCATGTCTACACAGTGGACGAACACACCATCCGGGCCATCGACATCCTAGACGGTATCTGCACGGGCCGCCTCAAGGAAGAGCACCCGGTCTCTTGTGACGTGGTCAAGGAAGTGCAGTCGCGCCGGGCGCTGTTCGTCGCTGTTTTGCTGCACGATATAGCCAAGGGCCGTGGTGGCGATCACTCGGTGCTGGGCGCCGAAGTGGCCGACAAACTTTGTCCGCGCCTGGGCCTCAGCGATTGGGAAACGGAAACAGTCTCTTGGCTAGTGCGACACCACTTGTTGATGAGCCATCTGGCCTTCAAGCGCGATCTCGACGACCCAAAGACGGTGGCTGACTTCAGCGATCAGGTGCAGTCGCCGGAACGGCTCCGCATGTTGCTGGTGTTGACGGTCGCTGATATCCGGGCTGTCGGACCGAATGTCTGGAATAACTGGAAGGCTGGTTTGCTGCGCGAACTCTACTGGCGGGCTCAGGAGGTCTTGAGTGGCGGCGCCCCCGAAGAGCGACAGGTGGAGCGGGTTGAGCGTGCCAAGGCCCACCTGAGAGCCCGTCTGGCGGATTGGCCTAGGGCCGAGATCGAAACGCACCTGGATCGGGGCCAGCCCGCTTATTGGCTGGGCGTAAATACGGAGACCCTAGTCCGGCACGCGAACGTGATCCGCGCGGCTGAATCCCGGGACGAACCGTTCCTTATCGAGGCTCGCGACGACCCTCACCGGGGGGTGTGCGAGGTCACCGTCTATGCGCCGGACCACCCCGGATTGTTTGCCAACATTGCCGGTGCCCTGGCGCTGTCCCAAGCCTCTATTGTCGATGCTAAGATCAACACGCTTACTAACGGAATGGCCCTCGACACCTTCGCGATTCTTTTGGGCGATGTGGGAGGGTTGGCCCGGTCGTTGGACCAGAAGCGTCTCAGCAAGCGCATCGCCGACGCCATCCAAGGGAAGGTCCGTCCGGCGCGGGAGTTTGCCGAATGTGCGGCCGGTCCCATGCGCCGCCGGACCGAAGTGTTCACAGTGCCGCCTCGCGTACTTATCGATAACAACGCGTCGAACACTCTCACGGTCATCGAAATCAACGGTCGGGACCGCCCGGGATTGCTGTATGACGTGACCCAAGCGCTGACGGACGGGGGGCTGCAGATTTCCAGCGCCCACATCTCAACCTTTGGTGAGCGGGTTGTTGATGTCTTTTACGTAAAAGATGTGTTTGGCCTGAAGATGGAGAGTGAAACCAAAATCAGCGCGATTCGCACCAGCCTGCTGAACGCTATTGCCGTGGATGGGTCTGCGGTAGCGGCAGAATAAGTACCCGATGTCAATTTCGGACATAGAATTTGATGGCGAGGCCATTGCCTCAGGTATTGCCCGGTGGGCTTCTATGGAGAGCCCCAGTTATGATACGGACGCCGTGAACCGCATGATGGATGAAGCAGCAGCGGTTATGGGCGAGTTGGGGGCCGTCATCACGCGTTATGATGGGGGCACACAATTTGGCGATATTGTTCGCGCCCATTTCCCGTGGGGAGAGGGGCCCGGCATTCTGGTTCTCGGTCATCTCGATACGGTGCATGATATCGGCACGATAGAAGGGGAGCTAGCGGTAAGCCGTGATGGCGATCGACTCTATGGTCCGGGCGTGCTCGATATGAAGGGTGGCATGTACATCGCTATCGAAGCACTTCGCCATGTGCTTAAAATGGGCGTGACGCCGCGCCGGCCAATGACGTTCATGTTCATTCCTGATGAGGAGATTGGCAGTCCGTTCTCGCGCCCATTTATTGAGACCGAGGCCCGTGCCCATCGGTATGTGTTGGTTCCAGAGCCAGGAAAGGAGAACTTCGTCACCGGTCGTCACTCCGTACTGCGCTATAAACTGCGCACCATCGGTCAACCTGCACATGCAGGACGGCCAGTTGGGCCTGGTCACAGCGCCATTGCCGTTATGGCACAACTAATTACGCAGATTGAGGCCTACTCCGACATCGATCAGGAAACGACCTACCGGGTTGGGAAGGTTCATGGTGGAACCTTTGTCAACGTCGTGACACCCCATTGTTCCGCTGAAGTATTGTGTATAGCGCCAACACCGGAAGCCTTCAACGATATTCAGCGGCGCATGGGCGCCCTAATTTCTCCCGACCGGAATGTCCGGCTGGTGGTTGAACAAGGACCGATCCGGCCTTTGTTTCAGGCAAACGACGCTACTCGGGACTTGCTCAATGTTGCCCAGCGTATTGCCCGAGACGTTGGGCTGGAATTAGGGGAAGGACAGTATGGCGGTGGTAGCGACGGCAATATAACCGGTGCTATGGGCATCCCAACCTTGGACGGCTTGGGTGTGTGCGGCGACGGTGTCCACACCAAGACTGAATACCTGAGCGTTTCCTCCATTGTTCCCCGGACGCGGCTCCTGGCGGGCCTCTATCAAGCGCTATCGGAGCGCAATCTTTGATGGGATTTTACTTTTCTAAGTACTCTGGTTCCAAAATTTGTCCGGATGGCCTGTCTGGGTCATACAAGAAATAGCGTTTCGCTCTATCCGTAGACCCAACGAAATGTCAGATTGATCCTCGTCGCCACTGGTTTGGTGGTTTTTGGTAGGGCATGTTGCCAATGGGACTGGGTTTCGCCGGACATGATTAGGAGACTGTCGTGGTTCAGGATGAGCCGGAATTTGTGGGCATGATTTTTGAGCGCCCGAAACACAAACCGGCGCGGCGCGCCTAGACTAAGTGATGCGATGACAGGTTTTCGGCCAAGTTCCGGTTCGTCATCGCTGTGCCAGCCCATGCTGTCGCGCCCGTCGCGGTAAAGGTTGAGGAGAACCCCGTTGAATGATGTGCCGGTCAAATCCTCAACGCGTTGTCGGATGGCGTGCATCGTTGTGCTCCACGGCGCCGGCGGCCATGTAAGGTGGGAATACGTGTACGCGTGGTCCCCCACCCATGCGGTCAACCGCGGTGATGGAATCCGTCGGCCAAACATTTGAATAGACGCGGTGCGCCAAGAAACGTCTGTCATCAGCGTCGCGTAGGTATTGTCGGCCCAGGCTTGGCCCAGCGCGCTGTGAATCAAGAAGACATTAGCATTGGGTAGATGTACCCGGGAGACAGCTTGCGCCGGACGCGCTTCCGCAGACGCCGAGCCCATACGGACGGCCGCCGTCAATGGACCCGCGGCGTCTGATAATAGGTGGATCGGTCTTCCGACTGAATCATGATGTCCATGAGTTGGCCGGCCCTGAGTACGTTGAGCGGCACCTCCGTACCCGCTTTCCCGAGTGACCACATTGTGCGGAACAACTCGGGCAGCGTCAACACGGACTGTTTGGCAACGCCGACGATCAGATCGCCGGGCTTTAGTCCGGCTGAATCTGCCGGCCCATTGTCCCACAAGCCGACAACGACAATCCGGCCATCCGACTCCGCGGTCAGCGCCCCGATCCACGGCCGCGCGGCCCGCTGTGGGCTGCCGAACTGGCGAAGGTCATTGAGGATGGGGCCCAGCAGATCAATCGGCACGATCATGTTGCCGTCATAAGTTTGGCCGCTGGCCCGGTTCTCCTGTACGTACAGGGACCCGATACCGCACAAGCTGCCATCGGGGCCGATCAGCGCGCCGCCACCCCAGAATGGATGCGCCGGCGATGTGAACAGGGCCTCATCCAATAAGTATTCCCAGTAACCCGCGAATTCGCGCTTTTCCTCGACGTTGGTAGCAATGGCGCTGGCCCGACCGCCGTGACCGGCAAAAACGACGGAATCGCCGACCGCGATCTGGGATGCGGAACCGATAGGCAGGGGAGGGGCGTTCAGCCGGCCAAGGGCCTGCACGAGGCCGAAACCCGTTTCGTGGTCGTATCCGGCCACGTGGCCCGGAACGGCCACGCCCGAATGGTCAATCAACCAGATGGTTTCCGACTCGACGACCAGGTAGCCGATAGTCAGGATCAGTCCATCTTCGTCGATCACTACGCCATGGCCGGTTCGTTCCGTACCAAGGATACCCGCAGTGTAGGCGCTGTCTGGCACCTGCGATTGCAGCGCGACGACGCCGTTCAGGGCGTTTTCCAGATCAAAATCATAGGCGGCCGGATCCGGCAGTAACTTAAGGTCGATCCCGGGAGCGGAGAATTGTGACATATGGCGCATCCAATTCCTGTCTGATCATTTTAGGGCGTCGGGACCATTATAGTGTGACGCTTGTCACTGACGAAATGCCTTGTTGGTCAATATTCTACAATTACGGCTTTTGTTGATCCGAAAATAGGAGTTGGTGGAATGTTCAAGCACTTGGTTAGCCGCAACGGCGATTTTCTGGCGAAAAGGCCATACGATGAAGAACGGAGATCTGGAACGCCCCGGCGGCGTTCGCCACAGTTTCATCTTCCCGTCGATCGGCGACATCGAATGGAACGACGAAAAGACGCAGATTGGCGATTTGCGGTCATCCGCCAACGTATGACCAATTTGCTGAACTTGTCGCCGTCTCCCTAAGGCTCGCCGTGGGCCGACAAGACCTCGCGCAGGGCCCCTATGGGCTCGCGCCAATTTCCCGGGGTGGTTTGCCGGAATAGCCGCACAGACTGGTACCAGGGTGTATCCGAGCGCGACAGCATCCATCGCCAGTCTGGCGTGTGCGGGAGCAGGACAAACGTGGGCAGACCCATGGCGCCAGCCAGATGGGCGACGGCTGTATCGACGCTGATAAGTGCATCGAGGTCGCCCAATCGTTCGGCCGTGTCACGAAAATCGGTCACGTCTGACATGACGTCGACGATCTTCCCGGCGCCGGCGTGCCGGCTCAGGTCGTCGCGGCGTTCGCCCATTTGTAGGCTATAGAAAACGCAGGAGCTGCAGGTCAGGATTGGGGCCAGATGCTCCAGGGACATGGATCGGGCGGCGTCGTTGCCATGTGTCGGACTGCCTGCCCACACCAGACCGACCCGACGAAGGCCTTGCGCCCGCGCTGTTCTCCGGGGCGGGCGCAAATAGCCCTCGTTGGCGGGAATGTCGGCTTCGCTTGTCCCGAGGAGGAACGGCAAGCTCATCAGGGGGGTCCAAACCTGGGCATTGACAGTATCCCCCGGATCGCCAACCCCATCGACCCCTGGCGCCTCAGCGATCAGGCGGTGGAGTGGCGGACGGCAATGTACGATCACGCGTGCGCCCTTTGCCTGTAACACGGGCGCGAAACGGATGAACTGGATCGTGTCGCCAAAACCTTGTTCGCCGAGTAACAGCAGCGTCTGTTTACGAAGGTCTTCCCCGCGCCACTGGGGTAGATGCGCCGGCGCGCCTGAAAGCGGGGGACGGTTCCGCCAGCGCCACTCAAAGTCCGCCCAGCCGGCTGGCAAGTCACCCAGGAGTAGGCGTAGTGTACCTCGGTTGTAATGGCCTTCTGCGTGGTTTGGGTCCGCCGCGAGGACCCTGTCAAAGGTCGCACGCGCGCTGGCGAAGTCCGCTCTAGCGTGGGAAATGAGGCCCGCAACGTTTAGGGCATCCGCATTCTCAGGCGCCACGGCCAACGCCTTCGCGATGTATGCCGCTGCGTCTTCCGTTTGGTTTCGCTTGAGGGCCAAGGCGGCCAGTGCGGTCCAGGGGCGGGGGTCCGGACCCAGGTCCCTGGCGGCGCGCCGAAGATGTGTCGCGGCGGCATCAGTGCGGTCCAGGGCCTGAAGTACGACGCCGAGCGCGTAGCGGACCTCCGCTACGCCCGGTGCCCGTTCAAGGCAGGCAACATAGTGTTCGGCGGCGCCCTCCAGATCATTGATGTTGCGTAATAGATTGCCGAGGTTGCCATGTGGTTCCGCTGCGTTTGGATGGCGAGCGATGGCATCTCGATAGAGTGCGACGGCGGTGTCGGGGTCCCCCAGCGCGGCTCTCGTGGCGGCTAGGTTGTTGAGTGCGGGCAAATGGTTAGGGTCCAGCTCCAAGGCGGCGCTATAGCCCTGGGCAGCCGCCTTCAGATCGCCGGCTTTATGTGAGGCGACGGCGTTGCGGTAGAGGCGATCCATCAATGGCGGTTTAACCATCATCGAAATTCATCGGGAATGGAATGCCTGTACCTTGCGCGCCATGGCGCCATTGGGCAAAATCGCGGCGCATCAAAGAGGGTAAAGTGACATGGCCGAGGCGGCAACAAAAATCAGGGTCCGAGATATGGTCAGCGACGCGGAGTGGCAGCAGCGGGAAGATTTGGCCGCTTGCTACCGCCTGTTGGCGCATTACGGCTGGGATGACTGGGTGTTCACTCACAACACGGCCCGCGTTCCCGATACGGAACATTTCCTGATCAATCCTTTTGGGTTGAAATTCAACGAAGTCACCGCCTCTAGCTTGGTGAAGATCGACCGCGAAGGCAATAAGGTGATGGATAGCCCCTATCCGATTCTGCAGGCTGGTTTCATCGTTCATTCCGCCATACATCTGGGTCGCGATGACGCCCATTGTGTCATGCACACCCATACGAAAGCCGGCTGCGCTGTGGGGGCGCAGGAACTGGGGCTTCTAATGCTCAATCAAAAGTCCATGGAGTTCTATAACCGGCTTGGCTATCACGATTACGAAGGGATCGCCGACAACCTCGAGGAACGCGATCGGATGGCCAAAAACTTGGGATTGCACAAGGCTATGATCATGCGGAACCACGGTCTCTTATCCGTTGGCGATACCGTGGCTCAGGCCTTCGGCACTATGCGGCGCCTGCATGAGGCTTGCGAGATTCAGGTGATGGCCCAGGCGGGAGGCAGCGCGCTGATGGTGCCGTCGCCGAAGACCTGTGAGCACGCCGCGCGCCAGTTCGACAATATCCGCGGCTTGAACGAAACTGCCTGGGCTGCCGAGCTCAGGATGCTGGACGGCATCGACCCCAGTTTCCGCGACTGAATACCCCGCCTGGTCGAAGGAGAAAGCTAAGATGACCCATGGAATGGTATCGGCCCCGCAGCCGGAGGCCGTCGAGGCGGGAGCCTTGGCCTTGAAGAACGGTGGGAACGCCGTCGATGCGGCAATTGCTTGCGCAGTGGTGCAGACCGTCGTCGATCCGCAGATGTGTGGAATCGCTGGATTCGGATCCATGCATCTCTATATGGCAGATCGCGGCGAGCATCTCTTGCTCGATTTCCATGGCCGCGCGCCGTTAGCGGTAACCCCGGATATGTGGGCGGACCTCATCGAACATGAGGCCGAGGATGGGTTTGGCTTCATCCTCAAAGGCCGGGTTAATGAGATGGGTTATGGTTCGATCACCTCGCCCATGAGCCTTCGTGCCTATGATGAAGCGCTGAAACGCTTCGGAACCATGAACCTCGCGACGCTTCTGGAGCCGGCGATCGACTATGCGGAAAGCGGGTTCATGGTGCGCCCCCACGTGAGTTATTTCTGGGAGGTCAAAGAGGGCACCGGCCGCGTCCCCCAGATCGAGAAGTTTAAGTGCTCGGAAGGCAGCCGCAAGATCTACTTCAAGGAGGACGGCACCTTGCGTCGCCCTGGGGAAATTCTGCGCAACCCCGATATGGCGAACACTCTGCGACGCGTCGCTAAGAACGGGGTTGACGATTTCTATACCGGCGCTATCGCCGATGAGGTCGTTCGTGATATGCAGGCCAACGGCGGTTTGATCTCCCATTACGACCTAAAGGCGGCTATGCCTGAGGACCACGAACCACTTTGGGGGGAATACCGGGGCTATCGCATTGCCGTGCCGCCGCCGCCCACTGGCGGGGTGATGGTGTTGGAAATGCTCAACATCCTGGAGAATTTTGACCTGGCCGCCATGGGTCACAACTCCGCCGACTACATCGCTGTCGTGTCCGAATCCATGAAGATCGCTACCGTGGACAAGGACAGCCACGTGGGAGATCCGCGTTTCGTAGATGTGCCCCTGGACCACCTGTGCGACAAAGGTTATGCCGCTGGGCTGGCTGAGCGGATCAAATCCGGCGTAAAGACACACGTGCCGCGCCTGGTTGCCGCCGGCGGTGCGGAGTCAAAGGACACGACCCAGGTGTCCACGGTGGATGAGTTTGGTAACTGTGTGTCGATGACTCATTCCCTGGGCATGCCGTCGGGGGTGGTCTCCGACGGGCTTGGGTTCATGTACAACGGCTGCATGGCTGTTTTCGACCCACGTCCCGGAAACCCTGATTCCCTAGCGCCCGGCAAATCTCGGTTCACGGCGATGGCGCCAAGCATCGTTTTCGATGGGGACAAGCCTTATTTCGTTGTTGGCGCGCCCGGTGGCACCTTCATTACCATGGGCGTGTTACAGGCGATTCTAAACGTCATCGATTTTGGTATGGATGCGCAGCAGGCCATCTCGGCGCCCCGGTTCTGCACGACGTCGGACACCATCGATATTGCTAACCGCATCCCGCGTTTCGTTGAGGCGGAACTGAAGGGCCGAGGCTATCCGGTGCGCCGGACCTACCTCAGCTACCATTTCGCCGGTGTGCATGGCATTCGGATCAAGGGTAGCCAATGGGACGGCGGCGCTGACCCGGGCCGCGATGGCATGGTTATGGAAGTCTAGCCGCGGAGCGCGCTGAAGTTAGAAGCAGGGGAAGTCGAGCACGGTATTAGGGCGGCTCTTGCCGCGTTCCTAATTTTTCCAGTTTTCGAGAGCCACATCGCCCGTGCGGAATTCCCGATTCCCGCCAGCGCCGGGTCCGCCGCGACCTCGTCCTTGCCGGCCACCTGGCCTTCGAGTGGAGCCTGAATTCTGGTGGCACCGGCGCACGCGCGTGAATTGCGCGCGGATAGTTGAAAAGTGCCATCTGAGCTTTTCTTGTTTGGGCCTCGCGTGTCGGTGGGCGCCCCCTTATACTCCCGGTTATGATCCGCTGCAAAGTCTCCCGATGGTGTTATTTGCGTATGGCTTCCATACTGTTATTCGCGGTCGCATTGTTGGTTGCTGGGACCTGGTCGATTGCCGGCCTGTCATTTGATCCGAAGATCATGAATTCCGTCGTTGCCGTTATTCCCGCGAGGCCCGGGCAGATGTCGCGCGGCGGCACTGGGACGCGGGATGCGCCGGAGGGTACGGCGGTGGCGGTGTTTGATGGCGGCTATCTGGTTACCAACGCGCACGTATTGGGCCGGGCGGCGAAAGTGGATATCCGCTTGGCCAACGGGCGCTTTGTCGCGGTTGACATTGTTGGCCGTGATCCCCGGACGGATTTGGCTCTCTTGAAGGCGCCCATGGAATTCCCTGTCCCGCAAACGGCGTCGGTGCCAAAGCTTGGCGGACGAGTTTGCGCCATCGGCAATCAATTTGGCTTGGGCCTCAGCGTCACCTGCGGCGTGGTTTCGGCGCGTCGGCGGACGCACGCCGGTTTTAACCCCATCGAGGATTTTATCCAGACCGACGCATCCGTAAACCCGGGCGGATCGGGTGGCGCGTTGGTGGATGGCGAGGGCCGGTTGGTAGGCATTGTCTCTGCAATCTTCACCAAGAAAAGCGATGCTGATATAGGCGTCAATTTTGCCGCCGCCATGGGCCTCGTGCGGCGGGTTGGTTGGGATATTAAGAATTATGGTCGGGTCAAGATCGGACGGGCAGGGCTTCTGACGGAGCCATTGTCGCTAGAGGGCCGACGGCAATGGAGCGGCGCGCGCGTCGCCCGGATCATTCCCGGCAGCGCCGCCGAAGCGTCGGGTCTTGAGGTTGGCGACATTGTGACCAGCATCGATGATCGTTCGATTGTTTTGCCATCTGATGTCCGCACCGCGATCTTTATGCGTCGGCCTGGCGATACGCTTTCGGTCCGTTATCTTCGCGACGGTAACGAGGCCGAGACGGCCCTAACCTTGAAAGCGGGTCGATGATTCAGCCTAACGGCCTCGTCATTTGAGATGGCATGCCGGGGTCGTTACCCCCGCCTCAATGAACAGCGACGAGATTGGTTATGCGGTGCGTTCTTGAGTGCGCCGTCCAGGTTTCTGGCGAAGAATGCAAGCAGCATGCCCAACAACTGTTTTAGGGACGCGAACGGCTGCCCCGAGTTGGCGCTGTTCTCGTGAAGGAAGCCGTGTACGGTTTCGGAAGAAATGACGGCATTCAAGACCAGATTGACGAAGGCTGGTTGCAGGCTCTCGGCCCCTGTGAACAATACGGAAGGCGTGCCGCCGAGTATGGTTCGTTTTTCACTCACGTGGCGGCGGCATCGGCCTTGATCAGATCGGCGCATTTTTCGCCGACCATGATGCTGGGGGCATTGGTGTTGCCCGATGGCATGGTGGGGAATATGGATGCATCCGCAACCCGCAGGCCCTCCAAGCCATAAACCCGCAGATGGTCGTCGACGACCCCATTTGGCCCCATCCGGCAGGTGCCGATTGGGTGGTAGGCGGTTTCCGAGGTCGATCGGATCCAGTGTTCGATCTCGCCATCGGTACTGACGTCGGCCCCGGGCACGAGTTCGACGCCTCGGATCTTCTCAAGCGGGGCCTGGTCTGCGATCTCGCGGGCCATCTTCACGCTAGCGATCATCGTCTCCTGGTCAATTCGCTCGCCCATGAAGTTAAAGCGAATTGCTGGCTGAGCGTAAGGGTCGGCGGATCGAATATGGATGGAACCGAGGCTTTCCGGCCGAAGCTGGCAAACGGAAAACCCCATGGCTGGAAACGGTTGCGGAGTGCGACGTTTCACGTCCTTGATGGCATAGGGGATGGCGAACAACTGAATGTCTGGGCTCGCCAGTTCAGGACGGGATTTCAAGAATCCCATGACCGGGGCCGCGGGCAGGCTCAGGAAACCGCGCCGCGTGAGCAGATAGCGGGCGACTTCGCCGACAAGCCCGAGACCCGACGCGCGGTGGTTATAGGACAGATGGGTCTGGCTCAATTTCCATTGCATGCGGGCGATAATGTGGTCACGCAGGTTCTCCCCAACCGCATCCATCTCGTGCAACACCTCGATCCCGTGCGTCTTCAACAGATCTGGCTGGCCAATACCTGAAAGTTCCAGAATGTGCGGTGACCCAATGGCGCCTGCGGATAAGATCACTTCGCGGCGTGCGCGCGCCTCGTGGATTTGACCGCCACGCTCATAGGTGACGCCGACGCAGCGCTTGCCCTCCAGAATAAGTTGGTTGGTGTGAGCTTCGGTGACGATGGTCAGGTTTTGCCGGTGGCGGGCAGTTTTTAAGTAACATTCAGCCGTGCTCATGCGCCGGCCGTTCCGGATCGAGGCCTGGGTGCGTACCATGCCTTCCTGATCGGCACCGTTGTAATCCGGATTGCGGGGGTGACCGGCAGCTTCGGCCGCATCTAGGATGGCATCATAGAGCGGGTTCTGATCGTCGACCTCGCTCACGCCTTGGGGGCCGTTACCGCCACGCAGCTCGTCGCCACCCTTCTCGTAGTTTTCCATCCGCTTGAAGATTGGAGCGACGGCGGACCAGCTCCAGCCTCGGTTTCCCAGTTGGCTCCAAGTGTCGTAGTCGAGATGTTGCCCGCGCACCCAGACTTGGCCGTTGATGGCCGATGATCCACCCAGCAGCTTACCGCGCGGCACCGGGATCTTGCGGTTCGCGGTGGTCTCCTCGGGTTCCGAGAAGAACCGCCAGTTCGGACCGGGCCGATCAATCAACAGACCGAAGCTGATTGGTAACGGCGTGTAGGGGTGGCTTGCTTTGCCGGCTTCGAATAGCAGAACGTGGGTGTCTGAATCTTCGCTCAGCCGATGCGCCAAAGCCGCGCCGGCGGAGCCGGCGCCGATGATAATGTAATCCGCCTGGGGTTCCGGGCTTGTCTGCATGATGATGGCTCCTCCCATTGGCGCCTAGCCTAGCGCGGGGGCTGCCGGTGGGACAAGCTTGGGCGGGCTCCTGTTGATCGCTTCATTAGGAGGCTCTCGCGTATTGGACATCCAAGGTGATTTGCGGCACGCCCGCCAGGTCCAAATAGTTTCGCCATTAGTTTGCCGCGTGTCCCCGTTTCTGTTCAACCCAATTAAATCGGTCGGCCTGCGATAAGCCCCACTCATCTTGACGTCTAGCCTCCCAGCGCCTATGTCCAGGTCCACGAGTTAACGGAACCGAGCCCCTTGCCGCATGGCCCTGATGCCCATCATAATTGCGCCTGATCCGCGCCTGAAGATCAAAACCAAGCCCGTCGATAATGTTGACGATTCCGTGCGCGCCCTCATGGACGACATGTTGGAAACCATGTACGCGGCAAACGGCATCGGTCTCGCTGCCCCGCAGGTCGGCGATACGCGCAGCGTCATCGTTGTGGATTGCGCCCGTCAGGATGATGGTCCCGCACCGATCCGGATGGCCAATCCGCACATCATCGCCGTTTCTTCCGATGACAACGCCCATGAGGAAGGATGCCTATCCCTGCCGGAGCACTATGCCGACGTGGTCCGTCCGGAGAGTATCACTCTCCGTTATCTAGATGAGAACAATAAGGTTCTGGAGATGGATGCTGACGGCATTCTGGCGACCTGTATTCAACACGAAATGGACCATCTCGAAGGTATCTTGTTCGTCGACCACATTTCGGCGCTGAAGCGTAATATGATCCTGCGCAAGCTGAAAAAGGTGAAGAAACAGGCGACAGAAGACTAGGCGGCGGTGCGATGATAATTGCCAACACCCCCTTGCGTCTCGCCTTCATGGGCAGCCCTGACTTCGCTGTGCCCATACTCGCCGCCCTCTTGGATGCCGGCCACGAGATCGCTTGTGTATACGCCCAGCCGCCGCGACCGGCCGGTCGCGGTCATAAGGAGCGGCACTGTTCCGTCCATGCGGAGGCCTTGGCGCGAGGACTGGATGTGCGCACGGTGGTCAATTTTAAGGCAGAATCTGATCGCCAAGATTTCGTCGAGCTCGACCTAGACGCGGCGGTGGTTGCCGCCTATGGCCTCATTTTGCCGGCCGACGTACTTGCCGCGCCCCGGTTGGGTTGCTTAAATGTTCATGCATCACTGTTGCCTCGCTGGCGCGGCGCCGCCCCTATTCAGCGCGCTATTCTGGCTGGCGATGCGATCACCGGGGTCACGGTAATGGGAATGGAGGAAGGTCTAGACACAGGCCCCATGTTCGCCACTGCTGAGGTCGCCATCACGGCCCAAACGACCGCCCAGGGTCTCCACGATACCCTTGCGGATCTAGGAGGGCCGCTCATGGTTTCCGCCCTCGACGGGATTGCTGCCGGCACGCTAAGCGGGGCAGCACAGCCCAATGCGTGTGTTACCTATGCGCCGAAGTTGGAGAAAGCTGAAGGGCGCATCGATTGGTCCATCTCTGCAGCCCATATTGAACGCCTTGTACGAGGGCTGAACCCTTGGCCAGGTGTCTGGTTTGAACACGAAGGGCAACGCATTAAGGTTCTAGGCGCTCATGTGACAGAACACGAAGGCCCGGCCGGGACAGTCGTGGCGCCGATGTTAACGGTTGCCTGCGGCCATGGCGCGATCGGCATCGACCGCCTGCAGCGCCCTGGAAAAGGCCCCGTGACCGTCGCCGACTATTTGCGGGGTAACCCAATCAACGTCGGCACAAAGTTTGGTTAGTCGGCGCCCAGCGCCGCAAGCATCCGCGCGTCATGCTTAATATTTATGATCTTCGCCGGTGCCTTGGCAATGCCCGAGCTCTGGAATAGCCCTACCAAGTCGTTGAAGCCCTGTATCTTCAGCTCGTCATGTCCATAGACCTCCGCGATCAGGGGGGCTGACCGCGGGAGTATATGACGCGACCTCGGTCCGGTTTCAGGTTGCTGTAATAGTGGTTGTCGCGATTGTTAATCTCAATACATTGGATTGCAGTGGAAATCTCTCCCTGGATCATGCGGATGGTCAAAAATAGGGCGGACAGGGCATAGTACAAATCATATTCCACCCCACAGGAGGGATCGGGTGCCGCGTTACAGATTGACCCTTGAATATGATGGCCGTGGGTTCGTTGGATGGCAGCGTCAGGATAGCGGTTTGGGCGTACAGCAGGCCCTCGAAGAGGCAGTCCGGGGGTTCTCTGGCGAGGTGGTTACGGTGCATGGCGCGGGCCGCACCGACTCCGGTGTTCACGCTCTCGCGCAGGTGGCGCACATGGATCTGGCGAAGGAATGGGCCACTGATACGATTCGCGACGCTCTGAACGCGTACTTGAAAGAGACGCCCGCCAGCGTTTTGGGCGTGGCGGTCACGTCGGTCGACTTCCATGCCCGGTTCTCCGCCGTCGAGCGTTCCTATCGCTATCGTATTGTGAACCGGCGCGCGCCCCTGACAATGGATGCGGGCCTGGCCTGGTGGGTGCCAGCAAGACTGGACGCCGTCGCAATGGCGGACGCCGCGACGGTGCTTTTGGGCACGCACGATTTCACCAGCTTTAGAGCCAGCGTGTGTCAGGCGAAGTCGCCCGTGAAGACCTTAGATGAGCTGACGGTTCAGACATCGGGTAACGAAATCCACGTTGTCGCACGGGCCCGGTCGTTTCTGCACCACCAGGTCCGTAACATCGTCGGCTCGCTCGCCTGGGTTGGGGACGGTAAATGGACCCGCGGCCATCTGAAAGACGCCCTGGCTGCCAAGGACCGATGCGCCGGTGGGCCAACGGCGCCGGCCGCCGGCCTTTACTTAACGGGGGTGCGCTATGGCGAAACGACAGAGATCTAAAAATTTTGGTCCCATTGCCCTTGTGTTTCCGTACGCTTATACAGAACCACCATGAGCAAGATACCTCTCAGTCTGAACAGTGGCGACGCACAGGCCCAGTTCAACGCTGCCCCGGCGGGTGCGGCCCAACAGCAGGCCGTCGCGCCGACCACCCCAGTCATGGGCTATTGTGCCGTGGGCTTTGGCCTCTTGGGTATTTTCACGATTGGGTTCGTGTTCATGCCATTGGGGCTGATCTTTTCCATCGCGGCCCTGTTTCTAGGCCAATCCGTATGGGGCGCGGTCGGATTGATGCTGGCCGTGGCTGGGTTCATCACCTCGCCGAAGCTCTGGCTGATCGTCGGCATGGGCACCTTATATGTCATGTTCGATATTGATGAGCTCATGAAGCCTGCCTTAGAATTTATGCGCTCAATTGGGATGAGTGATGAGGCCACCGAGGTCTGAGGCCTCAACCTGGCCGACTGGTTAGCACCTCGATAAGCACGCCCAACAACAGATCCATGACGACAATCCCTGCCGCCGTTCCGATTGGCACTTCAAGCGCTTTGCGGGTTACGAACAACGTCATGCCTAAGACCCACATGAGGGCGATCATGGCCAGAAAATTGGACAGCCCCTGCGCGAAGGTACCGGTTATCCCGAGTATGACCACTGGCAGATAAACCCCGTTCTGGATTACCGACAGCCAGTTGTAGGCGACCAGGTAGCGGACCACCTTGTCTTCTTTTTGCAGAATTGGGGCCATGTACAGCATGATCAGCGGAAACGCCAACCAGGCAATGGCGTAGGCCAGTAGCTGGGCGACAAGGTAGGCAGGAAATGAGCTGTCCGTGTCCGATCCGACGAAGCGGATTACCAAGTACAGAAGGAACAGTGGAACCACCATGGCGGCGGCTAGGAACGACCGCCAGAAATCGGCGGTCGTGTCGCCGAAATAATCGAGCCCTTTGGTGTCCAGCTTGACCAGTCGCACCGCGCCCGAAAGCCCGACCGAAATGTAGGCGACCATGTGCGCCAACGGCAGCATCAGGCCAATCCGAAGTAGTCGGCCAACACCCGCTCGTAGATCTCCGCTAAGGCGTAGATATCATCGACACGGGCGTTTTCGTCGACTTTGTGGGCGGTGGCGTTGATCAGGCCAAGCTCCACCACCGGGCAATGGTCCTTGATGAATCGCGCGTCCGACGTGCCGCCCGTGGTCGACAGTTCCGGGGTCTCGCCGCTGACCGCCGTAACTGCGTTGGCCACCAGGTCGCTCAAATCACCCGGTGGCGTCAGAAAGGCTTCCCCCGAAATGGAAATATCCATGTCGATGGCACCCGTATTGCCGTCCACCTGAGCCCGGACGGTTTCCAGATATTCAGAGAGGCTGCTGCCCGAGTGCTGGTCGTTGAAGCGGATGTTGAGCCTGGCTGTCGCCCTTGCTGGGATCAGGTTGGTCGTCGCATTGCCGACGTCGATGGTGGTGATTTCCAGGTTGGTTGGCGGGAAATGATTGGTGCCAGCGTCAAAGATGTGGTCATCCACGATCTTAAGGAACCGAAGCAGCCGAGGCACCGGGTTATCGGCAAGCGCTGGGTAGGCCACGTGGCCTTGTGTCCCATGCACCGTAACGGTCGCGTTCATAGACCCGCGCCGGCCGATTTTGATCATGTCGCCAAGCACGTTGATATTGGTTGGCTCGCCTACTACGCAGGCGTCTAAGGCCTCGCCGTTCGCGCGCAGCCAATCCAGCATCTTAACCGTACCGTTGATGGCCGGCCCCTCTTCGTCGCCGGTGATCAAAAGCGAAATGGAGCCTGGGATTTTGTCACCAAACGCCGCGACTAAGCGTGATGCCGCCGCCACGAAGGCAGCAATGGCACATTTCATATCGGCCGCGCCCCGGCCGTAAAGACGGCCGTCCCGAATTTCCGGTTGAAACGGATCGCTAGTCCAGTCCGCCAAATCTCCGGGCGGCACCACGTCCGTATGCCCGGCAAAACAAAGATTGGGGCACTCTTCACCGAACCGGGCATAGAGGTTATCTACATCCGGCGTGCCGTCCTCAGTGAACGGCAGCCGTTGGCAGGTAAAGCCGAGCGGGACCAGATGCTCTTCCAGTACACCCAGTGCTCCTTCGTCTGCGGGCGTCACGCTCGGCCGGCGGATCAGCGCTTTTGAAAGTGCCACCGGGTCATGAACGGGAAGGGTCACGTCGGGCTCAGTCCCGCAGCAGATCGTTGATGGAGGTCTTCGCCCGAGTGCCTTCGTCGACGCGCTTGATGATCACCGCGCAATAGAGGGCGGGGGTGGGCTTTCCGTCGACAATTGGCCCCGGCAGGGAGCCCGGAACGACGACCGAATAGGCTGGTACGCGGCCGTAATGGATCTCGCCCGTATCGCGTTCGACGATTTTCGTCGATTGTCCAATGAACACGCCCATGGACAGGACGGAGCCTTCCTCAACAATGACGCCTTCCACCACTTCCGAACGCGCGCCGATGAAGCAGTTGTCTTCAATAATCACTGGCCCGGCTTGCAGCGGCTCCAACACACCGCCGATGCCGGCGCCACCCGACAGGTGCACGTTCTTTCCAATCTGCGCGCAAGACCCTACGGTCGCCCAGGTGTCGACCATGGTGCCCGAATCAACGTAGGCGCCGAGGTTGACGAAACTCGGCATCAAAACGACGCTCGGCGCGATGTAGGCGGAATGCCGAACGATGCAATGTGGCACGGCGCGAAAGCCGGCGTCTGCGAATTCAGCTTCGCCCCAGCCGGCGAACTTCGAATCCACCTTGTCCCACCAAGGCGCGCCACCGGGCCCTCCGTCAATGGTGTACATATCGTTCAGGCGGAACGACAAAAGCACGGCCTTCTTTAGCCACTGGTTAACGACCCATTCGCCGTTGGTCACCTCGGCAACTCGGGCATGGCCTGAATCAAGCTGTTTTAAGGCCTGCCCAATGGCTTCGCGGACTTCCCCGGTGGTCGCCGGAGAGATGTTGTCCCGGTCTTCCCAGGCGGCGTCGATGGTGGCTGCTAGACTCATGAGATCATTCCATTCGCTAAGGGGCGGAATACCGCCAGAAAAACGGCTCCGAAGATGCGGCAGGGGACAGGCGGTGTCAACATGGCCCAGGAGCCCGGCGACCGCTGTTCGCGCGCTGGATGGGGGTGGCGGGACCGACCCTGCCGCTTGTTCGCAACTGTCCGCAGAAATCCGCACTGGTACATAAAGGTCCATATGTGGGCCTCAGCGGACCTAATCTGTGGGCCGCAAAGTAGCGCCGCGGTCAGGGTTTTTTGGATGTAGATCTTTGCGACGATTCTTCCGCTACTGTCCGTATCACCTCACGCGATGCGACGTGACGACCGCCCGTCCTGGTGATGACGTCGTGATCAATGCCGCGTGCATAGGTTTAATTGACATGAAAGCTTCTTGTTGTGGTTTGATGACATGTCTGGTGTGGCAGTGTCCGAACAAACTGCAATGCCAATCGTCGATATGCTGCTTATGCCGCCTGGGAAGCATTAGCCCGCGAGACGGCTTATGCAGTATGGAAGGGTTCTGTCTTGGCTATAGGCCAACGGTCAAATGTTTGCACTTGGTCATTGGCATTGATCTTAGCTGTGAATCTCAGGTGTCGAGAGTTCAGTCAACGGGGAGACACGTTCGCTACCAAGTGGGCTTGGTCTCCAGGAACTCTATAGGCGACACATCGGCGGGCACATAGGCGCGCTGGAATGTTAAGGGCTTGTCGCCACTTCCATAGCCCAAAATATCGCATGCCAATCCGAACGCTCCTGAGTGAAGTTTGAGTTGCCGAGTTGCGGCGTCAGGAAGTGCCGTGCACACGATGCGGTTTTTCGTGCGGACTGTCTCACTTCCAAACATCCGTTGGACGACAGCACTCAAGTGCACACCCTCAAGATCACTGCGCTGCAACTCCAATACGCCTCCGAACTTACTGAACGAAAGAAAAAACGATGCGTGTATCTTGAACTGGTGACCGATGTCAATGACCCGATCAATCCGTACGAAGCTGCCGTCCTGTCCGAGGAACTGGCTCCATGGTCCACGGCATTCGATGCGGCGCATATCGAGGACCTTGCTGAAAATTGGATAAACACGCTGTTCCTTTTCGTTCATAAAACGAAATTGCCACAGGTCGAAAATTTCGGAGGTCCGCTCTGAAACAATGGTCCCGCGACGTCGTGTTCGTTTAATCGCGCCAAGTTGGGAGAGACTGCGCATTGCCTTCTGAACGGTACCAAGGCTGAACGGCAGCTTCTCGGTTAACATGGTTTCCGTCGGCAGGCGTTCTCCAGGTTTGATGTCTCCATCCCTGATTAGCGCTAAAATCGCATCCGACAACTGCCTATACTTCGGAAACTTTTTGCCGCCGTAAGAAATCTCATTCAGTCGCGAATGAATTTCGTCGTATATGGAAGCCGTGGCCATTGGCATAATGTGCTGCCGGTCGTTATAGAACGTATTTTTGCCGTAGCATTTCGTAGAGGGCCGTCCAATCCTGCGCACCCCGGCCTTCGTCCTGAGCTTGTGCATAAACCGCTTCAGCCATGCCCGCGAGAGCAAGGGGCACGCCGAGCGTTTCAGACAAATTGATCGCGATCCCCAAATCTTTTTTGGCTAAATCGATCATGAATGCTGGCGAAATGTCGTTTTTTAGCACTTTGGCTGGATAGGTTGTTGACATGTGGCCCAGGCCTGCCGCCGTCCCGCACATGACCTCGATCGCGAGATTCCGATCAAGACCCGAAGATTCCGCCAATGTGAGAACTTCGGCGGTTAACGCGTTGAGCACCGTCGACATCAAGTTGTTGATGATCTTCATGCGCCCGCCCATGCCGGGCCCGCCGCAATCAACAACCGTGTCTCCCATGCATTCGAACACCGGCCGCGCCTCTTCAATGTCCGCGGCGTTGCCGCCGGCCATGATCAGGAGGTTGCCGGTCTTTGCTTGTTCGGAGGTGCGGCCGACCGGCGCATCAATCATCCGGACCTCCTTTGAGGCTAGCCCATCGCGAATCTCATCGGTCTCAACCGGGTTGATCGTCGACATGTCGATGACGAGCGAACCGACACCAGCCGCCTCCACTACACCCGATGCGTCAAACAATACCCGCTTCACGACTTCGCCAACCGGCAGCATGGTAATGATGATCTCGGCGCCATCAGCCGCGTTAGCTGGCGATGAGGCTTCGGAACCACCATTGGCAACATGATTTGCGACAGCGTCCGCGTCCGTGTCATATCCGGTTACCTGATGCCCGCCCTCAATTATATTTCGGGCCATGACAAGGCCCATCGTGCCCAATCCGATAAATGCTACGTTTGCCATGCGAATATTCTCCAAAATTAAGGCTGATGACTACTCAGCGCTAGTTGATTATCATGTATGGCTAACCGAACTTGTCTCAGAGACAAGAGGTTGAATTTGACCTCAATACTACATAGTATTTGGACGAGGCATATAAAAATAATTTTCTTACCAACGTTGCACAGGAGGCAGACGTGAAGAGACACTCAATTTTATGGGTTGGGGCTGTATTGGCCGTTGCCGGATTGCTGATGTCCGCTGAGGCATCAGCTAAGAAACTTACGATGAACATTGGATTTTCGGTTACCGAAGGACATCCTTACGGGACGTTCATGAAGACATTTGCCGAACGCTTCGAAACGCTGTCGGGCGGTACCGTTCGCGTAAAAGTACACTGCTGTCACAAAATGGGCAGCGAGCAGGAGCAATTTAAAAAGCTCCAACTGGGCACTCTCGATGGGACAATGATCGCGCAGAACAATGCGGGCCCCTTCTTCCCGAAGATCGACCTCTTGGTCCTGCCTTACATGATCCAAAACTATGATCATGCTGTGAAAGTTGCGGATGGTCCCATCGGCCAGAAAATCTGGGGCGATATGCCCAAAGAGGTGGGCGTGCACCTGGTATCGATCCCGTTGTTCTCATTCCGGCATATCTATAACACGAAAATGCCAATTAACAGCCTGGCCGACTTTGCCAAGATGAAATACCGAGTACCGAAAAACGTGGTCATGATCGACACCTACAAAGCCTTTGGTTCTGATCCTGTTCCGATCGCGTGGTCAGAAGCGTTGACGGCGACGCAGACGGGTACCGTTGATGGCGGTGACCTGCCCATGGACGTGATCTACTCGCAGAAATTTCACGATGTTGCCAAACACATTGCCAAGACGGGCCATTTCGTTTTGGCGCCGCCTTTCTTCGTTAGTGACAAGTTCATGAAGAAGATGAATGCGAGCCAAAAAGAGCACTTCAACATGGCGGTCAAAGTCGCCACGGCGGCGTCACGTTTCCACACCAACTATGGTATGGACCTGGTTCAGAAAAAACTGGAAGCAGCCGGCGTGACGGTCACAGAGCCGGATATTGGCCCCTGGGTCGAGAAGGCCAAAGCCGTTCACGCAGCTTTCGGCAAAAAGCGGGGCGGCGACTATCCCGCGATCATGAAGGCGATTGCAGACGCGGCTAAATAACGATAGCGAACCTGAGGAAGACTGCAGCGCCCCGTTCAGGCGCTGCAGTCTCCACTGTGATCGGATTTTGATCGGGGCAGAATTGGCGAGTTCGAAATTCGTTGATGGTTGGTCATATGTATAAGATTCTAGAGCGACGTTTTGAAGAAGCTATCGCAGGCGTATGTGTGATGATCATGTGCGCGATGGTGTTCTTGCACGTGGTTCTGAGATACGTCTTTAACGAACCCCTGTCGTGGTCCGACGAAATCGCCCAGTACATGATGCTTTGGTCCGTGTACTTGTCCGTTTCCTGGGCTGTGCGCGAACGGGCCCATATCCGGGTCATGAACTTCATCAATCTGTTCCCAAGGACGATAAGCCTCGGGCTCACGATATTTAGCGATCTTGTCTGGTTCGTTATGGGTGTTTTTCTGACTTGGCAAAGTGTCATTTTGGAAATTTCGTTTTGGGAGAACTCCTACAGGTCTCCCGCTTTGGATATTGATCAGAAGTGGCCCTATCTCTGCCTGATCTTTGGATTTGGACTAATGACGTTCCGTCTCCTCCAAGTCTATTACCGGTGGTGGAAGTTTGATGAGCCCATTCTTGAGCCCCGGGACGACGGCGATAAGCGAGAACGGGAAATGACCCATGTTTGAGTTTTGGGGCACATTTTCGGATTTCTTGCTTGATTTGCCTGAGGTGACGCAGGCAATCATTATTTTTCTATCAATGCTCTTGATGATCGCGCTGGGGATCCCCATCCCCATATCGGTGATCATCGGCACGGTCGTTGGCTATTGGTTTTTAGATTTCCCCTTCGTTCAGATTGCCCTTTCCATGTATACGGGGATCGAGCCGTTCCCGCTCATTACCGTCCCCTTGTTCGTGCTTGCTGGTTCATTGATGGAACAGGGGGGTATGGCGCGCCGCATCGTCAACTTGGCGGAATCGCTGGTTGGTAATTATACGGGGAGCTTGGGCCTGGTTGCGGTGCTTGGGTGCACGTTCTTCGCGGCCCTATCGGGATCCGGGCCTGCGACGACAGCGGCCATCGGTGCAGTCATGATCCCCTCCATGGTGAAGCAGAATTACAGCCCGGCGTTTGGTGGTGCTATCGCTGCGGCCGGCGGCGCGCTGGGTAGCCTCATTCCGCCAAGCAACTTGATGATCATCTATGGGATCGTCGCGGAGCAGTCTATTCCCAGGCTATTTTTGGCCGGGTTCTTTCCCGGCTTGATCGCGAGTGGAATTTTGATGCTGACGACCTACATTATCGCGAGGAAGCGGGGTTATGTTGGCGCCGGTCGCGAGTTTTCTTGGAGCGATGTTTGGGAGTCTTTCTGGGCCGGCAAGTGGGCACTTCTTGCGCCCTTCATCATCCTTGGTGGTATTTATTCAGGGATCTTCACACCAACGGAAGCAGCATCCGTCGCCGTGGTCTACGCTCTGATTATTGGTCACTTCGCATACCATGAACTCGATTTTGGGAAACTCATCTACTGTTTGAAGATCACTGCTATGATCTCAGGTGCCGTTCTTATAATCGTCGGCCCGGCCAAGGCATTTGGCGAACTGATGAGTTTGATGGAAGTCCCAATGATGATTGGGGACGCCCTTACGGGCGTGACGGAGAACCCGTTTATCTTGCTCATGATCATTGCTGCGATCCTGATTTTCACGGGCATGTTTCTGGAATCAATTGCTCAAATTATCCTTCTGACACCACTTATGCTGCCGATCGTGATCAGCCTCGGCATCGACCCGATCGTCTTTGGGATTATTATGGTCATTTCCTGCGAGGTGGGCTTCCTTACACCGCCGGTCGGCGCCAATCTTTTTGTAGCGGCACGAATAACCAATCTGGGTATCGACAAGATTTCCATTGCTGTGATTCCGTTCGTCATCGCCTATGTTGTGGTGCTGATCATCATTTCGGCGTTCCCAGAAATTGCGACATTCTTGCCTGACTTCTTCTATGGGAAGTTTCCAGGGAGTTAGCCGAGGTGGGCCTACAGTTTCGGATCCCTCTGGAACGGAAGTCTATGCTTGAGGGTCTTGTGCCGCCGGATCGAAACTTTTCTGAATATGTTCTTAGGGTTATTCGTGCTTGGTGGTGTCGACGGGACAATAGTTGGAATTATATATGTGTGCCGCATGCAGCCCACACCATGCATCGCCGAGTTTGAGGTGGCGGCGGCATCGGTATTGGCCTCCAAGGCTATTGCCTTGGTGAACTCTTCGGGCATACGCAACTTGCTGATGATTCTCAGAGCCATCTAGCGTCTGGACTTGCCGTCCAGATGAGGGCTCGCGCGAGAGGGTGAGAATTATCAACACCAAAATGTGATTGTCGAAGATGAGCGCCGCCCACCTGTCTTGCGAGTGCGCCCATCAAGAATGATGTAATCGGCCAAGGTCTCCGGCTCGAAGTCGATATAATTTTCAATATGGTTTGCCGAAAGCTTGCCCCCGATGGGGATAGCACCCTAGCTTTCTCGCGCCTCGTCGGCGATCTGCTTGCAATTGGCGGGTGTCTGCAGGTCAGGGAAGATAGCCGCCGCGCCGCGGTTGCCAAGCGCTTCGGCTAGTGACGGTTGGCGGATTGTATTTGTGTCAGGCCTAGAAGTTGTCCTTCCGTAACCGAGTTTCGGTAAATACGGATACCAGATCGGCGCCGCTGAGGCCGACGGTTTCCTGAAGATTCTCACTCATGGGTCGCAAGAACGGGTTAGTGGCCCGCTCTAGACCAATGGTGGTTGGTACGGTTGGCTTGCCCTCGGCACGCAAGGCGTCGATTTCCTGGCTGCGTGCTACTAGCGCCGCGTTGCCTGGTTCAACCGAGAGTGCGAATTGGGCATTCGACTGGGTGTACTCGTGGGCGCAGTAGACAATTGTTTCGTCGGGAAGCGCCATAAGCTTTTGCAGGCTGTTCCACATCATCTCAGGCGTACCTTCGAACAGGCGGCCGCAACCGAGCGCAAAAAGGGTGTCGCCGACGAAAGCGATGTCCTCACTCGAAAAATAATAGGCGATGTGCCCGGTGGTATGGCCCGGTACCTCGAAC
Source organism: Rhodospirillaceae bacterium UBA3470 (assembly GCA_002378125.1). Lineage (GTDB taxonomy): Bacteria > Pseudomonadota > Alphaproteobacteria > Rhodospirillales > Casp-alpha2 > UBA3470. The sequence continues at coordinate 31,639 of DFRF01000041.1, read as the reverse complement.
ACATCGGCGATCAGGGAGCCGAACTGGTATTTGTCACCGTCGGCCATCCGTACATCAATCCCCGGAATGCGGTCCGCGTCATTGGCGGCACCGACGATTGTGCAGCCCCAGCGCTCCTTGAGTGCAATATTGGCGCCGGTGTGATCGCCGTGATGATGAGTGTTTAAGATATGCGTTAGGCGCCAGCCTTTCTCTTCCAGGGCGGTATTGATGGGGCCCTCTTCGGGCGTGTCGATGGAGGCGGTCACATTCAGGGTGGGATCGTGCGCCAGGAAACCATAGTTGTCCGAGCGGCACGGGAATTGATAAACTTGGAGGGCCATGGGCTGGGTCTCCCAAAATGGCAGTGTCGGTAAAGAATTTTCCTTATACGTGACGTTATATCATCAGATTGTCCAGTTTCAACCAGTGTCCGACTTAAACCGCCCGGATCATTGCCGCACCAGTCGTGCTTCCCGTAATTCTCATATTATGGCGGGCTCTTACCAGCCCCGTTGAACGCCCGCGTGGGAATAGTGGCCTGGGCCCGCGGCCCATGGATCCGGTGAGGCCACGGTCGGTTTGTTGAGGCAGAGCAGAAGGCGCGTATAACCAGTGCCGACGATTGGCGGCGAGCGATGGACGATTCCCCTACCCGTGTCGGCCTTGGTCCCCTTGAAGAGGGCCACGTCATGGGCACCTAAATGCTCGAGGGGACCTGTGAAACTCTGTTGTTCAAGAATGGCACGTTCGCCGTGCTCCGGTTGCACCCACTCCGTTGTTGGGCCGCGATAAGTGGTGAGCAGTCGGGCATCGACGCTGTCGCGATGAAATTTCCAGCAGGCATCATCGTCGACGCGCTCCAGCCGGACATCGACGCGCGCCTTTGCCGTGATGCGGGAAAAGACCTGGATGAGCTTGGCAATGTCGGTGATCAGAAGTTCGCGCATATCGCCGGCCTGCATGCCACACTGGTCCAGGAGCGGTTCAAGGGCGGGCCGGAGCTCGTCGGGCTTGATGAGAAGCCGAAGATCGGGCAACACCGGTACCGGAATCTGGTTTAACCAGTCCCGCAACTGGGACGGCAGCGCGCGTTTCCAGATTACAAGCTCGGTAGACGGCGCCCCTATTGCTGCAAGGCCACTAATGGACCCACATGTTCGAATGCCGGTTCCCCTGGAGGCGGTGCTCCCATAAGCGGGTGGGATGACTTCGGCTTTTTGAGCAAGCATGGGACGGCTTTACAAACTTAATGTGACGGCTGAATGGAGAGCTCAAGATATTACATTTTGTTATAACATTACAACCCTGAGTCACAACGCAGAATGACGGTGGGAAAACCATCTAGGTTTAAGGTCGGGGTCTGTGATTAATGGCGGTCAGGACGGGCTGGCACGAATCGGCGCGGCAGATTAGCCCGTCAGTTGTGCCGCATGCCACGCTATATGATCGCGCATGAAGCTCGAAATGAAGTAGTAAGAATGGTCGTAGCCGGGCTGCATTCGCAATTGGAGATCCACGCCCGCGTCGGCGCAGGCCGTCTGAAAGAGCTCCGGTCTGAGCTGTTCCAAAAGAAATTCGTCTGCTTCGCCCTGATCGATCAGTATCTCGTCGTGCCAGCCCCGGCTCTGCACAAGGGCGACAGCGTCGTATTCCATCCAATCGCTTTTGTCGTCGCCTAGGTAGCGGCCAAGCGCCTTCTCGCCCCAGGGCACTTGGGTCGGCGCGACGATGGGGGCGAAGGCGGAAACGGACCGATAGGTCCCCGGGTTCTTGAGAGCGATGGTTAGCGCCCCATGCCCGCCCATGGAATGGCCAAAAATACCCTGCCGTTGCATATCCGCGCCATTGACAGTATTAGCGATCAGGCCCGGCAATTCCTCCACCACGTAGGCGTACATGCGATAGTTTTTCGCCCAGGGCTCACGCGTTGCGTTGACATAGAACCCCGCGCCCTGCCCGAAGTCGTATTCATCCGACGCATCCGGCACATTGTCGCCCCGCGGACTGGTGTCGGGGCAGACTACAATCACGCCCGCTTCAGCCGCCCACGCCTGAAATCCAGCTTTTGTCGTGACATTCTCCCACGTGCAGGTGAGGCCAGACAGGTAAGTCAGGACTGGAACACGTCCCGCATCTGCCTGAGGTGGTGTGAAGACGGCGACTTCCGCGGTGCTGCCCAGTTCAGTGCTGTTGTGCACATATACGGCCTGGCGCCCACCAAAGCTATTCCACTCTGATTTCATTTGCACGTCGAGGGTTCCTTATCCAAGAGTTGTCGCTTGCCCAGTTCAATGAGCTTGTTGATAGATTTCGAGGGCCGCGTCGTAGGTCATCTCGCGTGGATTGTTGACCAAGAGCCGTGTTTGTTTCATGGCGTCTTCTGCGAGCATGGGGATCTGGTTTTGTGATACGCCCACGTCGCGAAGCCGGGTCTCCAAGCCCAAGTCATCGGCCAGCTGGGCCAGGCGCCGCGTCATTTCTACGGCCATTATTTCCGCCGAACCCTGTTCAACATCGGGAAACACGATAGACGCCAGTTCTGCATAGGCGTCTCTCGTCGCCGGAATGTTGAAGCGCATGACGTGGGGCAGCACCAAGGAGTTTGAAAGTCCGTGAGGCACATGAAAATGTCCGCCCAGGGGATAGGCGAGCGCATGTACGGCGGCCACGGGCGCGTTGGAGAAGGCCATACCCGCGAGCATGGAACCCAGCAGCATGTCGCTACGCGCCTGTCGGGCATCCTTGTTCTCACAGACGGTGCGGATGTTTGTGCCAAGTAGGCGAAGAGCTTCTTTCGCCAAACAATCGGACATGGGATTCTTTTTGACCTTAGAGGTATAGGCTTCGATGGCGTGAACCATGGCGTCTATACCGGTTGCTGCCGTGATGTGTTTGGGAAGGTCGAGGGTTAAATCGGCGTCCAGCACGGCCCAATCGGGAAGCAGTTGGGGTGAAACGACGCCCTTTTTTTCACTCGCTCCTGTGGTTACGATGGAGATAGGTGTTACCTCCGAGCCCGTACCCGCCGTCGTTGGCGCCAGGGCCAGAGGCAAACGTTCGCCTTGGCACATGCCGACCCCATAGATATCAGAGAGTGCTTGGTTGCTTCCCAGCAAGAAGGACAGCAATTTGGCCACGTCCATAGAGCTGCCGCCGCCCAGGCCGACGACGCCGTCGACGTTTTTCGCCTTGGCGTCCGATACCGCACTCAAAATGACTTCTTCGGGTGGGTCGGCGACGACATCAGCGAAGATGCTGAGGTTCACGCCGGCGTCAGAGAAACCGTCAATGGCGGCCGTTGCTAGGCCTAGGCCCATGATCCCGCTGTCGGTAACAAGCAGCACGTTGGTGCAGCCCAGGCCCGCCATCAGGGCGCCTAATTGTCCAGAGCTTCCGGGCTCGACGATCACCGAGCGCGTTGTTTGAAACGTGAAAGATGTCATGTGGTAATTCCTTATTGGATCAAAATGGACAATTCGGTTGTTGCATCCATTTATTCGCAAACTTGCCGCGACCCGGGCCGCGGCGATTATCCCCACCAGTGCGGGGCCGGACAATGCCCATTCTTCGCCGGCTTCGACGGCGCGGCCTCCGAACATGGGCGTGACGGCCAGACCCAACGTCACGTCGCGGCCACTGGATTGACATGCATCAAGGCTCGGCTAAGGTCTCCAACCATTTTGTCAGATCGTCGACAACGTAATGCACGTGATCGCCGTCGTGGCCGGCTTTGGCCCAATCATTGTCTGACGTTATCCACACGCAAGTCATGCCCATCTCATGGGCTGGGGCAAGGTTCCGAGCCATGTCCTCGACCATAACGGCGCGGTTCGGGTCAACGTTGTGATCGGCAACGAACTTGTCATAGGCGTTTCGGTTGGGTTTTGGGCGGTAGTCTGATGCGACGATGTCGAAAATAGCTTCAAAATGATGGGCCACACCCAGCGCCCCCATGACCCCTTCGGCATGGGCCACTGAGCCATTGGTGAAGATTATCTTGCGGCCTGGCAGTTTAGCTAGCACCGTATCCAGGCGCGGATTTTTATCGACGGGAGAGAGGTCGATGTCATGAACGAATTCCAGGAATTCATGCGGGTCTGCACCGTGCAAGTTCATCAGGCCGTTCATGGTGGTCCCGTATTGACGGAAATAGCCTTTCTGCAGGCCGTAGGCCTCGTCCCATTCCAGGCTTAAGAACTGCATGATGAACCGGGTGATGTTCTTATCGACTTGGTCGAACAGGCGGCATGTCTCTGGATAGAGGGTGTTGTCCAAGTCGAAGACCCAGGTTTCCGTTTCCCGCAACGGTCGCGTGCTGCCCCTGGTCAGCGGATTGTCAGGTGTCGCTTCCATGGAGGTATTAGGGCGATGTCGCAGGACATTTTGCAAGCGCCATTGAAACCTTCTGGTCACAGCACCGAAGTGGTGACCGTATCCTTGGCGGCGCTGAGGGTTGTAGCCATTCAGGCGGCGTAGAAGACGAAGCAAACCGAGCACGTGAAAGGCGTGGGTTCCATTTGCGGGAAGGCGAACCTAACGGCGAAGGTCTGCAAAAAGGTGCAGACGGCGCTTTTGGGAGCAGGCAAGGACGAGATCATGTTCGTTGGGGGCGGCAACTACCCGATGGGCGAACGCCACATTAGGGTGCCGGTTCGGATTTGTGGTGGACACGGTCTGTCAGGCCGAGCGGGGAATGCAATTGTGAAGTTTGGGGATGACTGAATTAGCCAAAACCATGTGTTCTAACAAAGGTTGTCCCTAGCCTATGCCAGAACCAACGTTTATGATCTGCCCGTCACTTTGTGATATAGTTAAGGCGCTACAAGGCTGCGCAAATGTATAGAGACGAAAAGAGCACCATATGAACTTGAACCAACCTTTCACCATCAAGTCTGTCTGCAACATCATGATCTACGGCGCCGCGATAGCCCTGGCGCTTGTGTTTCTTGTCATCGGCGCACTCGAAATCTTCGTCTAGGTCCCGCGCCTTGATTGTGTGGCCGATCGGCGTTCCGACGCGCCGAAGATTCGTCCGCTAAATCACCGCCTCCACCACATAGGGACCGTCGGTGGCCAGGCCGCGTTGGAAGGCGTCGATGAAGCTTTCCGTTTCTTCTACCTTCTCTCCTTCGACGCCCATGCCTTTGGCAATTGAAACCCAATCCAAGTCTGGGCGGTCCAGGCCGAACATGTCCTTGGCGACCCGGCCCGGTTCCCTCACGCCCATGGCGGTCATTTCACCCTGCAGGATGCGATAGGCCCGGTTGGCATAGATGACGATGGTTGCATCGATGTTTTCACGCGCCATAGTCCACAGCGTCTGCACAGTGTACATGGCTGAACCGTCCGCCTGCAGGCCGACGATCTTTCGGTCCGGGCTGGCAATGCCGGCCCCGGCAGCCAGAGGCAAACCTATGCCAATAGCGCCGCCGCAGATGCTAAGCCAGCTATGTGGTAGGGCGCCGGCCGTCTGCCAATTGAGCTGACGGCCCGACGAGACGCTCTCGTCCACGACGATGGCGTTCTCTGGTAAAAGGTTGGAAACGGCGGCGGCAATGGTGTCCTGGGTTAGCTCACCTGCCGGCAGCTCCGGCTCGCGCCGTTCGGCGACGGGCGGAGTTTCGTTGTGAGCGTCCAGCGCGTCGACCAGCATTTCCAGCGCCCTCGTGCCGTCTTCCTCTTCCGTGGCCAGGTGTTGCACGTTGCAGCCGTCCGGCAGAATACGGCTCGGTTTGTTGGGATAGGCGAAGAAGGCCACCGGTTCCGCGTCGCCGATGCCGATCATGTGCTCCAGGTCGGATAGGCGCTCAACCGCTAATTCGACCACGTAGGGTACCCGTTCCACGGCGATCCGCCCCGCGCCACGGTCGATTCGGGCGTTGGACGTGGGGGCGTAAAGGCGCGCGCCCGTCCTTGCGGCTATCTTGCCGGCTAGAGTTAAGCCTGGTTCGCGGAGCGTCGGGCCCTTTAGGAAGATGCCCGTAGGCTTGCCGCTGGAGAGCGCCTTCACGGCTCCCTCAATCTTATCAGCGCTGGGTGCGGCCGGGGCGTTAGGCTTTGGCGCTGGGACCGGTTCGGCTCCCTCGTTCCAGGCCGTATCCCCTGGCAGGATCAGCGTCGCGATACGGCCGGGGTGCGTATTCGCCTGGCGGATGGCTTCCGCTCCGTCTGCGGCGATGCCTTCTGACACGGGCGATGTCCGAACCCAGTCGGACACGGGCCGGGCAATCCCCTCGATATCGGAGGTTAGGGGCGCGTTGTACTCCAGGTGGTAGGTTGCGTGGTCGCCGACGATGTTGACGATGCCGGTGCCCGCCTTTGAGGCGTTATGCAGGTTGGACAAGCCATTGGCCAACCCAGGGCCCAGGTGCAGTAAGGTCGCGGCGGGCTTATCGGCCATCCGCGCGTAGCCGTCGGCCATCCCGGTGACGACGTTCTCTTGTAGGCCGAGCACACAACGTAGCGCGTCTGTGCGGTCGAGGGCTGCCATGAAATGCATCTCGGACGTGCCAGGATTGGTGAAACAGACATCGATCCCACCCAATTTTAGGGTACGGACTAGGCTTTCGGCGCCGTTCATGAGGTTACTCCTCTTCTGTCGTGTCAGGCGAAATGGTTCTTCAGGCGCGCCGCCGCTTCGTCCAGAATGCTGTCTTGCTTGCAGAAGCAGAAGCGGGCGAAGTGGGGTTGACCGTTTTTTTGATAAAAGGCGCTCAAGGGGATGGCGGCAACGCCCGCCTCGCGAATGATGTGTTCGCAAAAGGCCACGTCGCCGCCCTCAAACCCAACCGATCGGATATCGACGGACAGGAAATAGGTGCCCGCTGTATACAGCGTTTCAAAGCCCGCCTCATCCAAGGCATCGCGGATGCGGTCGCGCTTCGCCTCCTGCGTGGCACAGAGACCGGCGAAATAGCTGTCTTCCTGTTCCAGGCCCATGGCCACCGCGCGTTGCAGATTTGTGGGTGTGGTGAAGGTGACGAACTGGTGCGCCTTGGCGATGGCGCCTAAAAGGTTCGCCGGGGCGGTCATGTAGCCAACCTTCCAGGCTGTCATGGAGAAAGTCTTTCCCGCTGAGCCGATGCGCACGCAGCGATCGCGCATGCCTGGCAGCGTCATCAGGGGAATGTGTTGGTCCCCATCAAAGACGATGTGTTCATAGACCTCGTCGCAAACTGCATAGGCGTCATGCTTGATCACCAAGTCAGCAATGAACTGAAGTTCGTTTCGGTCGTAGACCTTGGTCGCCGGGTTTTGGGGCGAATTCAGCAAGATCATCTTAGTTTTGCTGGAAAAAGCGTCGGCCAGGGCGTCACGCGGCAGTTCCCAGTTTGGTGGCTCTAAGCGGACCAGCTTAGGGATCCCGCCGGCCCGACGCACCATGGGGAGGTAGCTGTCGTAAAGGGGCTCAATGAGCACCACCTCGTCGCCGGGCTCGATCAACGCCAAGATGCAATCAGTTAGGCTTTCCGTGGCACCGCAGGTGACCATAGTTTCCGTCTGCCAATCAACGTCCAGGTCATAAAAGCGCTTGTTATGCTCCGCCACCGCCTGGCGTAATTCCGGAATGCCCAGCATAGGGGGATATTGGTTCGGCCCGTTGATGACAGCCTCGGCGGCCATGAGGCGCAGGTTCTCTGGCCCGTTGTCGTCGGGGAAGCCCTGGCCAAGGTTGATGGCGTCCATCTCCATGGCGAGGCGCGACATGGTCTCAAATACGGTGACGCCGTAACTAGACAGGACGGAATTGACGGGTTTCATAGCTCAGGCTCCCCCTCACGCTTCTCCAGGGGCGACCCCGTTGCTCAAACGTGGCCGCTACCATAGAGTGCCCATCCCCTAACGAAAAGACGGAGAGAGATCGATGGTTGAAATGGTCACCGCCATGGGTCGGTTGGGCACCGAATCAGCATTCGAGGTTCTGGCCCGGGCCAACAAGTTGTCTGCTGAAGGCAGGGACATCATCAATCTCGGCATCGGCCAACCTGATTTTAAGACGCCGGACCACATTGTCGAGGCCGCCGCGAAGGCTCTTCGTGACGGTCATCATGGCTACACGCCGGCGAACGGCATCGTCGAGTGCCGCGAGGCCGTAGCCGCCGACATTATGGCGCGGCGCGGCGTCACAATCGATCCAGACCAGATCATGATCGTGCCCGGCGGCAAGGTAACGATGTTCTTCGCTATTCTCATGTTCGGGGAGCCCGGGACCGAGATCATCTACCCCAACCCGGGCTTCCCCATCTATGAAAGTGTCATCAACTTCACCGGCGCCAAGCCCGTGCCCATGGCGCTGCATGAAATGAACAATTTCTCCTTCTCCGCAGACGAGGTGCTCGAGTTGATAACGCCGGCCACGCGCCTGCTGATCATCAACAGCCCGGCCAACCCCACGGGCGGTTATGTACCCCGCGAAGAAATGGACAAACTAGCGGCGGGTCTGGAGGAGCACCCGCACGTGGCGATCATGTCGGATGAAATCTACGATCGTATGCTCTACGACGGCCGCGAGCACGTAAGCATGCTGGAATACGAGAGCCTGAGCGACCGGCTGATCTTGCTCAACGGCTGGTCGAAGACCTACGCCATGACTGGTTGGCGCATGGGCTACGGGGTGTGGCCGAAGGGCATGATCGAACTGGCGACGCGGTTTTCAATTAATTGTCACTCCTGCGTCAACGCGGCGGTCCAGTTTGCTGGCATCGCCGCGCTCACCGGTCCGCAGGATGCTGTGGATGCAATGGTCGCAGCATTTGACGAGCGCCGGCGCGTGATCATGCGCGAACTGAACCAGATCGCTGGCTTTTCCTGTGTCGAGCCCGCGGGCGCCTTTTATGCCTTTCCCAACATCTCGGAAACCGGAATCTCGGCCCGCGAGCTACAGGATCGACTTCTCAACGAGGCCGGAGTGGCGCTGATTGCCGGCACCAGCTTCGGCGTCCAGGGCGAGGGCTATGTGCGTTTCTCCTACGCCAATTCGACGGAGAATATTTTGATCGCAATCGAGCGGATCAAGGCGTCCCTATAGGCCTAGAGCCAAAAGGTCGAAACGCGTACTGGCTGCCAAGTCCCGACCGGCCGCCTGTTAGGCTTTGACAATTTGTTCGCAGAAAATTCTTGGATCGTCAGCACGGTTAGGCGGCCTTTAACTTCAAGCTACCTGACGTTCCCAGGTTTCACCAATGGCCTTGTTGACACGCGGCATGACGTCTTCGGCCATCAATTGCAGAGACCGCTTGGTCAAATCCTCATCGACCCAGTCCATGCCGGCAATGATCAATTCGCCAAACGGCCCCGTGGTCTCCCGAAAGGCTAAAAGCTGGTCGATGACGCTCTCCACGTCACCGCAGATCACGAGGTCGTCAACGATCCGATCGATGGTTATGGCATCGTCCGGCTCGTCCCGATCGCGCTTGAAGACGCCCTGGCGGCCGAACTTTGAAAGCTTGTAGAGAAGCTGGCCGTAATAGAAGCGGTAGGGACTGCGCTCATTCGTTTTGCCATAGGCCTTCGCGGTGGCATGGTCGTCGTTGACGAAGATAGTCCGCGCCACCCGCCAGTCGGCGGGATTGGCGGACCGGCGTGCAAATTCGCAGCCCTGGGCATAGTTGACCCAATGGCTGGCTACCCACTTGTCGATGAGGAAGTTGGCAGAGATCGGGTGGAAGCCTTTCTTGCCCATCTCGATGACGCCTTTGGAAAACGGCGCCACGACGGTGCCGACGATTTCTGGATGCGGTTTCTGATAGGGCTTCGGAATGATGCCCGTGCCGTGGGACGGATCGAAGGACTTCTCCGTGGTCACGGCCCATCGGTTGTCGGGAAAATTGATCTTGTAGGGCGGATCGCGTTCCCAAATGGCCATGATGACGTCGATGGCTTCGGCGAACATCTTGTTGATGTCTTCGTCCAGAATGCCGAGGGCCTCGCGGTCAGACATCAGCGTGCCGGGGCTAATGCCCAGGATGAAGCGACCTTCCGAAAGATGATCGAACATGGCCGCATGGGCAGCGATGTGGACCGGGTGAGTATGGGTCAGGTTGGAGGTCCCCGTGCCTAGGATGATATTATCCGTGCCGTGGATCAGTGTTGCCAGGAACAGCATCGAGTTGGTGATACTCTCTGCCGTATCGGTTAGATGCTCGCCCACGAAGGCGTCGTGATAGCCCAAGGCGTCGCAGAGCATTATGGTCTCGCGGTCTTGCTTCAGGGTGGTTGTATAGTCCCGATCCAGGGGGTGCATCGGCATGGTGAAGTAGCCAAGGCGCATTGGTCGATCCGGTTCGATTGGCGGGCGCTTCGATATCTCCACACTTTCGCGCCGACCGCAACTGTTTTCATTTCCCGATGACGCCATGGATTTTTGGGTGCGAGCGTTTTACGCAGTCCAGCGGGGAGGCGCCCTTAATTCGGAGGCACTAAAACGAGATCCTAGATGCCCAGTGTTTCAAACAGTTCATTTGTCATGCCTACGGCCTAATTCGGATGATGCTGCTTGCCTGTGCCGTGGGTCTCTTGTGCGTTTCTTTTTACGGTGTCGTCCTAAGGTGTCTCGGCGGCCTGGATTGTCAGTGTTGAAACGCAATGTGTCGCCGCCGGGAGAGTATCTGAAAGCATGAAGCGCTCCAGCACTGATTTACACGGGTTGGTGCGTTCTTCGGTTTAATCAAATATCCAACGCGTTGGCCTAATATCACGAGTATAGAAATACGAATCAAATTTGATGCTTACAAAAATTGGGCGCTCACATCACCCCATAGGTCTTGAATGCCTCCACAGTGCTCATACCGCGTTTGATAGCATCCTCGACGGTGTTTTCCATGGCCGCCTTCTCCAGGGAATTCGCGATGGCCTCTTCCTCGACCGCCTTGGGAATCACCAGGACACCCTCGCAATCGCCGAACAACAGCGCGCCTGGTTCAATACGAATACCGGCGATCTCTACCGTCACGTTGTAGTCGATGACCTGGCCGCGAGGCCCTTGGTCCTGAGCATATTTTCCGCGCCCGAAGGTTGGAAAGCCGAGAGCCTTGATGCCCTTGGTGTCGCGAATGTAGCCATTCACGAGTGCGCCGTTGGCGCCTAAAATCTTTGCCCGGGTAGACATGAGCTCGCCGAACATGGCGTATTTCAAGGATCCGCCTGCCGCGATATAAATGTCGCCGGGTTTGAGGCTGTCCAAAGCTTCGAGCATCAGTCCGAAGGGCTTGCCTGCTAGAGGGTTGTTGCTGCCCTCGGCGTCGTAAATATCGGCTTCCAGTACCGGCATGGCCCGACCGGCCAGTACCATGTCGTCGTCCAGGGGTTCAATGTCGGCGGGCAGAAACTGATGCAGATACCCCATTTTGTCCAAGACGTCGCCAACCACCGCTGGGAAAAGCTTAGTTTTGAGGAGTGTGAACAGTTCGTCGTCGTTGGCATAGGGGGGCATGGCGTATCTCCAGATGGCGAGGACAGAAAACTCAAAGAAAGGCTATGCGGTCGCTCGGGGTTGCGCAACTGCCGCGGGTCGCCAGTGATCGACATATGGGCAAATGCCAAAAAATCAAGCAATTGTCATCGGCGTTAACATTGTAATAATGATCATCTAAATATTTAACTATCTGATTTAAATGCAATAAAGCTGCAACCCGGTTCTGGCATGATACCTGCTGTAGAGCATAAGATGCCGTCTTCGCGCGGCCTAAACCGTTGAAGATCAAGGCCCTGGGGATTGCGCCCATGAAGAAAATCGAAGCTATTATCAAACCGTTCAAGCTAGATGAGGTGAAGGAGGCCCTTCACGAGGTCGGCCTTCAAGGCATTACCGTTCTGGAAGCCAAGGGATTTGGGCGCCAGAAAGGGCACACGGAGCTTTACCGCGGAGCCGAATACGTTGTTGACTTCCTGCCCAAGGTAAAGTTGGAGATCGTTGTCGAAGACGACATGCTGGATCGCGCCGTCGAAGCCATCCAGAACGCCGCCCATACGGGGCGCATCGGCGACGGAAAGATATTCATCGTTCCCATTGAAGATGCGATCCGCGTCCGCACCGGGGAACGCGGCCGCGAGGCTATCTAGGAAGAACGTCCCAGAGAAAACGCTGACCACATACCCAAAGCGTTGCAACATTATTGCTTACTGATGAAGGGAGCCCAAAAATGACTCTAGATTGCAAAAACCCCGCCGATGTCCTTAAGGCGCTGAAAGACGGGGACATTCCGTTCGTCGACCTGCGCTTCACCGACCCGCGCGGTAAATGGCAGCACCTCACCATGTGCGCGGACTTTATCGACGATGACAGCTTCGTGGACGGAATTATGTTCGATGGCTCATCCATCGCTGGCTGGAAGGCCATCAACGAATCCGACATGGCGCTGATCCCTGACGCTTCGACGGCCGTCATGGACCCGTTTGCGGCGCAGCCTTCCATGATCATGTGCTGCGACATTATGGAGCCGACCACCGGTCAGCCCTACGGTCGCGACCCACGCTCGGTCGCCAAGAAGGCTGAAGCCTATCTTGGTTCCACCGACATTGGCGACACCGCCTACTTCGGTTCCGAAGCTGAATTTTTCGTCTTCGACGATGTGCGCTTCGACGTGCAGATGAATTCCACCTTCTTCGAGTTCGATTCCGAAGAAGGCCCTTACGTAACGGGCAAATTCTTCGACGAAGGCAACCTGGGCCACCGTCCTGGTATCAAGGGCGGCTACTTCCCGGTTCCGCCGGTCGATAGCGCCCATGACCTGCGTGCCGAGATGGTCACCGTAATGCAGGAGATGGGGCTCAACATGGACAAGCATCACCACGAAGTGGCGCCGTCACAGCACGAGCTTGGCATGACCTTCTCGACGCTCGTGCGTGCTGCCGACAACCTGCAAATCTACAAGTATTGCACCCACATGACTGCCCACACCTACGGCAAGACGGCGACCTTCATGCCGAAGCCGGTGGCCGGAGACAACGGCTCGGGCATGCACACGCACCAATCCATCTGGAAGGATGGCAAGCCGACCTTCGCCGGTTCGCGCTACGCGGATCTTTCGGAAACGGCGCTCCACTACATCGGCGGCATCATCAAGCACGCGAAAGCCATCAATGCCTTCACGAACCCGACCACGAACAGCTACAAGCGTCTAATTCCGGGTTTCGAGGCGCCGGTCCTGCTGGCCTACTCGGCCCGTAACCGTTCGGCCAGCTGTCGAATTCCGTTCTCGAATTCGCCCAACGGCAAGCGTGTCGAAGTCCGTTTCCCGGACGCTATGGCTAACCCGTACCTTGCCTTCTCTGCGATGATGCTGGCGGGTCTAGACGGCATCCAGAACAAGATCAACCCGGGCGACGCCATGGACAAGGATCTCTACGACTTGCCGCCGGAAGAGTTGGCCGACGTACCGACGGTCTGCGGCTCGCTCCGCGAAGCTATGGAAAGCCTTGATGGTGACCGCGACTTTCTGAAAAAGGGCGACGTGTTCTCGGACGACCAGATCGACGCCTACATGGATCTGAAGTGGGAAGAGGTCTACAACTTTGAACACACGCCACACCCTGTGGAGTTCCAGATGTACTACTCATCATAAGACGATATCACCAATTCGTGCGAAAGGCCGCCCTCTGGGCGGCCTTTTTTTGTTGGGTGTCTGCTACTATTCCATCGCCTGGGCGGCATCCGCTACCAAGGTAACCCCATAGCCTGGTATGGGGGCCACATTCCCCGATCTCGGCCGTCGGACGCCAGAATTTCGAGCTTGTCGACATAGTGCTGCGAGCTTGTACTCGAACGGCGCACCGTGAGGTAAAAAGCATAACTGCCATTACTATTGGCTGATAACTTGACCGTTTGAACACGGGCGTCGTCGGATCGCGTGGCGAAAGCGTTGCGTCACAGGACGCAGGGGGCGATAAAATGAGAACATAACATTAACATGTTATATTTTTGCTGGGCTCGCGATGAGCAAAGTCGTGAAACGACGGAGAAACATTAGATTTTTCGCGTGCGTTGAACACCAATGAAATTCAATGGCTTGAACGACAATATTAAAAAAGTTGCACTTTAATTCAAACTATGTTCTATTATTGTTCTAAATATCAAATTAGCCTCGGGGAGGGCAGAACTTGCATACAGTGACCTTCGTTCGTGATCTTGCGGCCTTGATGGCCTTGGTGTTCTCCGGGTATGCGTTTCTCTTGATAACATGACGCCAGCCGACCGCCTAGGCCGACGGCACCCAGCGTTTGGTCCCTGTCTCATCTAAGGCGTCAATGGTGAAGACCCCCTTGGTGACGTAACCCGGCTGTCTGCCGTTTGGCTACACAGGGTCCAGGCCTGCACTTATTCCTTCACCGAAGTCGTGTTGACTTCGGTGACGTGGGTGTATCGGCAGACCACGTCGCCTACGTTCACCGGTTTGTCAAAGATGAAACCATCAACCGCGACGGTGGCGACGCGGTCCAACGCGGGTTGTCCGGCGACATGCCGCTAGTGATATCCATCTGACGCATCAGTAAGCCGCCAAAGCTTTCGCTGGCCGAGTTGGTGTCGGCAGGCATAGCGAGAGTGCCCAAGGTGAGGTCGCCGTGCGGTTCCTCCGGCGCGGCTTCATTTTGCGCAAGGTTCGCCAACGTTATCCCATGAGGCTTTCATTTCCCATGAAGTTAACGAGATTCCCACAACATCTTGTATATTTTGTTTACACTTAGCACATTATCATGCTTGTCGAGCCTAGGCTCGGTTGATTAGGATAGTGTCGCAGAAAGTCGAAAAAATCGGGAAATCCCATGCAAACTGAGCTCTTTAAACAGGGCCATCAGCCCCCCGCTAAAAAATCCAAGACAGCTCAAAAAAACAAGGCTGCAAAGACGGTTAGCAAGGCCGCACCGGTGGCCAAGAGCGCCGGCGGAAGTTATTCGGCGAAGGACATTGAGGTTCTGGAGGGCCTAGAACCGGTGCGCCGTCGGCCCGGCATGTACATTGGCGGCACGGATGAACGCTCGCTTCATCACCTTGCGGCCGAAATCCTCGATAACTCCATGGACGAGGTTGTGTCTGGCCATGCGAGCTATATTCACATCGAACTTCTGCCCGACCGGTCGTTGACCATCTCTGACAATGGCCGCGGTATTCCGACGGACCCGCACCCTAAGTTTAAGGCCAAGTCGGCCCTGGAAGTAATTATGACGACGCTTCACTCCGGCGGTAAGTTTTCCGGCGAAGCCTATGAGACGTCGGGCGGCCTACACGGGGTTGGCCTGTCCGTGGTGAACGCACTGGCCGACCGTTTGACCGTGGAGGTGGCGCGCGACAAAAACATGTGGCGTCAGACATACCAGCGCGGCGTTCCCGACGGCCCGCTGAAAGATGCTGGCGCGGTCCGCAACCGGCGTGGCACCACTATCAATTTCCATCCCGACGCAAAGATTTTTGGGCCGCACAATCTCTTCAAGCCGGCGATGCTATATCGCATGGCGCGGTCCAAGGCGTACCTGTTTCGCGGTGTTGAAATTCGCTGGACCTGCCACGAGAAGTTGCTTGTCGATGGCGAAGATACGCCCGCCAAGGACACCCTCCATTTCCCGGGGGGCCTAACCGATTATCTCGTCAGCGCCCTGGGTGAACGAAAAACCATCACGCGGCAGTCATTTGCTGGCCAATCGAAGATGAACGGTGGATCGGGCAAGGTGGAATGGGCCGTTGCCTGGCCCGTGGATGAGGATCCGTTCTTTAACTCCTATTGCAACACAGTCCCCACCCCGTTGGGCGGCACCCACGAATTAGGTTTGCGCGGCGCACTAACCAAAGGCCTCCGCGCTTACGGAGAGCTCGTCGGGAACAAGCAAGCCGCCAAGCTCAACGGTGACGACGTGGTCGGCGGCACCTTAGTCATGTTGTCCGTGTTCATCGCCGATCCACAATTCCAGGGCCAAACTAAGGACAAGCTCTCCACGGTGGAGGCCCAAAAACTGGTGGAAAACGCGGTCCGCGACCACTTCGACCACTGGTTGTCCAGTGCACCTGATGCGGCGAAAGCCCTGTTGGAGCACGCGATTGAGCGGGCAGAGATCCGGCTCAGGCGGCGTGCCCAGAAGCAAACTAAACGCCAATCTGCCACCCGGAAATTGCGCCTCCCAGGCAAGCTTTCGGATTGTACCCGGACCACGGCGCAAGGCACCGAATTGTTTATCGTCGAGGGCGATTCGGCTGGCGGCTCAGCCAAGCAGGCGCGGGACCGCGAAACTCAGGCAATCCTTCCCTTGCGCGGAAAGATCCTCAATGTCGCCAGTGCCACGGCCGACAAGATGCGCGCCAACCAGGAGCTGTCCGACCTGATCGAAGCCTTGGGCTCTGGTTTGGGCGAGGCCTTCATGGAGGATGACCTCCGGTACGAGAAGGTTATCATCATGACCGATGCTGACGTGGACGGGGCCCATATCTCTTCATTGCTGATGACCTTTTTCTTCCAGCAGATGGCTGGGCTGGTGGACTCGGGCCACCTTTATCTCGCAATGCCGCCGCTCTACCGCATCAATCAGGGTTCAAAAACCATGTATGCGCGCGATGATGCGCACAAGGATGAGCTTATGGAAAAGGAGTTCATGGGCCGCGGCAAGGTGGAGATTAGCCGTTTTAAGGGCCTTGGCGAAATGCCGCCGGCACAACTCAAGGAAACCACCATGGACCCAGCGCGGAGGACCCTGGTCCGAGTCACGATACCGGCGGGCCAGACGGATGACGAAATCATTGAGGCAAAGTATACGGCCCGCCTCGTTGATAATCTCATGGGCAAGAACCCGGAGAAGCGGTTCAAGTATATCCAGGAAAACGCTAGCCTAGTTGAAGACCTCGACGTCTAGATTTCCCCGCAATTCCGGGTTGGGCTATCCCCCCGGACAATCCGCGTTCAAGGTCTGATAAACGCGATCTGTCGCGACCCCGCCGGCGATCAGCAAGCTGGCAATAGCGTTGGTGTCCCGCGCGGCCTTAGCGGCGTCGATGGGGAATATGTCCGACGAGGCGCTGCCGGACATGGTGACGATCACCGCCACTGGCCTGTTCTCATCGTAGGCCGCCAAAAGGTCGTCGATCAACCGGCGGTCGGGTTTTGAACCGCCGAACCGGCCAAGGCGCAGTTTCAACGGCAAGACCTGCGTCGGGCGCGTTGCCCGCGCCGTATCGGGCAAGAGAGACAGGATACGGAAATAGTCACATCCGTAGGGCAAGACCGGGTTCGCCTGCGAGACGAATATCGCTGCCTTTTCGGGGGACAGTAGCCCGAGGCCAAAACAAGCCCGCGCCCTTTCATCGGTGTCACAAACCTCAATGTTGTGCCAAAATACGTCCCATCCCCAGAGATCACCACGCTCATAGGGTGCGTTCGGCGAGGCCCGTGACCGCCCGTGCCATGCCCGTTCAATGACATAGAGGTTTTTTCGCCCCTGGATGATTTGAAAAGCGGCCACTTCATGTTGCAGAAAGTCCGAGCCGCCCGGCCTTTTCTTGAAGGTGGGTTTGTCGCACTCCACGTACAGGCGGATAGCAAGGTAACCCCCTAAGCTGAACCGCTCGGGGCCACGAATTGTTTGGCGGGCGCAACCGGTGACGAACCGCGTGCGCAAATTATCAGCTAACACCGACGGACTGATCCCCTTCAAATTTGTGAAGATTTGGACGGTCACCATCTCTGTCCACTGCTGAGGCGTCTCCCCCTTTGGAAAGTATTCAAAGAAATGGAGGTTGTCGGTCCTAGTCTCTAAGCTCAACCGCCATCCTTCTGGGGGATAGACGAAAAGGATCTCTTTTGCCCCGACCTGAGCAATCGAAAGTGCCATAAACACCGCGGTCATAGGCACACGGCCCCAACGCCCAAAGACGATATCCACGATCCCCAAACCCTCGAACCAATTTACGATCTGTCGCGTCCGATGATGGCATGAGCGGCAGTCGGACACAATTAAGCCCACCCCAGTTGACTGGGTCGCCCATCTTGGGGCAATTCTAGCAACACTTCATCCTTCCCGAGGCTACCTGGACCAAATCCATGTGGTATGGACGAAAGTGGTGTCACTGGCGGCGCACCACCGTTGCCTCCCTTTTAACCGACGCCAATGGTCTCAGCGGAAAAGATTACCCTCTTGTTTGGCGTCCCTGCGTTCTGGGAAGGCGACGAGTGGTGCTGGGATGTCGCACAAGGTCTGAGATTAGTCGCCCTCTGGCCAGATGAATGCGTCTCCTACGCATATCGGAATTGGCCGACGCGCTTCAACTACGAAGTTTTAGGAATAACACTTTGGCCGCACCGTAGGCCCGCGTCTCAATGGCCCTGTAACCAAGCGGTGGGTCCAATTCCTCCCCCGCGGCGATTTCAACAACCGCCAAGCCGCCGTCGCCAAGCCAGCCCCGCGCTTTTAACGATCCTAATGCCGGCACGGCCAAGCCGGAGCCATAGGGTGGGTCCAGAAAGGCTATGGCGCACGGTGCCTGGGCTGCGCGAGGCGGTGGTGCCAACATGGTCGCGTCCATCTTAAGGATAATCGTCCTTTTCGCCGCGTTAATACCGAGTGCCGAGTTTTTGCGGGCCGCTGATAAGACGGGTCCCGAGTTGTCAATAAGTGTCACGTGCGCCGCGCCCCGCGACAGCGCTTCGAGCCCCAGGGCGCCGGTCCCGCAAAATAGGTCGACAACGCTAGCTGCTTCCAATTCACCGCCCCAGTCGGCTAGGCCGTGCGCTAAAATGTTGAACAGCGATTCCCGTGTCCGTTCCGACGTTGGCCGTACGTCATGACCTGTCGGCGCGGCCAGGCGTCGACCCCTGAAGGCGCCGCCGACAATTCTCATGTCCGAACTCTCACCGGACACCCCCCTTACGAGATTTACGTCTCCGAAAACCCGCGATCTGATCACGCATGACCTTGCCCGTCACCTCAATCACCTGACCGCGGTCCATCGTGCCCAATTGGAAGGGACCGTAGGCGGTCCGGATCAGGCGGGTCACGTTTAGGCCCAGATGCGCCATGACCCGGCGGATCTCGCGGTTCTTACCTTCTCGAAGCCGCACATCAAGCCAGGCATTGGATTTCTGCTGGCCCTCAAGTTTGGCCTCAATGGCGCCGTAATGCACACCGTCGACCGTCACTCCACCCGCCAGTTTTGCTAGCCGGCCCTCATCAGCCCGGCCGTGAGCTCGGACCCGATACCGCCGGGTCCAGCCGGTTTCTGGCAGTTCTAATTGCCGCGCTAGACCGCCGTCGTTGGTGAGCAGCAGCAAGCCCTCTGACGTAATGTCAAGCCGCCCCACTGTCATGACCCGCGGCAAGTCGCGGGGCAGGCGCTCGAATATGGTCGCCCGGCCTTCGGGGTCGCTGTTCGTGGTCACCAAGCCTGGCGGCTTATGATAGCGCCAGAGCCGCGGTTTCTCGATTTTTGGGAGGGGCTGCCCGTCTACCAGGACCGTATCGGCGTCTGTCACGGTTATAGCTGGTGTGCTCAGCACCGCACCGTTCATTTGCACCCGGCCGTCGCGGATCCAGCGTTCCGCTTCACGTCGCGAACAGAGCCCCACCCGCGCCAAGATCTTGGCGATTCGCTCGCCTTTTTTAATGTCATTTTGTTCTGACATAATCGCACTCTAGCAGCGCATGAGGCCGGAACAAGCGCGCCTTGACGGCACGGCTACGTAGTACCAGATTTCCCCATGATCGAAACCGATTTTATGACTCAGGCTCTAGCTGAAGCCCGCGCCGCCAAGGCCCGGGGCGAGGTGCCTGTGGGGGCTGTCCTCGTAGAGGCAGCTTCTGGAGCCGTTTTGGCGCGGGCCGGCAACCGGGTGGAAGAACTGTCTGATCCCACTGCACACGCTGAGGTTCTAGTCATTCGCGAGGCTACTGTGGCGCGCGGCGATGTGCGTCTGCCTCAATGCGATTTGTATGTGACGCTGGAACCGTGCGCGCTCTGCGCTACGGCGATCGCTTATGCGCGCCTTCGCAAATTGGTGTTTGGGGCCTATGACCCAAAAGGCGGTGGCGTGGACCACGGGCCGCGCATCTTTGACCAGCCCACAATTCACCACGCGCCCGAAGTGATCGGCGGGGTCATGGAAACGGAATGTGCGGCGATCTTAAAGGGGTTTTTCGCCCAACGCCGCTAGGAAGGGACCAAAACATGTTTGCCGTCCTCGGCGAAATGGAACAAGAAGCGGCACTCATCCGCGATACCATCTACCTAGTAAAGCTCGGCACCACGGTGTTATCGTCTATCGTGGCCATTTTGCCGGCGCTGACTTAAACCTTAGCCCAATGTAACATTAGCAAGGCTAATGAGGCGATCTGCATCCAGATGCTGATTGGATCTATGCCATGGATTGCGCTGGTGGAAAAGTTGATTTCGGCGGTTGCCCAGATTTGGCCTAAAGCCCCAAACGGTCCTTCCATCCATACCAGGCGATCACCCAAGGTAGGAACCACGGATTACCATTATAGAGAAGCCTCGTCTGCGCTGGGCGGCCGTCGAAGGCGCTTTCCGCGTCTTTGGAATTACCAACGATGCGCATGGCGGACTTCTTCGCGAACCAGCGCGCCCAGACGACGCCCGAGCCGCAAAACCCGGCGGCGTAATGCACGCCGTCATTGACCACGGACTTCGGAAAGAAGTCGAAGGTGTAGCCCGTGAAGCCCCACCACGAATGGGTAATGCCCACGTTTTTGAGTTCGGGGAATATTTCTACGATGCCCTTGTGCAAGTGTTTGAATTTTTCTTGGGGATCATCCGTGCCAGCGCCGGCACGGCCGCCGAAGATGATACAAGTGCCGTCTGGCGACGGACGATAGTAGTGATAGGTATTGCGGGTCTCGCCTAACATCCGGCCCTTGGGCATGAGGCGCCGCATGGTCTCGGTCGGGAGTGGCGCCGTGGCGATAATCTGGCTTGGGACTGGCACAATGCGGCGCTGCAGCCAGGGCGTGGTCTTGCCCGTGTAGCCGTTGGTACAGACCAAAAGATCGCGAGCTTTGGTAGTGCCACGCGATGTGGTGATCAGGAAGCCTTCCGCGTCTTTCACAAACCCTTCCACGTCGGTGACGCCATGCACGGTGACGCCGGCCTCCAGGGCGCGGTCCAGAATCCCCTGGTGAAACAGACCCGGATGCAGGCCGCCGATGTCGGGGCGCACCACACCGCCGTAGTAAAGTTCCGTGTCCACTTCCTTGTGCTGGTTGGCGCGGGCTATCACTTCCGCGCCCAGGTCTAGATTCTTGTTTAGGAATTCTGCCTCGCGGGCTAGCCGGTCGTAATGCTTCGGCAAGTAGGCGCCGGTGAACTGGCCGGTCATTTTGAAGTGGCAATCAATCTTCTCGTCCTCGATGAAGCGCGCCAAGTCCTCGCGCGCGGCTACACCCTCGGCGTAGATTTTTTTTGCAGCGTCCTCGCCAAAAGCCGAGACCATGGTCGAGAATTTCATTTTGATATTGCCTGACGCGATGCCACCGTTGCGGCTGGATGCGCCTTCGCCGGGACGCTGCTTGTCGAAGACCTGTACGTTGCGTCCCGCCCGCGCCAGGGTCAACGCCGCCGTCAGACCCGCGAACCCTGCGCCGATGATGGCAACGTCGCAGGTTTGCTGTACCGGTTTCTCGTCGAGAGTCGGCCGGGGCGCGGCCTCCCACCAATATGGGGTTTCCTTGAAATCCATGGTCAGCGTCGTACCTCTTTCATCCCAAGTGTCTCCAAACTGCTCCGATCTGCCTTTGAGGGCAAGGGCGCGGTCCGGTTGATGATCCAGGCGGCCATGTCCTTCCAGACGGTGGCAGCCTGAAGGTCCCTCAGCAGCATGTGGAATCCCTCTTTATAAATTGCGATGCGGTAGCGATTGGCTGGCAGGGTTTCCAGCATGCGTCGGATTGGGGCCTTGGGAATGATCTCATCATTTTCGCCATAGAGAATTAGTGTCGGCGTTGTCAGGCCCGGCGCCGCGGCCAAGGCCGCATCCATCAGGTTCACCAGGCCGTAGATGGTGCCGATACGGGTTTGTTTGATTATTAGTGGATCTTGATTAAGGCGGACCAGCATCTCATAGTTATCGGAAGGCACAATGCCCAGTCCGCGCTCCGTCAGGGCCATCTCCGGGGCTAAATGCGCGCCTATCCAAAGCGCTAGACGCTGATACCAAGGCATGGTGGTGCGAGCCCAGATGGCCGGGGCCGCTAGGATTACGCCGTTCACGGGAGGTGCGTTAGGCTCGTTGGCGGCCAGTATGGCGACGGCCCCGCCCATGGAGGAGCCGTGTAGATAAAGCGGTAGGTCCGGGTGGCGTTGTTTCACGGCGCGGACCGCCTGAACTGCGTCGCGCGCATAGGCTGCCACACCTGCCCAGGTGCCCAGGTTTGATGCGCCGCCGAACCCGCGCTGGTCATAGGCGTAGGATGCGATCCCGCTGAGTGCCAGGAAATCTCCCGGACCGTCGAAGAAATGGCCGTAATCGTTAAATCCGTGGAGCGCGAGGATCACTGCCCGGGGTTTGCTCACCGGCCACCAAGTATGGAGCGGCAGAGCCGTGCCGTCGGCGGTAATAAAGGCGGTGTCGGTCAGATGGGGCGTTACCGTCTCAGGCCCGGGCTCCAGGATTCGCGGTGCGCAGGCTGACAAAAGGCCCACAAGCGTCAGCGCGGTCAGGCCGCACCTCACGTGGAGGCCTGCACCGTCCCGGCCATGTTATCGGCGTGGGTCAGATTGACGAAGATGTCCTCCAGGTCCGCCTCGCGGGTGACCACGTCGACGACGCTCAGGCCGGCATCGCTCACAGCGGCCAAAACCTGACCGGCGTTGACCCGGCTGGGCGGGAAGGATATCTGCAGGACGCGCGCATCGCGAAGTTCGGTGGCGAAGGCGGTCAGGGCCTTGGGCACCGCATCCAAATGCTGGTCGACGGTGATCACCATCTGTTTTGAATCAAGCCGGCCCAAAAGGTCCGGCGTCTTCTCGCAGGCAATGAGTTGACCGTGGTTGATGATGCCGATGGTGTCGCACATGGCCTCGGCCTCTTCCAGGTAGTGCGTGGTCAGCAGCACCGTCGTACCCGAAGTGTTCAGCGCCTTCACATGGCTCCAGAGCTGACGGCGCAGGTCCACGTCGACGCCTGCCGACGGTTCATCCAGGATCAGCACCGGCGGTGAATGAACCATGGCCTTGCCCACCAGGAGCCTTCGGCGCATACCGCCCGACAATGAACGGGCATAGGCATTCGCCTTGTCCGCCAGGCCGACGGCTTCCAAAATCTCGTCGGTGCGCCGGGCGTTTTCGGGGATTCCGAACAGTCCGGCCTGCAGGTCGAGGACCTCGCGCGGCGTGAAGAAAGCGTCCAAGTTCAGTTCCTGGGGGACCACGCCGATACAGCGCCGGGCTGCACGCATATCGTCGATGATGTCGTAACCCCAAACCTTCGCTTCGCCGGCCGTTTTCACGACCAGGCCGGCCAGGATGTTGATGAAGGTGGACTTGCCCGCCCCGTTTGGCCCCAACAAGGCAAAGAAAGAGCCTTTCGGAATGGTCAGATTGATGTCCTTCAAAGCATCCTTGGGTGCGGATTTCTCGCTTGAGGCGTAGATTTTCTTTAGACCACGGACTTCCACGGCATTATTGGGATTTGTGGTCGGCTGGAAGAAGCGCATGACCAGGCACATGCGCCTGCGGATGCCCCCCTGTCAAGGCGTGCTAAAAAGTTACCTTGTCCGGGACAAAATCTCGCTGCTTCTGCCTTTCATGGTGCGTCGAGCGGATGTAACGAAAGGAAAGCCCATGTTTGCCCGGATTATTGCTCCAGTTCCCCTGTTCTAGTCGGCCGAAAACTGCGTTTTCCTGAGCAATGTTACGGATGCGCCCAGGGAATTCGTTGGCTATACGGAACGAGCGTCCGACCCAGCTGTCTACACCACCGCTGCCCGAACCATGTAGATAGATGGCCAGACCTTTATCCTGTTCAAGCAGATGTTTCAGTCGCCGGCCGTGGCCGAAAATGCCGCACCTGAACAGATTGTGACGGCGAGCTGTTAATGGACGCTGGGGAAGGTGACAGCCTTAAACTTGTTGCCGTCGAGGTCTAAGTTGAATGCGCCGTAGTAGGCCGTCTTCTCGCCTCGGCGCGCCGTCGGCGTTCAGTACCGCCGCATGAAAAGTGTCCGCCGCACCTTCGGGTGTGGAGCGTGGCGCCATACGTCCCAATCAAGGGCGGAGATTTTTGCTTTCGCCATGGGGACAAAGTTGCCGGCAATTTAGGCGCAGCCGGGTGAGAAGGTAAGAACAGCTCCGGTGTTTAGCACCCTAGTGGGCTTCGTCCCAGCTCATGCCTGTACCTGCATCCACCACCAACGGCACGTCCAAATGCGCCGCCCCTTCCATGGCCGCTCTGACCACATTGATGGTGTCTTTGGCTTCCGCTTTGGGCGCCTCGAATATCAGTTCGTCATGCACTTGCAGGAGCATCTGGGCCTTAAGCCCGGCGTCTGTGAGCGCACCGGGCACCTGGATCATAGCGCGTTTGATAATGTCCGCGGCACCGCCCTGGATCGGCGCGTTGATGGCAGCCCTTTCGGCGAAGCCCCGCATGTTGGGGTTGCGGTCGTTGATGCCCTTGGTGTGGCATTTGCGTCCGAAGAGCGTAGTTACGAAGCCTTCCTCGCGGGCCTGTGTCTTGGTGCGTTCCATGTAAGCCTTGATGCCTGGATACTTGTCGAAGTAGGCATCGATGTAGGCCTTCGCCTCGCTGTTGGGTATGCCCAGCTGTCGCGCCAGGCCGAAGGCAGAGATGCCGTAGATGATACCGAAGTTGATGGCTTTTGCCTTCCGCCGTGTAATAGGGTCCATGCCCTCAATGGGTTCGCCGAAGACCTGGGAGGCCGTAAGTGCGTGGATGTCCTGGCCATCATGAAAGGCCTGTTTCAAGGCGTCGATACCAGCCACGTGGGCAAGAATCCGGAGTTCGATCTGGGAATAGTCGGCCGAGACCAATACATGGCCCTTCTCCGGGACGAAGGCTTTGCGGATTTTGCGGCCTTCCGCCGTGCGCACGGGGATATTCTGCAGGTTCGGGTCCGTCGACGCGAGCCGTCCGGTCGACGTGGCCGCCTGGCTGTAGGAGGTGTGTACGCGGCCTGTCTGCGGATTGATGGCCGCCGTCAAGGCATCCGTGTAGGTACTCTTGAGTTTGGAGAGTTGGCGAAACTCTAAGATGGTCTTAGCCAGGTCATGGCCCTCAGCAGCCAAGCCTTCCAGTACATCGGCACCGGTAGAATATGCCCCGGTCTTACCTTTCTTGCCACCCTCGATCCCCATCTCATCGAACAGAATTTCGCCCAGTTGTTTCGGCGAGCCAACGTTGAACTCCCGGCCGGCCAGCTTGTAGGCATCTTCTTCGAGATCGACCATACGCCTGCCAAAGTCATCTGAGAGGCGTTTCAGTTCCTGGGCGTCGACCTTGATGCCTTCGCGTTCCATGGCGTCTAGGATGGGGACCAAGGGACGCTCTAAGGTCTCATAAACTGTCACCACATGTTCCTGGGCCAAGCGCGGCTTGAGAGCCTTGTGCAGCCGAAGCGTAATGTCCGCGTCCTCGGCGGCGTAATCGAGGGCTTTGTCTAGCGCCACGCGATCGAAGGTGATCTGCGACTTACCGGTGCCGGCCACATCCTTGAATTTGATTGTCTCGATACCCAGCGTGTCACGGGCCAGTTCGTCCATGCCGTGGCCGTGCAGGCCGCCCTCCAAGACGTAAGAGATCAGCATAGTGTCGTCGATGGGAGCAACATTGATGCCGTAGCGAACCAACACCTGTTTGTCGTACTTTATGTTCTGGCCAATTTTCAGGACCGCCGGGTCCTCTAACAGGGGTCTGAGCAGGCCTAGGGCCCGGTCCATGCCCACCTGTTCCGGTGAGGGCGTGCTTTCGGCCTCGCACAAAAGGTCGCCCGTGATGCCGGCGTCGGCAGCCTTGTGTCCGAGTGGGATGTAACATGCCCGACCAGTCGTCACTGCGAGCGACACGCCCACCAGTTCCGCCTGCATGGAATTAAGACTGGTCGTTTCTGTGTCCACCGCCACCGCACCGGCCTCGTCCGCCTCGGCGATCCAGGCCTTCAGGGCGCCCTCCGTCTGGACCAGCTCATAGGACGCCTCGTCCAACCCCGCATCGCCGCTGCCGCCCGCAACCCTGTCGCCTGGTTCCACGCCCAGGCGTGCCTCCATGGTGGACACCAGAGAGCGAAATTTCTGCTCCCTTAGGAACGGCAACAACACGTTTGGATCCGGTGATTTGACGGCGAAGCTCTCCCAGGCCTCGGTAACTGGTACGTTTTGATCTAGGCGCACCAGCTCGCGCGACATGCGGGCCATGTCGGCCTGTTCGATGAGCCGCTGGCGGCGTTTCGGCTGTTTGATTTTCTCGGCGTTGGCCAAGAGCGAGTCCAGATCGCCGTATTCGTTGATCAACTGGGCTGCCGTTTTTACGCCGATACCCTGGACGCCGGGGACGTTGTCGGTGCTGTCACCGGCGAGCGACTGCACGTCGACAACCCGACCCGGTCCGACGCCGAACTTTTCCACCACCTGTTCGTGGCCAATGACCCGGTTCTTCATGGCGTCCAACATTGTGACCTTGTCGGTGACCAGCTGCATGAGATCCTTGTCGGAGGATACGATGGTAACCTCCGCGCCGGCCTCGGCGGCCTGGCGGGCGTAGGTAGCGATTAGGTCATCGGCCTCAAACCCATCCATGTCGATGGCCGGGACGTTCAAGGCCTCGGTGGCATTGCGGACCAGCTGAAACTGTGGAATCAGCTCGTCCGGTGGTGGCGGTCTGTTCGCCTTATAATCGGCGTAGATCTTGGAGCGGAAGGTCTTGCGCGCGCGGTCAAAGATCACGGCGATGTAGTCTGCGTCTGTGTCGTCGATCAGCTTCATGACCATTTTCGTGAACCCGAAAACGGCATTCACCGGCGTCCCGTCGTCCCGGGTCATGGGTGGCAACGCATGGAAGGCGCGGAACAGGAAGCCTGATCCATCAATGAGGTATAAGTGTTTAGGCTGGTTTGTCATGATGGCTCCCGTGGGTACGACGGCGATGTGCCGCCGGTGGCGAAAGGCCGGACCGTTTGGACCGTGGGGGTCAGAATACTCCCTTCCGGCGTCCTGATCGAGCCGGAATAAAACAGAAATATAGCGAGTTATCTCCTATCAACGGGTCCGTGGCGTTTCTCCCACGAAGTTCGAGCTTTCAACCTTCTTACGGTACCGCGAGGGTGATCTCGAGGCCCCATCAAGGCGCGTACCTGCATGATGGCCACCAGCGACCACTGGAAGCTAGTCGAGTCGAAAAGTCGAGTTTCCGCTACCAAAGGACGGCTGAATTCACTAATAAAAGGAAGCGTGCGATCTTAGCCCTCGGCGTCGACCACCGTGCGTTCTTTAAACACGAACCGGCGCGAGCAGTAGGGGCAGATAACTTCGTTGGCTGCACCCATCTCCAGGTAGATTTTTGGATGCCCCAGCGTGCCGCCACCGCCATCACAGGCAACGCGCTTTCTCTCAACTTCAATGACTTCGGGGGCGGACATGGTCGGGCCTCGTTTGTGAGCGGTCGCTAATCACGTGAATGATAGCCTAGCGGGCCGGGGGATCAATGGCCGAATGCATGCCGGCAACGCAACCTTAACGTCCGAGCCGCTATGCTTTCGCTGGAAAAGAATTTCAATCTCTCGTCGTCTAGAACGGGGGGACCGAACGCCTCGCGGAACGCGCAAGCTTTTCTTTGATTCCCACGAATTCGAAGTCGCCGCCCTGGGCCATTGCCGCGGCGAAGGTAACGTCCTGCCCCGCGGTCGCCCCGGCGCTCTGACGTTGGGCACCGGACTTGCCGTTGCGCTTCGGCGAGGATGAAGTGCGTCTGGACCTGCGTCAGTCGGGCGCGGCGCATCTGCTAGGCCGCCGCGGCCTTCTTCTTCAGTTTCTTAAGATGCGGCACTAGCCGCGTACCAAGAAGGGCCGCCAGGATGCCTGCGTAGATGAATGGTTCAATCTGGAAACCCTTGCGCATCATGATGAAATGGATGGCCGCCATGATCCCGGCCAGGTATACGCCCTGGTGTAGCCTTTTCCAGACTTTACCGCCGAGGCGTTTGACTATGGAACTCCACGAGGTGGCTGCCAGCGCGATCAGGATCAAAAAGGACGCCATGCCAACCGTGATATAAACCCGCTTGACGATGTCGTTCCAGATGGCAGTCCAGTCGAAGTACTGGTCCACCACCACGTAGCTGGTCACGTGCAGGACCACATAGAAGGAGGCGAAAAGGCCGATCAGGCGGCGAAACCGCAGCGCTTGTTTCCAGCCAGTCAAAATCTTCACCGGTGTCACCGCCAGCGCCACCCATAGGATGCGGATCGCCCATTCACCCAGATAACGGTTCATGAACTCGGCCGGGTTGGCGGTCAGGCCCTGGTTGAGGATTAACCAGATCAGCCACGCCAGCGGTAGCAGGCATAGGGCCCAGATGATGGACTTGAACACCCAGAAAATTTTGTCTTCAGCCCGCATAGCGATCTTTAACAGCCAAAATCCTCAATCTGAATTTAGTTGAAACGTGTTGAGACATACCGGTCTGGCCAACCGAGCCAGCCCTAGCCCTCGCGCCTGGGATTGTGGCCGGTGCCTGTCATCAGTAGTTCCGTTTCAAATCCATCCCATGGTACATGTTAGCGACTTCTTCTTCGTAGCCGTTGAACATGAGGGTCGGGCGTTTTGGTGTGAAGCCGAAGATGTTGGTCGGCCCACCCAGACGCCGTTCCTTGGCCTGGCTCCAGCGTGGGTGATGGACCAGCGGGTTGACGTTGGAATAGAAGCCGTATTCCCGAGGCGCAGACATGTTCCAAGACGTTGGTGGCATCTCCTCCGTGAAGGAAATCCGGACGATGGACTTGATGGACTTGAAGCCGTATTTCCACGGCGTTACCAGGCGGATCGGCGCGCCGTTCTGGTTTGGTATCACCTTGCCATAAAGCCCAACGGCCATCAGGGTCAGCGGGTTCATGGCCTCATCCATGCGAAGCCCTTCACGGTAGGGCCATTTGAGCGTCGCGAAGCGCTGGCCCGGCATCTGCTCTATATCGGCCAGGGTCTCGAAGGCCACGTACTTGGCGTTTGAGGTGGCGCCCAGGCGCTTAATGATTTTGACTAGCGGAACGCCTACCCACGGGATCACCATGGACCAGGCCTCTACGCAGCGGAACCGGTAGACCCGTTCTTCCAGGTCGTGGCCCCTGATCAGGTCGTCGAAGTCGTAGTGGCCGGGCTTTTCGACGTGTCCGTCGACCACCACGGTCCAGGGCTTGGGCTTAAGTGTGTGGGCGTTCCGCGCCGGATCTCCCTTTCCTGTGCCAAACTCATAGAAGTTATTGTAGGACGTCACGTCATCGTAGGGCGTAAGCTTGTCGTCCTTGCCGAGTGCGTGTTCTGTCCATTTTGTTTTTATTACGTTTGGTAGCTTCTGGCTGGCAGCAACGGCCGTGTTCGAGAGCATAAACGGGCTGAGGCCGGCGATGGCTCCGGTGGCCGCGGCGGCGCGCAGCACTTCCCGGCGGTTAAGGAGCACCGAATGCGGCGTGATCTCGGAAGAAAGAACGTCGGAAGCGCGCGAATGGCGGATCAGCATGATCCAAGCTCCTTGTATGTGATAATCGGTGACGTGAACATAAGGATATGCTTTTCCCCTGCCTAGGGTGAGATTACTGACGCATATATCCAAGGTTTGCGATATACGATTGAATCTTAGGCTTTTGGAGCCGCATGCGTCGGCCCAATGTGCGCCGTTTAGGTCTCATTGTCGAGATTGGAAGCGCACGCTATAAGGGGTTTATGCGGGCCCTCCATCACCTTTGGCTCTCGCCGTTTTGCCGCAAGGTGCGCCTTGTTCTGGAAGAGAAGCGTCTCGACTTTCAGTTGAAGACTGAAGCCGTGTGGGTGCGCAACGAAGCCTTCCTAAAGCTTAACCCTGCGGGCGAAGTCCCTGTCCTCATCGAAGTCGACGGCACCGCCTTGTCGGGCTCCGACGCCATCTGCGAGTTCCTGGACGAAGCCCACCCCGAACCCACCCTCATTGGCCGTCAGGCCGTGTCGCGCGCCGAGGCCCGTCGCCTTGTCTACTGGTTCGACCACAAGTTTCACACCGAGGTTACCAAGAACCTGGTTGACGAAAAGATTATGAAGCGCTTCCTGGGCCTTGGCGAGCCCGTGTCCAAAACCATCCGCGCCGGCCACGCCAACATTCACCATCACCTTGACTACATCAGCTACTTGGCTGACCGCCGCCGCTGGCTCGCCGGCGACCATATCAGCCTGGCAGACCTGGCTGCCGCCGCGCACTTGTCCTGTGTCGACTACCTGGGCGATGTGCCATGGGAGCAGCATCCCTCCGCCAAGGACTGGTTTGCCCGGGTCAAATCCCGACCGAGCTTCCGGCCCCTATTGGAGGATCACATCCCGGGCGTGGCGCCTGCGAAGCACTACGCCGATCTCGACTTCTAAGAAGAAGGAGCGGAGCGATGAAGATTGACGGCGTCTGCCATTGCAGCCAAATCGCCTTTGAGGCCGAACTGGAACCGGGCAAGGTCAGTATCTGCCGCTGCACTGACTGCCAGAATATCTCGGCGACTGCGTTCCTCACCATCGCCGTGGTCGATGGCGCCATGTTAACACTGCTCTGGGGCGAACCCTGAAAATACATCGCTACCGAGGAGCACAGGCTAATACGGCAAGTTTACAGCGCATGCTGAATGTTTCTGAAGCGCCTTTAGAATCAAGCGCCTGGCGAATAGTGGGATAAGGCGCCCGAGTAGGTCTTTTGACGCGGCGGCGCATAGCCGCCCCGGGGCGACGTCGAAATACCAAGTGCCGCCAGCCCCTCTACCAGCTTCACAGCCGCGCCGACGCCCTCGATAACTGGAACGCCGTAACGCTCTGTCAGGCTGCGGCTGAGTTCAACCATGCCAGCGCAACCCAAAACGATCGCTTCGGCGCCGTCTTCCGCAAGTGCGCGCTCCAACTCTGCGGCGATCAGCCGAGTTGCATTTTCCGTATTTTCTTCAAGGTCCAAGACAGGAATATCGGCCGCCCTTACCCGCCCGCAAAGGCGTTCGAAACCATAGCGCAAGACCAAGTGTTCAAGCGCCGGGACGGAGACAGGAAGGGTGGTAACAATAGAAAACTTGTTAGCGATCACCGCCGCTGCCTGCATCGCAGCCTGACAGATCCCGACCACTGGTACATCAAGTAGGCAGCGCAGGGCATCTACACCCGTGTCGTCAAAACAACCCACAACGACACCATCGACCTGGTCGGCAATGGGCTTCAAAGCCTCAATCATGGGTGGGACAGCAAAAACCTCGTCATAATACCCCTCGATACTGGGCGCGCCATAGTCTGCGGTGATTGCCGTTAGCTTGACTCCCTCGCCCATCAGGGGCGACACGGCGGCGTGCATGCGTGTGGTCATGGCCTCCGTTGTATTCGGGTTGATTAAAATGATGTTCATGGGCCTAAACCATACCTTGGCCAGCGTCGCTCCCATGCCGGCGGCGACGCCGTTCCAGGAAGGCGATAGTGGAGAAACTTATGCCAATGATCAGGAACGAAACCGCTGTGGT
>DFRF01000089.1 GCA_002378125.1 Rhodospirillaceae bacterium UBA3470 | reverse complement strand
AGTAGTCCTTGACCCGTTCGACGACGACGAAGCGGCCGGCTTCGAAGGATTTGATCTTATAGGGCCCCGAGCCGAGCGGTGGCTCTAACGTGGTCTTAGTGAAGTCCCTACCCGCCCAATAGTGCTTAGGTAACACGGTTAGCTGGCCGAGGATCAAGGGTAACTCGCGGTTCTCTCCGGGCTTGAAGTCAAACCGGACGATCTGGTCGCCGGCTTTTGAGACCTTCGCCACGGAGCCGTAATAGAACCGGTAGAAGGGGGAACCCTTCTCGATCAGGGTATTGAAAGACCAGATCACGTCATCGACTGTCACCGGCTTGCCATCGTGCCACTCAGACTCCTTCCTCAGCTTGAAGGCGACCCAGGAGCGGTCCTCTGGGACAAAAACTAATTCGGCCAATTCGCCATACTGGCTAAAGGCCTCATCGGCGGAGCCGGACATTAGGGAATTGTAGGTGAATCCCGTCCCTGCGGCGCCGTTGCCCTTGATGATGAAGGTATTGAAGTTGTCGAAGGTACCGATGGAATGTAGTCGCACAACGCCTCCCTTTGGCGCGTCGGGGTTGACGTAGTCGAAGTGAGTGAACGCAGGTGCGTACTTGAGATCACCGTGCATGGCGATCCCGTGTTTGCCCTTAACGCCGTCGAGGGTTTGGGCCCAAGCGGGAACCATGGTGGTGGATGAAATCAGCGCGGCAGCTAACAGGCCTTGGCCGATACGGAATATGGATGTGATCATCATGGCAAGATATTGGGGCTCCTGACTTTGACGATAAAGTGATGCCGGTAATTTATGGCGGTATTGTGTCTGATTGTCAGCTGCCCAGAATCTCCAGCACCTGAACGTGTAACGCTGGATCACCTACGGCCAGCACGCTCCCATCACCTTCCAGACCGAGGGGCCGGCCCGACCAGTCCGACATGGTGCCGCCCGCGCCTTCGACGACCGGGACTAGGGCGATATAGTCGTAGGGGCTCATGGAGGCCTCGCAGACGACGTCGGCCCAGCCCGACGCGACCAATCCGTAGCCTTCGCAATCCCCGCCATAGAGCGTATAGCGGCTCGCATCGCGAAGCGCTTCGAAACGCGGCACTTGGGGTCCTTTGAACATCTGTGGTGAGGTCACGTACATCCAGGCATTGGCTAGGTCGGGACAGACGCGAGCCCGGACCGGTGTGCCGTTGAACATCGTGGCCCCGCCGCTCTTGCCAATCCAGCGCTCATGGAGCGCGGGCATGTCGATTACGCCGACCACCGCTCGGCCTGCGTGCAACAATCCGATCAATGTGCCAAACATGGGCTTTCCGGTGATGAACGACTTGGTGCCGTCGATGGGGTCCAGAACCCAGACGAATTCGGCGTCGGTGCGAACGGCGCCATATTCTTCGCCATAGATGCCGTGGTCAGGGTAGGTCGCTTCTATTTTCTGGCGGATCAGGGCTTCCGTTTCCTGGTCCGCGATGGTCACAGGGCTTGCGTCGGCCTTGACTTCGGCGTCAACGTCTGTGCGGAAATATTTGGTAGTGACAGCCCTGGCCGCCTCGGCCAACTCGTCGGCGAACGCCGCAAGGGCGTGGTAATCGGCGCTCAAGTTACGGCAGCGGCTTCGGCGAGTCGCTCAGCGAACGTAGGTAGGCGATCACTGCGGCGCGATCGCCGGCCTTCTTCAGGCCTGCGAAACTCATTTTGGTGCCCTTGGCGTAGCCCTTTGGGCTCAGGAGAAAGGAATCCAGGTTCTCATAGGACCATTCGCCCCCCAATCCTTGCAGAACGCCGGAGTACGCGTAGCCATCCACCGATGCCTTCGCCTTACCGACGACATTCCAGAGGTTCGGACCGACGCCATTCTTCCCGCCCTTGTTGACCGTGTGGCAGGATTTGCACTTTTTGAACACCTTTGCGCCCTTGTCCAGCGAGGCGGAAGCGAGGAGCGTGATGGCGTTTTCGACGACGGCAGGCGTGTTGCTCTTGGCTGGGGCGACAACCGCCACTTCGACGGCATAGGCCGGTTTTTCCAGTTCAGTGGCGTGGACCAGGAACCCGCTGATCTGGTGGCTGCCCCAGACAACCCAGGCCGCTACCAATAATCCGAACCCAACCTTTTCGAACGTCGAAAATTTCATGGATTTATCCCTCACTTAGAATCTGCCGGACTTTACCCCGGCCAACCAGGGAGTTCAACGCCCGGATGGCGAAAGATCGGCGCATTTTCGATGCTTTCTTGGCCCTACTCTGGCGGTTATGCTTTGACTCATGATGACCGAGACGACAAGGCCCATGAACCCCATTGTACTGATCCCAGCCCGACTAGCGTCGACGCGCTTGCCGGATAAACCGCTGGCTGACATCGCTGGCGCACCCATGATCGTTCAGGTTTGGCGCCGCGCGCGGGAGGCCGACGTAGGCCCGGTGGTTGTCGCATGCGCCGAACAGGCCATTTTTGAAGCGGTCCGCGATTCAGGTGGCGAAGCGGTAATAACCGATCCCGATCACCCTTCCGGTTCTGACCGCATCCACGAAGCGCTTGGTAAGGTCGATGGCGAGGGGCAGTTCGACGCCGTCGTCAATCTTCAGGGCGATTTGCCAACCATCGACGCCGCGACCGTGCGCGCGGTGCTTGATCCGTTTGATGTAGCGGCCTGTGACATCGCCACGCTGGTCACGGAAATCACTGATGTGGCAGAAGAGACTGATCCGAACGTGGTGAAGGCCGTAGTTGGGTTTGCCGACGGCGCGCAGAT
Source organism: Rhodospirillaceae bacterium UBA3470 (assembly GCA_002378125.1). Classification (GTDB taxonomy): domain Bacteria; phylum Pseudomonadota; class Alphaproteobacteria; order Rhodospirillales; family Casp-alpha2; genus UBA3470. The sequence continues at coordinate 16,379 of DFRF01000089.1, read as the reverse complement.
CGGTCGCGCTCTCTATTTCAGCCGAGCAACTGTGCCGACCGGGGAGGGGCCGTTGTATCACCACATTGGCATTTACGCCTATCGCCGCGCAGCGCTGGAACGTTTCGTCAGTCTGGACCAGGGGGTCCTGGAACGGCGCGAGCGTTTGGAGCAGCTTCGTGCGCTCGAGAACGGGCTCCGCGTCCACGCCGCGCGCGTTGACACAATGCCGCTTGGTGTCGATACTCCGACTGATTTGGAACGCGCCCGGGTCGCCCTGGGCGCGTCTTAGTTCTGTGACTGGGTTCAGGAACTTAGGCGATCATGGCCGACCCAAAAAACACCATTGCCTTTCAAGGCGCACCGGGCGCCAATTCGGACATGGCCTGTCGTGCGGTCTACCCCGAGATGGAAACGCGGCCGTGCAACGCCTTTGAGGATGCCTTCGAGGCCGTCACCTCAGCGCGAGTAAAATACGCCATGATCCCTATCGATAATTCAGTGGCGGGGCGCGTCGCCGACATACACCACTTGATGCCAAATTCGGGCTTATACATCATTGGTGAGCACTATCAACGGGTAAACCATCAACTTCTAGCCGTGCCCGGCACCACCATCAACGACATTACCCACGTGCACAGTCACATCCATGCCCTTAATCAGTGTAGGAAACTGATCCGTGAACTGGGGATCCAGCCGGTGGTTCACGCCGACACGGCGGGCGCGGCACGTGACATCGCTGAATGGTCTGACAAGACTCAGGCGGCGCTGAGTTCGTCCCTGGCGGCGGGGCTTTATGGTCTAGACACGCTGCGTGACGAGGCAGAAGACGCTGCCCATAACACCACTCGTTTCGTCATCATGTCGCGCGAACCGCACGTGCCCTCGCAAGGTTCGACGGAAATGGTCACCACCTTCGTTTTCCGGGTCCGCAACGTACCGGCGTCGCTTTACAAGGCTCTGGGTGGGTTCGCTACCAACGGGGTGAACATGACAAAGCTGGAAAGCTATGTGGATGAGGATTTTGTCGCTGCCCAATTTTACGCGGACGTCGAAGGCCATCCAGAGGATATGCTGCTTAAGCTAGCGCTGGAAGAGCTTCAATTTTTCACCCATGAGGTCCGCATTCTTGGCACCTACCCGGCGCACCCGTTCCGTCTGGCTATCGCCAACGGGAATAGGAAGGGCTAGCCTGCGATTATTGGAAAACGCCGATTCCAGTGGTGGGATTCCAATTTTCTACTCCGCGGCTACGGACTGCTGTGCGATCAATTCGTTCAGGCAATTGTCGGGAAGCGGTTTAATTGGTGCGAAATCGCGGTGCGCGATCCATTCCTCTCGATTGAAGGCTCTAATGTGGTTGTCCACGTGACACAGCGACAGATAAACGATGGTGCGGCCGAACGGTGAGATGTTTGGTGGGCTAGCGTGTACCAGCAGGGATGAGAACAAGAGCATGCTACCGGCCGGGCCCGTGGGCGCGACGCAGCCGCCGTCTTCGGCCAGTTTGGTGACCGTTTCGCGGTCAAGGGTCCAGAGCGGATAACTGGTCGTTTCCAGGTCGTGGCCGGCGTCAACAATGCCGAGGTTGTGGCTGCCCGGAATGAACAAGAGCGGGCCATTCGCGGCTGTCACGTCGTCAAGGAACACGGCGATGTTCATGGCTCGTGGTTCCGGCATGTCATCATCGCGCGCCCAGGTGCCATAGTCCTGGTGCCATTGCCAGACGTCGCCATCGAAGGCCGCCTTAGCGTTCACCTTGTACTGGTGCATGTAGACTTGTCCGTCGAGAAGCTGTTCGACCGGTTCGATTAGGCGCGGATGGGCACCGAGCCGCCGGAAGGGTTCATTATAGGTGTGCGCCGCAAAGGCTGTCCGAGCGACACCGGAACTCTCCCGCCAAACTTCCTGACGATCCATGGCATAGACTTCGTCGGCAGCCTGCTTCAAAAGCTCAGCCTCCTCGGTGGAGAATTTGCTAGGGAAAAACAAATACCCTTCCTCGTCGAACTGTTTCAGTTCCGCCTGCGTCAGTTTCATGGAATGACCCTCCATCTGGCTTTACAGGATATCTCATATCTAAATAGCTGGGACGAGCATTTAAGTCCTGGTGATCATGGAGTTGACGATGCCTGTGTGTCAACTTAAGCCCGATGGCTGGTGACTTGACACGGCGATGATGACCAGACATCTTTGAATAAGAACAAAAATCGAACTTTAAAAGGCTCTATGGATCTCAACGACTCCACCAGCCCGGTCGTCATCAACTCGCTGGAACCGGTCCGCAGTCCCGCCGGACCCTCACTTTGTCGCGATTGTTTGGGTTGGTTTCTGAATGGGCCATTGGATTGCCCCCATTGTGGTTCTATCCGTATCGTCAACCATCCGGAACTGCAGGAACTTGCCATCGCGCATATTGACTGTGACGCCTTTTATGCTGCGGTGGAGAAACGCGACAACCCGGCACTTCGGGATAAGCCTCTGATCGTTGGCGGCACCGGTGGCCGGGGCGTGGTGACGACGGCGTGTTATATCGCGCGGCAATACGGGCCACGATCGGCCATGCCCATGTTTAAGGCCCGCGAAATGTGTCCGCACGCGGTCATAATCTCGCCGAACATGAGTAAATACCGTGAGGTCTCCCAACAAATTCGGGCTATTTTTCTGGACGCGACGCCGGTGATTCAACCGATCTCCCTGGATGAGGCATATTTGGATTTGTCTGAAGACGCCCGCGGTCAAGCTGACGAAGCGCCGGCGACGGCTTTAGCGCTTGCGGCGGCGCGAATCGAGTCGGAAGTGGGGATCACCGTATCCATTGGGTTGGCCTACAACAAGTTCCTTGCGAAGCTGGCCTCCGATCTGGACAAACCGCGAGGGTATTCGGTGATTGGGCGGGAAGAAGCTGTGGATTTCTTGTCGGGTCTGTCTGTGAAGAAGATCAACGGCGTAGGCGCTGTAACGGCGAAGAAGATGGCCGAACAGGGAATTGAGGTCATAGGACAGTTGCAAGCCATGTCTGAGGCTGAATTGGTTGGTCGGTACGGCAAGTTTGGCCGCCGCCTGGCAGGCTTTGTGGGCGGTGAGGATAAGCGCAAGGTCTCTTCAGGCGGGGCCGCGAAGAGCGTGTCTGCGGAAAGCACCTTTGCCACGGATCTCCGCGATGCCGCGATCTTGAAAAAACGTGTGTGCCCCATGTGCAAGAAAGTGGCAGATCGTCTGAAGGCCAAGGACATTGCCGGTCGGACGGTCGTTCTGAAGCTGAAGACCGCTGACTTTCAGATCCTGACCCGCAATCGCCAGTTGCCGTACCCTACGCAGAATAGAGAGCTGATTTTTGAGCAGGTGGCGGCGCTGATAGAGGCGGAGGCCGACGGCCGCGCCTTTCGCCTCATTGGAATTGGGCTTACAGACCTGGTACCAGCGACAGAAGCGGATCCGCCGAACCTCTTCGAAGGGCGATGACACTGCGGCCTCGTGGAGACTCAATTTCTGTTGAGCCACCTTGCCGACGTGCAAATTCCGTCGAAACTGGGTTTACAACGCGTAGATTATGTGGGCTATCGTAAACGAGAAGAAAGGCGTTTTAAGCGGCCCTGAAAAGTTATCTAATACTGAACAATCTGCGGAATCCATCACCGTCGACCAGTTGCAAGTGAGGTTCCATGACGCGCTTAAAAACGCGCTGATCGGCATGGCCTTGATCACGCCTGATTGTGGGCGTTATTAGCTGACGTCCTTGAGCCAGGTTTCCACCAGCCAGCGGGCGATGGAATCTTTCCGAGGCAGACGCGGCATGTCGTTGGGAATGTCCGCGCCCCATTCGCCGAACCGCGCGACTTCTTTCGGCGTAAACCAGCGGGCATCGGCAAGTTCGTCATCGTCGATGCTGATCTTGGTGCTGGTTGCCGTAGCCTGGTAACCCAGCATGAGCGAGGCGGGAAACGGCCAGGGCTGGGATGCCATGTAGGTGACATTCGTCACCGGCAGGCCGGCCTCTTCCAGAACCTCTCGAGCCACGGCCTCCTCGAGGCTTTCACCAGGTTCCACGAACCCGGCAAGCGTCGAATACATGGCGAAGTCCCAGCGCACATGGCGGCCAAGAAGGCATCGTGGGCCTTGGCCACCGACACCATCATCGACTACCAGCATAATGACGGCCGGGTCGGTGCGCGGATAGGATTCGCGCCCGCAGGAGTTGGATATGCATTTGCGCACGTGGCCGCCTTGCTGCGGTTTTGTTGGATGGCCGCAGCGTCCGCAAAAACCGTTTGAGCGGTGCCAATAGGCTAGCCCACGGGCGTAGGCCAGGATAGCCGCCTCATCGCGCGGCAACAGCCAACCCGTGGCGCGCAAATCGACAAACGTTGGTTGGGGGCCGAGAAGCATTTCTAGGTCTTCTTCCACAAGACTGGAGACATCCGCGCCGAACAATGGCGCGCCATCGATCAGCCCCAGAAACAGGACCGTATCGGCGGCGTTCAATAGACGCGTCCCAACGGCGCCCGATGGCATCAAGGGCAGGGGTGCGGTGTCCATGCCGTCGACCAGGTTTTTGTCGCGCCATACGGGGACTACCCGCATGTCGGCGTGGTTTTCTTGCGCATTCAGCCAGTTCACGTCGTTGCGACGCATGGCTTGGCGGTCGAGGCCGCTGGCAGTGTAAATCAATCCCGGATTCATGGGCCGCAACCTGACATGGAAGCCCTTGTGGGGCAACCCGCCGCAATGGCGGATGATCTCAATCTTGCCGACCGACGTTTCATGAAAAATGATCTATTCACAGGGTCTTTCAGGGAGGAGTGCATTTGGAAAATGCATGGGTTGCTAGTTTCGAGCTCCCATACTTGTTGCTGACGCCCCGTGCCTCGGCCTGACGGTTGGGTGCGCGAGCCTGCCGACGTGTTCGTAGATGATCCCGGCATCTCGAGCGCTACCAGCTCTCGGGGCCTTTCCGAGTTGGGGAAGCGGAGACATCCAAAAGCCCTTGAAGACGATGTGAAGCGTGTCAAAAAGACAAGCGTGCCGCAGGTCAACATCCGAATTTGCGGCGATGAATTCGAGTTCATGATCATCCAGTCGGTGCAAGGCTGGCCTTATGTGTTTCGTATCTGCAATAGCGATGATGTGGACCACATTTTTACCTCGGAGAGGATATTCAACAATATGGGCACGCTGCGCATTACCGTAAAAGGCAACCAGCAGAGCGAGAGTTGCATTTTCCAGATCAAAATTTCCGTGCACAATGCCATGGAGATGTGATTGGTGGCTGTCGGTTACGGCCGGTTCAAGATTGATGTTTTGGGCACCCCCATCACCGTTCCGTTATGTTCGAAAGTCGTCAGCGGCGTGACCATTGTCTAGGAACGCTACTTTCTCTGCTGCCGGGGAGGCCTCCAAACGGTGTTGGTATCGCCGGACATGCGCTGGTATATTCCCGGCGGGAGGTTGGCTTTGGACGGACTCCTCGCCAACCCGGTCAGGTCCGGAAGGAAGCAGCCGTAACGAGTCTCGGTTCGGGTCGATGTCCAATCTCCCACCTTAAAGTTGCCGCATAAGGCGCGACCAGGGAGTGAAAAAATTATCTTTCCATGAGTGGCCCTGATACCCCGCCGGACCCGGATGCGACCCCGACGACGCCAGCAGACTCGGATTACGCCGCCTATCAGGTTCTTGCTCGAAAATACCGGCCAAAAACATTCTCCGAACTGATCGGCCAGAACATTCTAGTCCGCACCCTGACCAATGCTTTCAAGCTTAATCGCTTGGCTCATGGCTTCATCCTGACGGGGGTGCGGGGTATTGGTAAAACCACGACGGCACGGATTATCGCCCGGGCATTGAACTGCGTCGGCCCGGATGGTCAGGGCAGCTCGACGACAGAGCCCTGCGGAGTATGTGAAAACTGCCAGGCCATTGACGAGGACCGGCACGTGGACGTGTTGGAGATGGACGCCGCCAGCCGCACTGGCGTTGACGATATACGTGAACTCATTGAGGGCGTGCGCTACCGGCCGACGTCCGCACGATTCAAGGTTTACATCATCGACGAAGTGCACATGTTGTCGCCGAACGCGTTCAACGCCTTGCTGAAAACCCTCGAGGAGCCGCCGGAGCATGTTAAATTCATCTTCGCCACCACGGAAATTCGGAAGGTCCCAGTGACCGTGCTCAGCCGCTGTCAGCGGTTTGATCTGTCCCGGGTGGACACGGAGACCCTTAGCAAGCATTTCGCCGGGATAACTGAGAACGAGGGCGGTCAAATTTCAGCGACGGCTCTGCAACTGATCGCCCGCGCTGCCGACGGCTCCGTGCGCGACGGCCTGAGCCTCCTTGATCAAGCCATCTCTCAGGCGGACGGAGAGATCTCTGAAGACCAGGTGCGTGCCATGCTGGGGCTTGCGGATAGGACCCAGACCTTCGATCTTCTGGAAACCGTTTTGGGCGGTCAGATCGCCGACGCTTTGGGGCGGTTTGATCAGCAATACCGCGATGGTGCTGATCCCATAGCGATCCTGGAAGATATGCTGGAAATTGTTCACTGGCTGACCCGTATCAAGGTCGTGCCCGCCGCTGCCGATGATCCGGATGTGCCAGAAATGGAACGGAACCGGGGTAAGGATATGGAATCACGGCTGAAAATGCCGGTCCTGGCGCGTGCATGGCAGATGCTCTTGAAGGGCCTTCAGGAAGTTCGTTTTGCGCCGTCGGCGCGCCAGGCTGCCGAGATGCTGCTTGTCCGATTGGCCTACACTGCGACCTTACCAACCCCGGGCGATGCCGTGAAGTCGATGGGACAGCCTGAAGGCACCGTATTGTCGCCATCCGTCGGCCCACTGCCGACCGATTCACCGGGGCCCAGCGCCGTCAAGCGCACGGGCACCGAAGATGCCGCGCCGCTTACCCCGGCGCCTTTGCCCGACACGTTCCCCGAACCAGTGCCTCAGGCGGCGCCCGGCGATAACGTGCCGCAAGCGTCCCATGAGACCTATGCTGATATCGTAGCCTTGGCCGGTCAGGAACGGGAAATGGTCCTGAAGTCCCATTTGGAGCATGATGTCCATGTGGTCGAATTCGAGCCCGGGCGGCTGGAGTTCCGACCAGCGGACACTGCGCCACCCGACCTGGCCGGGCGGCTGACGAGTTTCCTAAACGGTCAGACCGATAGGCGCTGGGTGGTCACGGTCTCACAGGAAGCTGGGGATCCGACCATTTCCGAACGCCGGGCTGCCGCACAGCGCGATCTCGAGAACGAGGCGGTGGGACACCCCTTGGTTAAAACGGTCTTGGAGGCGTTCCCCGGCGCAAAACTGACGACCGTGACGCCCATTGACGAAGGCGACGGCACCGAAGGCTAGGCTTCTCGGGCGCTAAGCAAGATTATCGCCGCGCCAGCAAGACAGATCGCCACTACGCAAATTTCTCTCGGGCCGAACCGCCTTGCGCCGCGTCGTTGCTGCTGGTTTGCCTTTTTGGGGAAAGCCACATGGGCGTATTCATCTACGAACAAACTGGACGAAGCAGACCTTTGACGAAGTGACGGCGGTTATTCCAATAGAAAGGTGTTTTTCGAGGACTTGCCCCAGGCCTCCATGAAGGACCCAAGATGGTGGCGATCATCGCCCGCGTGTTCAATCATTGTAATTACGTCGGCGACGGCGCGGTTGTAGCCTTCTCGGGTCACTGTTCCCCGATGTAACATGGTGCGTAGATACACGAGATAGGTGTTGAGCACATCCGTCTCGCAATAGTCACGCACGCCTTGGATGTCACCGGTGTCGATCATTTCGGCAACCTTACTGCCGCTGGCGCCGAACTTGCCTGGGAAACCCATCACTGCGCATACTTCCGATAATTTGATTGCAGTCGATGCGCCATAATCGCGCAGCACGTCTAGTAGATCGCAATGCCAGTCCATGGCATAGCGGCTCATATAGCTGTTCCATTTGTCGCCGGCGCCGTACAGCCAAGGCGCGGCAATGCCGTGCGCCATGGCGCGGTATCTCAGCACTGGTAGGTCGAAGCTTCGACCGTTGAAACTGACCAGGCGCGGCTTTAGGTTTTCAAAGTACTGAAAAAACCCCTGTAGGAGTTGCGCCTCGTCGAACCCGGCTTCGCCGCCGGAACGGAGTTCCTTAAGGTAGTAAATTTCTTGTGCCCCGACGTATTCGATTTCTGCTTCCAGAAAACTGATCGCTACCACTCGGTTAAACGGCGGTCGGGGGAAGGGATTACGGCCGTCTGTGATCTCCAGGTGGTAGCGTTCCAGCTCAGCGCGGCGTGCTGCCAGGTCGGGTTCTGTGAAGCCCGTGAGGTTCGGCACGGCGTCCGTATCAGGAATGGTCTCGATATCAAAGACGAACAAAGATCGGTGCTGCATGGTCAAAGACCCCTTAGCGGTGTTATACACCAACGATGGGATGAATAGACAGGCCCGCGTGCCTCTCCGACAGCCAAACGAAGGAAACGCCTATGAAAAACCTCGGTCAGATGCTGAAACAGGCCCAGGAAGTGCAAGCCAAAATGCAAGAGATGCAGGATGCGCTCGCCGACATGGAGGTCACCGGTACCTCCGGTGCCGGAATGTGCCTAGTGACCATGAACGGCAAGGGCGAGGCGCGGCAGGTCAAGATTGATCGGGCCCTGGTGAAGCCAGATGACGCTGAGGTGCTGGAAGATCTGATTTTGGCGGCGATCAATGACGCCAAGGCAAAGGCCGAAGAGAAATCCCGCGAGGAGATGCAAAAACTTACAGGTGGTCTTCAATTACCGCCAGGTTTTCAGCTGCCATTTTGACGGATGGTCAGCGGTTGACGTCATTAGCGGAAATTTGCGGACATACGTTTTACCTCCCTGCTTTGGGGATGGACTCCATTGTCATTGACTTGGGCGCCTCCACGGCGGCGTTTTCCCATGGCGTGCAGGCGCTGAGTGGCTGTCGATGCCATTGCGTGGAAGCCGCGAAGCGCAATTTTCAAGCTATCAAGGAAACTGACCATGTCCGCAAACACTTCGCTGCCATGGGCGGCGTGGATGCATCCGTCACGTTAAACATTGTCGATGATGAATTTCATTGGGGCAGTCTAGAGGCTCCGCCGGGCTTTGATGTCACCGAGCGCCAAGAGGTGCCCGGCCGAACCTTGGCTGGCCTTTTTGCCGAGTTGGATGTGGAGGTCGTCGATCTTCTCAAAGTCGATATTGAAGGCGCTGAAATTGCCTTGATCGACGCCGCGGACGACGCGACCTTGCGGCGATGCTGTCAAATGACCATTGAGTTTCATGATTTCTTGAACCCTGCTCAGACTGTGGATGTCAAACGCCAGTTGGATCGGTTCGAAGATCTTGGTTTTGATTGCGTGGTCATGACCCGTCGACACCACGGCGATGTTTGGATCGTCAATCGGGCGGCCCTGGGGCTCAGTTCTGCGGAACTAATCTACTACAAAACGGTGCTAAAGTACGGGCGCGGCCTGCGCCGTATGCTGGCTCGGACACTGGGGTGCACTGTTGAGAGGCTGGTATGACGGCGCCGGAGATAGAACGCTTGATTAATCTGTTAACGAAACTTCCTGGGCTCGGTCCCCGGTCCGCCCGGCGTGCGGTTTTGGTGATGATGCGCCGCCGCGAAACGGTTTTGGTGCCATTGGCGAAGGCTATTACGGAGGCTGCGACGGCGGTGCGCACGTGCGGGATCTGCGGTAATATTGATGGCCAGGACCCATGCAGCATCTGCGCCGATGTCCGAAGGGACGCCAGCGTTATCTGTGTGGTTGAAGATGTTGCTGATCTTTGGGCCCTGGAGCGGACCCATGCGTTCAAGGGGCGCTATCACGTTCTTGGTGGCACCTTGTCGGCTTTAGAAGGCACTGGGCCCGAGGATTTGAATGTTCCGAAACTGATCGGGCGCGCAGCCGATTCGGAGGTTCAGGAGGTTATCTTGGCCCTGAGCGCCACCGTGGATGGGCAAACGACGGCGCACTATATCGCCGAGAAATTGGGCGAATTGGGGATTTCCGTTTCAGGATTGGCACATGGTATACCCGTCGGCGGCGAACTGGATTATCTTGACGATGGGACATTAAGTGCAGCGCTCAAGGCGCGGCGCAATCTCGGTGCGAATGGCGAGGACCGAAGCAATGGGTAGGCGTACTTAGCGCAGTGAAAGTCGAGACTGAAACTCTTTCTGTATCGCACTGACGTTTAAGCTGCGAACGCTGAGCTCCTCGGAGCATGCGGCGTAGACGAAGGCTATCGAGGACCCGCCTTGGGAGCACTTGGGTGGCGCGCGCGAAGATTTGGAAAATTCGATCGCTCAGGTTGCAGGTAGTGCCGATGTGGTTTCGCTCGTGCCTTTCGCCGAGCGCTTTTGGAGCGAATCGGTCGGGGAATTCGGGGTCGCGAACCTGAACACACTGGCCCTGGTGCACGTCTCGAGGTTACCCGAGCTTTGGGTTTTCGTAAAAGACATCGTCGGTCAAATGGATGGGCTGCGGATGGCGCAAATCTTGGCCACCTTTTCATGGAAATGCCGCAATTATTATCCCGCCTGACCGGCGAAGCAAGCCTCCCGCTTCAAGCACTGCAAGCCTGGGTCCGGGTTTTGATATTCTCTCGGTCCAGGCCTGGGCGGAACCCGGGCATGGTGTTTAGGATATTATGCCCAGGCTAGCCGATGTCGCCGTGGCGTCCGCCGACTGCCCTCAGGGTGCGCTGGCCGACTGGTTAAAGCGCTATAGTGCAAATGCGGCGCAGGGTGTGACGCTTTCATCTCAGACCATGGGAATGGGATGAGTGAGCCAGCTTAACAGGCTGCGCGGGGTTAATTGCTCTCCTTTGAATGAAGTTGCGGGGTCGGACTTCCTGGTTCGAGGTCCGATGCCGGAGTGTCATCTTCGAAGTGAAGGTTATCGATGATTTCACCTTTTTTGACAATCTTATCCGTGGAAATGCGGATTTCGCGCACGTCTTTCACTGCAAGATCAAAGTGGCTCTGTAGATTGCCCACTCGTTTATCTAGGCGGCCTACGTCATCCATCATCTTCACCACCTCGGCCTGAATGACGCCGGCCTGTTCGCGCATTTTTGCATCTTTAAGGACGGCGCGGATCGTGTTTAAGGTCGCCATCAGCGTCGTCGGCGAGACGATCCAAACACGGCGCCGGAAGGAATCTTCGACCACGTTGCGGAAGGTGGCGTGCAGTTCAGCGTAAACCGCCTCGGACGGCAGAAACATGAGGGCCGAATCAGCCGTTTCCCCGGGTACGATATACTTCTCCGCGATGGCTTTCACGTGTGTGCCAACGTCGGCGGCAAAAGCCCGGCCAGCCTGCGTCCGCGCGGTCTCGTCTCGGGCGTCGCGGAGAGCCTGAAAGCTCTCCAGAGGAAACTTTGAATCGACCACGATCGACCCCGGTGGGTTTGGTAACTTCAACAGGCAATCGGACCGTTTCCCGTTGCTGAGCGTCGATTGGAATTCGAAGGCGGATGGAGGCAGGGCGGCGGTGACAAGGTCTTGCAACTGGATTTCGCCAAAGGCCCCCCGGCTTTGTTTGTTGGAAAGAATATCCTGAAGGCTGACCATCTGTTGTGAGAGCCCTGTGATGGTCTGCTGTGCGCGGTCGATGACGACCAGACGTTTTTCCAGTTCCTTTAAGTTGTGGCTCGTCTTTTCTGTTTGCTGAGCCAGGCCATCACCAAGGCGCCGGCTCAGTAGGTCTAGGCGCTCGTTAACGCTGGATTGCGATTGTTGAAGGCGACCGGATAAATCCGCCTGAGATGCGGCGAGGCGCTGTGAAAGATCGGCCTGGGTTTGTGCCATTTGCTCGGCGACTTGGGTCAGGCGCTGCATGTCCAGGGCCGTTATCTTACGATCACGTTGAGATCGCAGGTTCAGGCCAATAACAACGGCCAAAATGACGGCCATGCCGACGAGAAGAAACGCAATCCCCTGAGGGCCTTGGAGGAACGATTGCACGGAAGACGCCTCATTCATGCTATGGCACCACTATATTGGACCGCCATCACCTTGCCCTAGCCTTTATTGAAACGCAAATTTGCCCTGGACTGGGAAAAGATCGATCCATGAGAACAAAAAAGGAGTAGCGTTTTGTGTCGGTGCCGGTGGCGTTGGCCAATCTGGTCGAACCGACCTTTGGACACTGGGTCACGTCCATGACCGCCGACTGAACGCGCCCCGACATGACCGCATAAGGGAATAGCTTGGCCTTAGTGAAAGACCGTCGACAGGTATAATTTTAAATTGAAGTCAACAAATTGGACGTGATCGATTTCAGCCTACAGATGATTGCGGATAGCGACTAAGCTGACTTTGGGCCGGGCTCCTGAGTGCTTTCTCACACCTTGCATCCGTTGAACCTGAACCCCTGCAGTCGGCTAGCGGTCCTTTTGGACACGACGGTGAAACTGTTTAGGCGCCACCCCTAGACCGGCGCCTAAAGTATCGTCGATGCAACCTTAGTTTTGGAGTAAGGCGGTATAATTGCACGAATCGGCTTCCGACTTTACTGCGCTCCGCCGCAACTGATCAGCCCTTAAGCCGGCGGACCATCTTGAAACCCAGAGGCAGGACCATCAGATAGGCCCAGGCTGCAGCTAAGGCGCTGAGGCTACCCCAGGTGACGCCATAGCGGGGGAAGGTCTCGCTCACAGCAATGATGTAGACGATGACAGAGCCTAACCCCACCGGAAAAGCACTCAGCATGGCGTGCACGTGTGCCGCCGAATAGGTGAGATGCACGATCAACATGGTTGGCAGCAACGTCATGGGAAAGGCCATCAGCAACCCGCCCAAGGTTGGCCCAAGAACCACTGCTAGGCTGGAAACGATGCTGACCAGAACCGCTGCGCCACTGGCCCGGATCACCAGCAGCTTGAAGCTCAGACGGGCCGGGTTGCGCACCTTCACGTCGTCCAATTTCCGGAACAGGAAGGAGCCGATAAAAATGGCGGGGACGATCACCGCCAGGGCTGTCGGAATGGTGAAGGGAATATCCTGGATGGTCGCGCTGAATGCCAAATAGGTTCCGACACCGACCGTGGTGGCAGCGACCGCGTTCCAGAGTGGCGGCCACTTCGTGCACCAGACCGACGTGCGGTAATAGGCGTAGGTGAACATCAAGGTGCCGGTCATGCCGGCTGCGGCGTAGGGTGTGCCGGCGGCAACGAATTCGGGGCCGGCCTCCTGGCCGATGAAATAGTAACTGATCAGTGCGCCCAAGGGGGCGCCCATCAGGATGCCCGCCAAGCGCGGCCCTAATCGCTCTGCCAGGACCGAAAACCCAAGAACGATAGCCGTCGCGGCGACGACCTTGATAAGTAATATGCTCATGGTTTTGGCGCCGGATAGTGCCTTGGTAAGAACGTCTTGTCTTGGCCCCTCGCCAAATGGCGGGAAACGGGTTACAGCTGCAGTCCCAATGACACGTTTCATCGATGCCTTCAATAACCAAAGGCTCGCAATGACGATCAAAGATGCGCTGCTTGGTGGGCTGATCTCTGCAGTCATTGACTGCACGATCTCGTTCATCTGTAATCATAGCGGCAACAGTTTTAAAACCGTCGCCAACGCCTTCTAGAAGGCCGCAAAGGTGGGGGCAGGGCTACTTTGGGTCGCAATTATTGAACTTAAGTCTGGTCTGATAAAGGTGCCGGCCCAATCTGCACGACCTGTTTACCGAAGTTGCCCCCCTTCAGCATGGAAATGAAGGCTTTGGGTGCGTTCTCCAGTCCATCGGTGATATCGACCCGATAGCGGATTTGACCGGACGACAACCACGCTCGCATTTCCGACATGAATTCTTCGAATCGATCCCAATGGTCGCCAACAATGAATCCTTCCATGCGAATGCGTTTGCGGTTGATGTGGGTAAGGTTTCGAATCCCCATCGTCTCCTCCCGCGACAGGTTGTATTGGGAAATCATTCCACATTGAATGAACCGGGCGAAATTGTTGGCGTGATCCAGCGCCGCTTCCAGAGTCGTACCGCCAACGTTGTCAAAATACATGTCGATCCCATCTGGTGCGGCGGTATGCAGGGCCTCAGGGACGGGAGTGGACGCTTTGTAGTTGAAGGCTGCGTCGAAACCCAATTCATCCAATAGAAAGGCCGCTTTTTCATCGCTGCCGGCGCAGCCAACGGCGCGGCAATCCCGCAGCTTGGCGATTTGACCCGCGATCTGTCCAACCCCGCCAGACGCGGCGGATACAAACACGGTTTCACCAGGTTCGGGCGCACCCATTTCCATGCCAATCCAAGCGGTCATACCTGGCATGCCGAGGGCACCCAGATAGTAAGGCAGCGGTGCAGGGTCGGGATCGACATGGCGGAGGTCGGCGCCTTGGACCACGCTCATGTCGGCCCAGTCAACCATGCCGTGGACCAGGTCGCCGGCGTTGAAATTGGCATGTTCGGAATGGACGACTTCACTAATGCCGCGGGCTTTCAAGGGTTCGCCGATCTGAAAATTCTGGGCATAGGTCTTGGTTGCATCCATGCGTCCGCGCATGTAGGGGTCGAGCGACATGTATATGGCGCGGATCAGAACATGACCTGAGTTTGGGACCTTCAGGATGGTCTCCCTAATTTCAAAGTCTTTCAATGTTACCCAACCCATCGGACGACGGCGTAGGGTAATTTGACGCGTTGGCGTAGACATAACGGCCTCGTTGCTTTGTGCCTGCTCCGTGAATACCCAACCACATGTGCGGTCAAACTGAAACCTTTTGGTATCTCCCGGAACTAGTTGTGACCTCGTTGGTATTTGAAGAACGGGAGAAAGGCACATTGCAGGTACGAGAAACATCCAAGTCCGCGCCGCATCGGTTATCAAAAGAATTCCGGCAGGGCTTTCGCGAGGTTTTCTCTAATGCGCTCTATGACTGGTCGGTCCATGGGCGCATGGGCGAAGGTTTGGCCCGTGACCTGCTCAAACAGTCGGACATACTTGCTGGAGAATTCCAATAGAGTGTCGGGCGGAATGTTGGGGACCGGGTCCTTGTAGGGATCGCATTGACTAGTGATCCACAAGCGTAGGAATTCCTTGTCCAGGCTTTCCGGTTCGCGGCCATTGGCGAAACGCGAGTCATAACTTTCCATAAGCCAATAACGGCTGGAGTCAGGCGTATGGATTTCGTCGGCCAAGGTGATCTGGCCTGTATCGGGATCGATGCCAAATTCATATTTGGTGTCGACCAGGATCAGGCCGTTAGCGGCGGCGATCTCGCGGCCCTTGACGAAGATGGCCAGGCTCAATGCTGCCAATTCATCCCACTGCGCTTGGGTAAGGCGTCCGGTTTCGATAATCTCCGCCGGGGTGGTCGTTTCGTCGTGTTCTCCGACCATGCCCTTGGTGGTGGGGGTCAGGATCGTATTGGACAGCTTCTGGTTCTTTCTTAGGCCTTCGGGAAAGGTGATCCCGTACATAACCCGCTCGCCACGCTGGTACATGGGCCAAATGGAGGTCTCTGTGGAACCGGTCATGTAGTCGCGGACTACTATTTCGACCGAAAACATATCCAACCTTTTGCCGATCACCACGTTCGGATCCGGCATGTCGATGATGTGGTTGGCGCAAATTTCCGCTGTCTTCTCGAACCAGAAATTTGCCGTCTGGGTCAGGACCTGCCCCTTGTGAGGAACCGCGGCAAGGACAATGTCGAAAGCTGACTGGCGATCAGATGCAATCATCACCCGGCGACCGTCCGGCAGATCATAGGAGTCCCGGACCTTACCTGAAGTATGATTGGGCAATTCAGGCAGGCTGACGTCGGTGAGGACCTTCGCCAAGATGGTTTCGGCGGTTTCGAGCGTTTGATCCGTCATGGCGGCGGCATCCGAGTCTGAGAGCTGAAATGATACTTATGAGTTGGTGAAATTCCCAGATATTAAAGTATGAATATTGTGGATAGCCTTCTTGCGCCATCTGCCGTGACGACCTTACCTTTAGCTTATGCGCACGCCTCACCCCCTCATGATCGGCAGCGAAGTGTTCCGTACCACGAATCACAGGAGCGGTCATCCGTTGGGGATTCCGCGGGTCACCCTGACTATGGACCTCTGCCGGCTTTTAGGATGGGTGGACGACGCGAATTTCATCGATAGCCCGTGTGCGACAAAGGATGACCTTGCGGATTTTCACGATATGGAATACATCGACGCTGTCGACGCGGCGGAAACATTGGGGCGTATCGATCCAGCGCTGGCGGAACGCTACCATATCGGAGTCAACGGTAATCCCATCTTTGATGGTATGTATAGACGGTCTGCCATGGCCTGTGGTGGCGGATTGCTGGCCGCGGCACGTTTGGCCGAGGCCGGCGGGGCCATCTACAACATCGGCGGGGGGCAGCACCATGGCCGACCGGACCAGGCTAGTGGATT
>DFRF01000222.1 GCA_002378125.1 Rhodospirillaceae bacterium UBA3470 | reverse complement strand
GGGATGGTGGATTTCCCAACCTAGTTCGCCTACAAAGTTGACCCGCACGACAGTGCTGTCCGCCATCCCGACGTCGATCCGTTGCGCGGACAGCCACGGAAACGATTCGTTAGAGAAATCCGCATCAGATACGCGTTCCATCAGGGTTCGCGCCTTTGGGCCAGCGACTACAAGCACGCCGATCTGATTTGTCACCCGATCGAAGCGGACCGAGCCGTCGTGGGGTAACTGCTTCTTCAGGTAGTCGTGGTCGAAGCGCTCCAAGGCGCCGGCAGATACCAGGTAGAAAGAGTTGTCCGGATTCCGCAAGATTGTGAACTCGGACCGGACGCCGCCGTGGATGTTGAGCGCATGGCATAAGTTCACACGTCCAGGGTTCTTTGGAATTCGGTTGGCCAGTAGGTTGTCCAGCCACGCCTCGGCGTTCGGACCCGAAATACGGCACTTAGCGAAGGCGGTCATATCGAGGAGGCCGACATTTTCTTGGACATTCAGGCACTCATTGCGGACTGCTTTGAACCACTTTGAGCGTCGAAAGGACCAGTCGTCCTTTTGTTCCATGTCTTCGGTGGCAAACCAGTTTGGACGTTCCCAGCCGTATTTCTGACCGAATACGGCACCTAGCGCTTGCATCCGTTCGTAACAAGGTGCCGTGCGCAATGGGCGGGCGTCTTCGCGCTCCTCATCGGGATAGTGGATAGTGAAGACGTTGCGGTAGGCTTCTTCGTTCTTGAGCTTCAGGTACGCCTTAGAGCAGTAGTCCCCGAACCGTCGGGGATCGACGCCAAGCATATCGACACTAGGCGCGCCCTCTATCATCCATTCGGCCAACTGCCAGCCGGCGCCGCCGGCTGCTGTGATACCGAAGCTGTGGCCTTCGTTGAGCCAGAAGTTTTTCCGATCCCAGGCTGGACCGACGATGGGGCTGCCGTCCGGCGTGTAGCAAATAGCGCCGTTGTAGACTTCCTTGACGCCAACTTCGCCAAAGGCGGGTACGCGGTTGATGGCGGCCTCGATATGGGGTTCCAGGCGCTCCAGGTCTTCCTGGAAAAGTTCGTACTCACTATCGTCGGTGGGCCCGTCCCAATAGCAGACCGGCGCGCCTTTCTCATAAGGGCCGAGGATTAAGCCACGGGCCTCCTCGCGCATGTACCACGACCCGTCTGATTCCCGAAGCACGCCCATCTCCGGTAGGCCCTGTTCATGACGCTTCTGAATTGCTGGATGCGGCTCGGTGACGATGTACTGGTGCTCCACGGGGATGACGGGAATGTCGAGACCGATCATCTCGCCAGTCTTACGCGCGAAGTTACCGGATGCGGAGACCACGTGTTCACAGGTGATATCGTTCTTGTCCGTGTGAACGACCCACTCGCCATTCGGCTGTTGGGTAATGCCGATGACCGTGGTGTTGCGATAGATCTCGCCGCCATGGTTGCGCGCGCCGCGGGCCATGGCCTGGGTGACGTCGGCTGGTTGAATATAGCCATCCCGGGGATGCACAATACCGCCCACCAAGCCTTCGGTGTTGCAGAGGGGCCAGATATCCTTGATTTCATCAGGGGTCAAGAAATTCACCTCCACGCCGAGGGTCGCCGCTACGCCGGCATATTGGTGGTACTCATCCATGCGGTCTTGGTTCATAGCGAGGCGGATATTGCCAACCTGGCGCAGCCCCGCGTCCAAGCCCGTTTCTTCCTCCAAGGTCTCATACAGCTCCACCGAGTAGCGGTGTAGCTGACCGACCGAATAACTCATGTTGAACAATGGCAACAGGCCCGCCGCATGCCATGTAGATCCGGACGTCAACTCCTTGCGTTCCACCAGGACGCAATCGCTCCATCCCTTCTTGGTCAGATGATAGAGGGTGGAAACTCCCACAACACCACCGCCAATCACAACTACTCGCGCATGTGTCTTCATCGTTCTCACTCCCGCCTACTTTGGCTATTGCACACCGTGTCATAGGCCAGTGGCAAGGGATGTGCTGCACCCTTGCCGACGCTGAATATTCCGTTTCCGTCGCATGTACGGCGTAAATCGCCAAACTGATGGCGCGATAAGTGTAGTGCTGTAGCAAGCTTGAGGGTAAGTGTATAGGAATGCCTGTGTTCATAAAGGATCGAACGCGATGACTGATCAGAACGCTCCAACCAAAGGTCGCCGTGAGGTTCGTCGCGGCGGCCGTGCCGCCCGTAAAGCGGCCCGCGCTGCTGCTGTTGTTGAGGCTCAGGCCTCGGCGCCTGCCTATATCACCCGCCAGATCCCCCTCATGGAGCTCTGCTCGGAGGAGGGTCTGGATATCATCGAGGCTAACGCGGAGACGATCCTAGAGGAGATTGGAATTGACTTTAAAGATGATCCCGAGGTCCTAGATATCTGGCGCAACGCCGGCGCTGACGTGGACGGCGAACGGGTACGCTTTCCGAAGGGGCTGGCCCGCACCCTTATGGCCACCGCGCCCACCGAATACACCCAGCACGCCCGTAACCCGGCCCGTAACGTTCAGATTGGTGGCGACAATACCGTGTTCTTGCCGGTGTATGGCCCC
>DFRF01000027.1 GCA_002378125.1 Rhodospirillaceae bacterium UBA3470 | reverse complement strand
AGGTTCTGTCCGGTATCCTTGGGATGGACGAGGCAGAAATTACCGCGCTGTATGACGCTGGAACAATCCTCCAAGATCGGCTGATCGGCGCAAAAAAATAGGCAAGGCGCGGTATCGAACGTCTCCCCCTTGCCCTCAACTAAGTCGGAACGTCTATTACTTCTGAGCCGTCTCCACAATCGTGTAGGTTCCTGAAAATTGTCACGTGTTTATCTGCACTCGGTGGGAGCACCTTTCTAAAAAAAATTGTATCCTCTAAATAGCAAAAGAGATACCCAAGTGTCTGAACTGATTGTCAATTGGTTTCCGCAGGCGGTTTAATCAACCAGATCAGCGGTATCACAATTAAACACGCCGCGGTATAGAGGCCAAAAGAATTTAGGAAGCCAACCAGTTGTGATTGATCAATGATCATGGAATTTAGTCGGGCCAGGTCCGACACTCGTCCGATATCGATACCTGTTAACGTCGAGAAATTTAGAAAGTCCTCGTTGAACGGAGTGATGAACTCTCGGAGATGATTGTAGTTCATAGTTTGGGTTCGAATTACAGTTGTCACGCTAAGCGAGATGAAAATTGATGATCCCAGGTTGCGCAACAGATGATAGATGGCCGAGGTCTCAGAGAAGTGCTGAGGATCAATGCGGGAGAAGGTCGACACCGTGAGTGGCACCCAGATAATACCGACACAAATGCCTTGCACGGTACTGACGATCAGTACATCTAGAGCTGCGACGTCGGCGTTGAACCCCCACATGACCCAACCGGTCCAGGCCCAGAGTATGTAACCGAAACTGATGGTGATCCGGGGGTCGATCTTGCCCATCCACCCGGCTATGAAAAACCCGATGACCGCGCCGACGCCCCGGAAGGATACCAGGGTGCCTATGATCATTTCTGGATAACCGCC
The DNA here is from genome assembly GCA_002378125.1 of Rhodospirillaceae bacterium UBA3470. Taxonomy (GTDB): domain Bacteria; phylum Pseudomonadota; class Alphaproteobacteria; order Rhodospirillales; family Casp-alpha2; genus UBA3470. The sequence goes on along the minus strand of DFRF01000027.1, from coordinate 3,982 downwards.
GAGGGCCTTCAACATGGGCGGTAGGATCACCATTGGCGTGAAATTAAGCATTCCGTATACGGTGACTATCAATAGGCCTAGTACATAGTTCCAATTTTGTAGATGACGGAAATCCAAGAGGGGTGTTCGCGCCAACAGGTTATGAGCAATGAAAATGCCAAAAGCTAGTAATCCGATGACGATTTCGATGACGATCTCGCTTGAATCCAGCCAATCTAATCGTTGTCCCCGATCAAGGGTCAGTTGTAAGCACGTTAGGGCGGTTGCAAGGGCCAGGAACCCGAACCATGTGAACCGTGTGCTAAGCCGGTTCGTGTCCTTAGGAATTAGTAGATAAATACCGATGAAAATTGCCATCGCCATAGGTGCGATCATAAAAAAAGCCGATCGCCAGCCATAGAGCTCGGCTAAATAGCCGCCATAGACTGGACCAAGAACCGGCCCCAAAACCACCCCCATTCCGTAGATGGACGTTGCCATGGCGTGCTGTGATCTTGGAAAGGCGGCTAACACCACTGCCTGAGGAAGGGGTACCAGCGGTGCGCCCAGTCCCCCTTGTAGGATGCGAAAGATTACCAGCATCTCGAGAGAAGTAGCTAAGCCGCAGGCTAGACTTGAGATACCGAAACCGCCCATACAGAAAAGCAAAACATTACGTGCGCCAAAACGACCGGCTAACCAGCCCGAAATGGGCGTGACGATTGCAGTTGCAAGGATATTAAAAGTGACGGTCCAGGCGATCTGGTCCGGCGTCGCCGACAAACTACCCTGAATCTGTGGTAAGATCACACTGACCACCAGCAATGTCATTGCATAAAGGGTCGAGGTCAGAAACGTGATGCCGAGAAGTAGCCAGCGGCGGGTTCCGATCTTACTATTTTCATTTTTTTCGGAATAACCCGTTACGGCCGTCATGATTACCATGAACCTTACAGCGGAATATTGTTGGGTATTCTGCTGTAGGTCGTAGGTAAAGGCGGATATGTTTCATTGTCGGTAGGGTTGTTCGATCCGGTGTACCGAGAACCGTTTAGCTCACAGCACTTGCATACATGGATATATAATATCCCTCTCGAAAACCGAATTCCTATTGTTAATGAGGTGTTGGCAGGGAACAACTACGATAAATTATAATTTGGCGCCTGTTGGATGGGAAAACTAAGCGCTAGGCTTGTTATACTAATGACAGTATCGACAAAAATGCAGATCTCGACCATATCGACAGCCCGTCTTCGTTTTTTTACTTAAAAGGCGTCTAACCGTTGCTCTAGGGCTTATGAGAGTTTGTTTTGTCTGCGTACTAAGAGAGGAACGCAATGTTTGTTGATCGAAAAATATTTAGGGGCGGTTAACCGACCTTAGCCACTTCGACAAGGCAAACGCCAAACAAGTCAGCGGTCTCAATGGATTGGTGTGCTGAAATCATGTCCTTGAATGGGTAAGTACAGCTGACCCGATGGCTTAGACGACCTCTCGCTAGGAGTTCGCCGATCTGCCGAAAAGCATTGATTTTTGCATTTTCGGGCATGCCGTAGATAGAGAACGGACGGATTGCGATGTTCTTGTACATGAAATCTAGGAATGGCACTTCTGGCTTTGAGAACCCGTCTGACGAGTAAGATGTAAGCCAGCCATTCGCCCGGATTAGTTGCGGCGCAGCGGCGACGTTAGCGCCGAAAGCCACGTCGACCATGCGATCGACGCCGACACCATCCGTGACGTCGAGGACACGGCTTACTAAGTCATCTTTGCGGTAATGGAATACGTAGTCCGCGCCAAGATTACGAACGTGGTTGCACCTTTCATCCGAACCGGCCGTGGCAATCACCGTGGCGCCACCCGCTTTGGCCATCTGTGTGGCATAGCGCCCGACCCGACCGGACCCACCGGAGATCAGCACCGTCAAGCCGTTAATATCGCCGTCCGCATAGAGCGCCCGATGCGCTGTTACCGCCGGCACGCCTAAGCAAGCACCGTTGGCAAAGCTCTCATGATTAGGAAGGACAGAGGCATATGACTGCGGCACTACGCAATATTCAGCGGCGGTGCCAAAGGGCCGGTTGGCTTGCGCGCCGAACAGCCAAACACGCTCGCCAATGCGACTTATGTCAACACCGTCCCCAACAGCGTCGATAATTCCGGCACCGTCGTTGTTGGGTATGATGCGGTCAAATTTTCCAAGCTCTCGGCCCAGCTCCCGTCGTTTGCAATCGGTGGGGTTAACCGCCGAGACAGCGATCCTCACCCTTACCTCGCCCGAGCCGGGTTCAGGATTGGGAATCTCTCCAAACGTAAACACGTCCGGTGCCGCACCAGCACGTTCATACCAATAGGCCTTCATGATGAAACTTTCAATGACACGCTAGCGCCGTCGTTACAAATACAGCAGATGCCGACAATCGCATGGTCGCCGACCAATGCGCGTTGATGTCGCAAAACCCGAATTCATCTGATTGCGATAAAAAGTGTACGTGGTGTGCCTGATGCAGAAATCATGCTGTGCCGTTCGGGTGTTCCTCTCATAAAAACTGGGGGATTCCTCATCTTTAATCGGTTGAAACTGCTCGTTATGGACCGTCGTCATCCTGCGTGTCTCTATCTAGTAAAAAACTAATCGCTGTGATCGACATCAATTCGATGGTTATCTTCAAGTTTACTGAGCCGCAAGGGCGTAAGTATCGAGAGCTTGTTATACGAAGTTCTATCTCAAGGAAACTTGAAGGTCATTTGTCCAAACTACGCAAAACAATATCCACTAAAGGCTCAGTTCGGAATTTATCAGGCGGATTACTGCTCCGCGGCTCGACGATTTTCTGTAGGCCTGCTACCGTGTGTGCGGTGCTCTGGATATAGCTGATCCAAGGGAACCGAACGTCCGTTAGATTGCACCATTCGGCAATGATATCGCCTGAGGTGACGGGGTTCAATGACGCCGCAAGAATGCGCGATGATCGCAACCGCGTGTTCCATGTTCTCCTTGTAATGATAGACGCGCTCCGCCTTGTCTATTGGGTCAAGTCCTCGTTGCAACTTCGTATTGTGCGTGGTGATCCCAGTGGGGCAGGTATTTTGATTGCACTGAAGAGCTTGGATGCAGCCTAGCGCAAACATGAAACCGCGCGCAGACACGCAGAAATCGGCCCCCATACATAGTGCCCAGGCGACATCTGCTGGTGTAACCAGCTTGCCGCTAGCGATCACCTTGATCCGGTCCTTTAGACCGTGTTTGTGCAAAATACCGACGACCATGGGTAGGCTTTCTTTGAGCGGGATACCCATGTAATCAGCCAACGATGCGGGAGCAGCGCCCGTTCCGCCATCGGCGGAATCGACGGTAATAAAATCTGGCGCGGTTTCGGTGCCGCGTTTGTTGATTTCAATACACATCTCATCTAGCCACTGGTAGGCACCAAGTACGGTTTTGAACCCTGTTGGCTTGCCCGTAACTTTGCGAATTCGGATTACGGTATCGAGAATGTCATCGATAGTTTCCATCTCTGGATGGCGGTTTGGACTAATCGAATCTTGGCCAATCGGTATGCCCCGGATGGCCGCAATCTCTGCCGTGATCTTGCCGCCCGGCAGCATGCCGCCCTTGCCGGGTTTGGCACCTTGGCTGAGCTTGATTTCAAACATTCGGACCTGTTCATGGGCCGCAAGTTCGCGAAGTTTGTCATCGGATAGGTTGCCAGCCTCGTCTCGCACCCCGTATTTCGCAGTGCCGATTTGGAAAACTATGTCGCAGCCGCCCTCCAGATGGAAAGGCGACAGGCCACCCTCACCGGTATTCATCCACGCACCCGCCTTGCGTGCGCCGTTCGATAGCGCGAGAACAGCGGGCTTTGAAATGGCGCCATAACTCATGCCAGAGACATTAAAAATGGAATTTGTGCGATAAGGGTTCTCGCAGAAGGGGCCGATCTCTACATCATGGGCCGCAGTGGCATCTTCATCCAACGTGGGGAAGGCGGTGTTGACGAAG
>DFRF01000147.1:4211-5040 GCA_002378125.1 Rhodospirillaceae bacterium UBA3470 | reverse complement strand
ATATCCCGTTCCTCGCTGACAAAAATACGTCATTCAACAGTATGATCGAACCTCAAAAAGCCTCCTGGGTCATTCAGGTCAACGCCATGGCGCGATCATAAGCAAGTTTTGACCAGGAGTTAGTTGGTTGGCGGCCCCTGCGTTCCGCCGCGAGGGAGCGTGCCAATTCTGTCCGTCCTTCCCGCAGGGTGGCATCCAATAAAATCATTGAAAACAAATCCCGCTGGGCATGACTTCCTCCGATTCCGGGCAAGGAATAGCGAATGGGCAGCATACTCTTGATAGTGGCTTCATAATCGCCACGTTGATAGGCTACCAGACCGCGTGCCAGTTCAACGCCGACTTCACTGGCGACGCGAGCGTTGTCTTCTTGTGAGTTCGTTCGAGCATATTCCTGTTGTGCATCCAGCGCAGGACCAGTGGCCGCATCATCTACGGCAGCAAGAATCAAGGCGAAATGCGCGTCGATGAATGTCAGGATACAGTCCGCTTTCCGATGTCGACATTTCTCAGCCAAGTCTTGCCATCGATGGCCCACATCAATCCCGTGGAGTTCCAGTCGCATAAGTAACGCAGCATTGTTACAAAGATCTAGATACTCATCAGACACCGGGTCCCAAATAGTTTGATCATATAGCTCCAGCGTTTTGTCGTACTGACCAAGGTCCAAGTGCATGAGCGCACGATGCCACCAAACATGGTATCTGAAGTTGTTGACGTCCGACAAATTGGCCTCCGTTTCTACCAACCAGGCAATCCCCTCCTCCGGGGTGTCCGTCATTTCGTAGACATGTGCTACAGCATGAATGGCCCAAGGGTTCTTCGGGGT
>DFRF01000147.1:1191-3821 GCA_002378125.1 Rhodospirillaceae bacterium UBA3470 | reverse complement strand
CCAAAGGCCTGCATTCCTTCGACATAACCATATCCTGGCACCTGATCATCCCAGGCATGCTGGACGCGAGACACGACATCGCGAAGGTTTTGACTATCGCCACGGTAGAAGTATCCATGGTGAGCAAGACGCAGGGCCAAGATATCTAGAGGATGCGCCAACAGAATGGTCTCCCAAAGCCCTAAAGCCTGGTCCGTAAGCCCCATTGTCCAAGCATGCATCGCGTCCGCATGCATCCGCTCACGCGGGGTCATATCGGACCAACGCCTCTCCAAGCCCGTTCGAATTTGGCCAGCCTTCGCCTTCAAGGAGGGGACAGCCATGAGCATGAAAAAATAACCGCGCAGGATATCGGCCATGGGCATTTGAGCATCCTCGGCATATACGGCCTTGAGGCGTTCGCCCGTATCAACAGCCATGCATAGATAGCCTTCGATCGCGTGATCCAAGGCGCCAACGCCCTTCAACGATTGGGAACTGACGGCCATTCCTCTTAGATCATTGAACATGGGCTCTCTCACTCCAGCGTTCATGGTTCGATTACATTAGTCTATGGGAGGTATACAGTGATTGGCATTCCAAATTCTTGGCGAAACCACGATGAATTATCTTGCATAATTGGCGAGAGCGACCATTTTGAAAATAACAATAAAAGGAGCCAAAATGACGGAAGTCATCGATAAGACCCCCGAAGAAGTTCAATCATGGATAGACTCACATGAAGCCTGCCTGATCGATGTCCGGGAAGATCAAGAGGTAGCCCAGGCGAGAATACCCGACACGGATATTCACATTCCACTCTCCCGGTTCGATCCAAGTGTGGTACCGACCAATTCGGCCAAGAAATTGGTCTTCATTTGCGCCCAAGGGGTTCGCAGTATGCAGGCTGGTCAATATCTGTTGAACAACGGCACCATCAAGGAGGCCTACAATCTACAAGGCGGTATCGCCGAATGGCACCGCTCTGGTCTCGCACTCGAAATGATTTAGATCGGGTTATCGGCGCTGCGTTGCGCGCCGATCAAAAATTCTTTGTTTCCTTCAGGTCCTGTGATTGGGCTCTCGGATATACCCATGACGGACCACCCCGGGAGCGCACGCAACCAATCCGAAATACGGGTGCACACTTGTTCATGCAGTTTCGGGTCACGCACAACACCGCTTTTCCCAACTTGCCTGCGCCCAACTTCAAACTGCGGTTTAATCAATGCAATAAGAACCGCATCTGCTGCCGCCAACGCAAGGGCGCTAGGAAGAACAGTTTGCAGACCGATAAAACTGGCATCGCAAACAATGAAATCCGCCGAATCCGGAATGAGGCTTTGGTCCAGATAGCGCGCGTTTGTTTTCTCCAAAACAACCACACGATCATCTTGTCGTAGCTTCCAAGCCAGTTGGCCATAGCCCACATCGACGGCATACACGCGTGCCGCACCGTAGGACAACAACACATCCGTGAACCCGCCCGTCGACGCGCCAATATCCACGGCAATCGCGTCAGATGGATCGACATCAAAATAGGAAAGTCCATGAGCTAGTTTCTGCCCACCTCGGCTGACCCAGGGATGAATCTCGCCACGAACAGTAACCTCCAAGTCCTCAGAGATCGCCTGGCCAGCCTTGTCCAAGCGCGTCTCGCCGGCGAATACCTTGCCCGCTATAATAAGCGCCTGCGCCTGGTTGCGAGATTCCGCTAAGCCCCTAGCGACCAGGGTTTGATCCAGTCGCACCTTGGCTGACTTCGCCATTGAATAACTCCGGCCTGCTCAGCTCAGTTAAGACGCTCAACCAATACCGATCGGTTGTGTCCGTAATGCCTCGGTTGAATAATCAAGTGCGTCAAGAGCCGTTGCGACAACGTTATCCGCGGTCAAGCCAGCCTTGGTCAATTGGACGACCGGCTTGTCTTGTTCGATAAACTCATCCGGCATAGTCATCATCCGGAACTTCATACCGTGATCAAGAAAACCATTGTTGGCAAGAAACTGGGAGACCTGGGCACCAAAACCGCCGACGGCTCCTTCTTCGACGGTGATTAGCGCTTGGTGGTCCTTAACCAATTGCGCAATGAGCGCTTCGTCGATTGGTTTCGCAAATCGCGCATCCGCGACGGTGGTCGAAAGACCCATCGCCTCAAGCTTTTCAGCGGCCTTGAGCGCGTAATTCGAAGAAACCCCTAAGCTCAGAATCGCCACCACTGATCCTTCATTAAGAATCCGACCACGACCGATTTCGATGGTCTCCCCGATGGGCGGCAATTCGGCCCCAATGCCTTCACCACGCGGATAGCGGATCGCGCTCGGTCGATCCTCGATCGCTGCGGCCGTCGCCGTCATACGAACCAATTCGGCTTCGTCGCTAGGTGCCATGACGACCATATTGGGGAGAGTGCAAAGATATGCAAGATCGAAGGCACCGCAATGGGTCGAGCCGTCCGCACCAACATACCCCGCGCGGTCGATGGCGAAACGGACCGGCAAGCTCTGTATAGCGACGTCATGCACAACCTGGTCATAGGCCCGTTGCAGAAATGTGGAGTAGATGGCCGCAAACGGCTTGTAACCCTCAGACGCCAAGCCCGCTGAGAAGGTCACCGCGTGCTGTTCGGCAATCCCAACATCAAAACAACG
>DFRF01000147.1:0-866 GCA_002378125.1 Rhodospirillaceae bacterium UBA3470 | reverse complement strand
TCTGGATGGGCATCTCCAAATTTGTCAAGCCCGGTTCCTGAGGGCATCGCTGCGGTGACTGCGACAATTTTGTCATCTTTTTCCGCGAGACTGATTAGACTTTGCGCGAACACGTTTGTATAGCTTGGCGCATTTGCCTTCGGTTTATATTGGCGACCAGTCACCAGATCGAAGGACGCAACCCCATGATATTTATCAGAAGACTGCTCGGCTGGCTTATACCCGTGACCTTTCTCGGTCACCACGTGTAGCAATACCGGACCAGGTTCCTTGTCATCACGAAGGTTTTTCAATACCGGTAAAAGGTGACCCAAGTTGTGTCCATCAATGGGGCCCACATAGTAGAATCCAAGTTCCTCGAATAGGGTTCCCCCAGTCATCATACCGCGGGCATATTCATCAACCTTATGGGCCGCTTCTTTCAATGGACGCGGAAACTTCCTCGCAATTTCCTTCGCAAAGTGCCGAACCGAACGGAATTGCTTGGAGGAAATCAAGCGGGATAGGTATGCACTCATGGCTCCAACCGGCGGCGCGATGGACATGTCATTATCATTAAGGACTACGATGAGTTTCGCATCCATAGTGCCGGCATTGTTCATAGCCTCATAGGCCATTCCCGCAGTTATGGCACCGTCACCAATCACGGCCACAACTCGTCGTTCATCTTGGGCAAGATCGCTCGCTACGGCCATGCCAAGACCGGCGGAAATTGACGTAGAAGAGTGACCAGCGCCAAATGGGTCGTAGATACTCTCCAATCTCTTGGTAAACCCGGAAATACCATCACCCTTGCGGATTGTCCGCATGCGACCACGTCGTCCCGTCAAAATCTTGTGCGGGTAACACTGATGACCGACATCCCA
>DFRF01000151.1:13611-16829 GCA_002378125.1 Rhodospirillaceae bacterium UBA3470 | reverse complement strand
GTCTCACGAACCGCCGTGCCGTCAGCGAGGTCGATCAGCGCACTCACCGTGCCGTCGGCGTTTTCTTCATATCCTTTAACTTGATGTCCGAGCCGGACCACGTCAGCGCCGGCGCGTTCGCACACCTGATTGTACAGTAGCATTTGGAACTGGCCACGGTGTACAGCGTACTGCGGCCAATTGTACCCAGCAAGCAGGCCCCGTGGCTCGGCGTAGATGTCGTTGCCGTTGAGTCCGACGAGCGCCCATTCCTTCGCGGGCAGGCCGATCTGATCAAGTTCTTCTGCGTTAATACCCATATCGTAGAGTTCGCGCACCGCGTTGGGCTGCAGGTTGATGCCGACACCAAGCGGGCGCAGTTTTTGGACCGATTCGAGAACGACGAACGGCACGCCGATCTGATCGAGCGTTAGCGCCAAGCTGAGCCCACCAATGCCACCGCCGGCAATGATTACTTTTCCTTCGGTCATCATGACACTCCTCTCGATTTATCGGTCGGCGGATAAGGCATCAACGATTGCGGCCATGACCGCATCGCGCTCGGCATGGATATAAAAGTGGTCGCCGGGAAATTCATGCTGAACAAACTTGGCGGACGTGCGTTCCCGCCAACCCGCCAACATTGAGGCGGAAATGGCTGGATCACTGGCGCCGCCTAATGCTGAAATCGGGCATTCAAGAGGATCCAGTGGAATATCCGTGTGGGTTTCAAGCAACTCAACATCGGCCCTCAGAATGGGTAGGAACACGTTCTGTAGCTCGGCGCTGTTGCGGATCGCTTCCGGCACAGCACCGTAGGTCTGGTGAAGGCGTTCAATGAACTGGTTATTCTCTAGCGATCGCAACGGTTCACCTTTGCCTTCCAGATGAGGTGCCGCCCGTGCCGAAATAAACAGGTGCTGAGGTTGGGTTGCACCCTTCGCGCGCAGTTGGCACGCAACTTCATAAGAAATAATTGCCCCCATGCTGTGCCCAAGGAAGGCAAATGGGCGGTCAGTAGACGCTACGATCTCATGGGTGAGGGCGTCGACTAGCGCGGCCATGTTGGTCATCAAGGGTTCCCCCAACCGCTCCTCACGCCCCGGCAACTGCACAACACAAAGCTCAATGTGTTCAGGAGCGGCATCGCCCCAGTCTTTGAATGCCGACGCGCCGCCACCTGCATAAGGGAAGCAGATCAGCCGGAACTGTGCGTCCGGGCGAGGCTGAGGACAGACCACCCACTGCGGTTGATCCGCTCGAGCATCTGCATGTGAATTCGTAGTCACCGAGGTTTTGCCATCAAGCATCTGATCAATCTCGATTGCGAGATCGCGGATGCTGGGCGTGGTGAACAATTGCTCGATCGCAGGCTCCACCTCCAAGTCACCCTGTATCCAGAGGCGCAGTTCGACGGCTGTGAGTGAATCGATGCCAAGTTCGGTGAGTTGTGCATACTCGTCGAGGTCTACCGCGGGTACACGCAGGGTTTGTGCAATGCGTTCGAGCAGGTAGGAACAGATCAAGTCAACACGTTCACCCGGCGCTGCCGCTTTGACCCCTTCGGCCCCGGATGCTGAGGGGCTCAGGGTTAGCGCGCTTGATCCATGGGGTGGAAACAAGTGCTTCAGCGCACCCCAGTCGGTGGCCCCGGGGATACTTTGAGCAAATTGTCCCCAGTCAACCGGAATGACCGCAGCTTGTGGAAGATCACGTGCGGTCAACAGATGCGCAATGAAATCGTAGCCTTGAGTTGTGCTGATGGGTTGCCACCCGTCTTTCATGAGGCGTTGTAACACAACATCGGAGGCTGCCATTCCAACATCGGCCCACGGGCCCCAGTTGATTGCGGTGGCGGTTAACCCCTGATTTCTTCGGTGATGGGCCAGCCCGTCCATGAACGCGTTGGCGCTGGCGTAATTCGACTGCCCAGGCGAACCCATGACGGATGCCACGGATGAGAACAGGACGAAGAAATCGAGCGACTGGTTGAGCGTTTGGGAATGCAAATGCCAGGCGCCGTCGACCTTGGGCCCCGCTACCTTCGTGAATCGTTCCGCATTCTGCTGCATGAGCATGCCATCATCCAAAACGCCCGCTGCGTGGACGATGCCGCGGAGGTTGCGCGCCATGGCGAGTACGCGCACGACGTCATCGGCATTGCTGATATCTGCGGCAACGACGTCGACTTTGACGCCGGCGTCTTTTAGGGCATGGAGAACGGTACGTTGGTCATCCGTGGAAACGCCGCTGCGGCCGGTAAGCACCAAGTTTTTAGCGCCACGGGCTGCCAGGTATTGCGCAACCAATAAACCAAGCGCGCCAACGCCGCCGGTCACCAGATATGATGATTCCGGATCGAGTTCTAGCGACGCATGTGGATCAACGGTGTGTTCACAAGGTGCAGGTCTGGCAAGCCGGGCGACGTATCGTATGCCCTTGCGAAACGCCACTTCGGTATCCAGATCTGACCGGCCGAACTCAGCAATAAGCAAGCTGAGGTCGTCTGGTTCGTGACTGGATAGAGTGGGATGCAGATCAACACACCCGCCCAACTGTTTGGGATGCTCAACCTGAAGTGTCCGCGCCAATCCCCAAAAACGGGTTTGCCAAGGCGAGATTTCGTCGTCGGGTGTAACCGCCTGGGCGCCCTTGGTCACGAACCAATGCTTGCCAGCAACACCTGCCTGTATGAGCGATTGCAAGACCTGTAAACTTGCCAGCAGCGCTGTGTCCGGTTTCTCTTCACTGGCATCCATCCCCCACAAATGAACAATGCTGGTCAAAGATTGTAAGTCCTCGGACTTGATGATTGCGTCGACGGCAGCCGGGTCTTCGGCAATGTGGATCCGTCGGCCCATCGCCGCCATCCGACGGATAAGCTCGCTGGCGACGCCACCGGTATCTTGCAAGACCAGCCAATCGCCGTCGGTCTCGCCGGCCTCGCCAGCCAGTTCCTCGGTTTGTTCCCACTCGAACTGGTAAAGCCACTCGTTCAAGACTTCGCTGGATGCGCGTGGCTTGGTCATAGCCTGTTTGAGGTTGAAAATGGGGACGGAGCGAAGGGTGAGTTGTTCGACGGTAGCAATGCGCAAGCCGTCGTCATCGAATAACTCGAAGTCGACCACTCGCGTTTGTGACTGCTGCCTTGCGGTTGCTTTTACCCAGACCGTTCCACTGGCGGTGTGATCACAACTAAAACTGGAAATGCCGAACGGTAGATAAATTTGCTCCGGATC
>DFRF01000151.1:0-13193 GCA_002378125.1 Rhodospirillaceae bacterium UBA3470 | reverse complement strand
TCCACTGGAAGCTCCAAGCGGGCAAACGCACTGCCGTGCTCATCGCTGGATGCGGTGCTATCTTTATAGATTGATTCAATAGCCCGGAAACGTGGAAAATATTCCAGACCACGTGCCTCAAACCGTGCGGAAAGCTCAGCAATATCGAACTCTTCCGTATAGTCAGCGAGTGTTGCCTTAATGTCTATCGCAGCCGAGGGACTTGGTAACCGGCGTTCAAATGTTCCCGTCGTGTGCTGGACCCAATCGTCTGCAGAGCATTCTGATGTCTGGCTACATATCTCGAAATCGAAACGGTCTGCGTTGGGGGTGGCGATGATCTGCACTGTTGCAGGCGTCTCAGAAAGCAGCAACGCGCGGCCGATAGAGACATTTGTCAGCGTGACTTCGTCCTGCTGGAAAATTGTGCGGGCGGCAACCATTGCCATCTCAAAAAACGCACTGGCAGGATAAACGACAGTCTCGAATAAACGGTGATCATCAAGGTACGCTGGGTTTGCGGCGCTTATTCTTGATTCGAAAATCAAACTGCTACTGGCGTTTTCGATCCGCCGATGAACGAGTGGATGAAGGCGTTGTCCGTTTCCGCCGGTTGAGACGACGTCTGTCCAGCAACGTTGATATCGCCATGGATAGTTGGGTAGCTGAACCTGCTTGGAACCCGTTCGCGGGTAAAAGCGCGCCCAGTCAATCTCGACGCCACGAACATGTAGTTCTGCGACACTCCCAAGCAGCGCGGACCATTCACTTTCGGGCTTCAAGCCAGGCAGCCATACTCTATTGTCGGGCCCCATGCAAGCGCGGCCCATCCCCAAAAGCGTTGGCCTTGGGCCGATCTCAACGAAGATTTGGAGCTTCTTCGACACGGCGTAGGTCATAGCGTCAGAAAACCTCACGGCGCCGCGCAGTTGCTCGACCCAATACTCAGCGCTGAGTTGTGCATCATTCCAAGGTCCGCCGGTGATATTGGAAATCAGAGTTTTGTCTGGCGGTTTGAAGTCTACGGTTTCTGCCACCGCGCGGAACTCCTCCAGTATCGGGTCCATCATCGGCGAGTGGAAGGCGTGCGAGACCTTGAGCGCCGTTGTCTTCACGCCTTGCTGGTTAAGGCGTTCAACGATGGCCTCCGCAGCCTGTCCGTCGCCGGAGAGCACGGTACTTTGAGGCGCATTGACAGCGGCGATTGAGACCCGGGATGCCGTACCAATGGCGTCGCGAACTGTCGCTTCGTCCGTCGCGGCGCTGAACATCTTTCCGCCGGCTGGCAGCGATTGCATCAATCGGCCTCGCGCCGCGACCAGACGGAGTGCATCCTCCAGCGAGAAAACGCCGGCAATGCAGGCCGCCACGTATTCCCCGATGCTATGGCCGATCAGTAGATCGGGTGTCACACCCCATTCCTCGTAGACTTTGGCTAGAGAATATTCGATGGCAAACAAGGCGGGCTGTGTATAGGCCGTTTGATGCAAATCCTCGCCCGTCCAAAGTACGTCGAGCAGCGGACACTCAAGGTGCGGCTCGAGTAATTCCGCACAACTGTCAATCCATTCTCGGAAACTGGGGCAGGCTTCATACAAGTCCTTGCCCATACCGACATGTTGGGCACCTTGCCCTGTAAACAAAAAGGCCAATTTGGGGGCGTGCCGACCAATAGTTTCCATCGATACACCGGCGGGCATATCGCCTGACGCAAATTCACTAAGTGATTGCGCCAAGGCCTCTCGGCTGTCCGACACGCATGCGGCCCGGTGGGACAGATGGGAACGTCCGTTGGCCGCTGAGAAGCAAAGCTGTCTCAAATCCTCATCGCTCTCGGCGTCGATAGCCGTCGCGTAGCGGGCCGCGAGCTCTCGCAAGGCGCTTGGCGCTTGCGCCGACAAGATCAAAAGATGGTCGGGCGGCGCAACATTAGGTGGTTCTGGAACTGTTGGCATGTTGGCTGTCGGTTGCGGCGCTTCTCCGACGATCAGATGGACATTCGTGCCGCTCATACCGAAGGCGCTTATGCCAGCGAAACGGCCCTCTCCCTCCCAAGGCGTGTTTTCCGTGGGAACGTTTAGCGGCCAATCGTGCCATGGTATGTGTGGGTTGGGTTCTGAGTAATTTAGATGCGGTGGGATCGTATGGTGCTGCAACGACAGCACCACTTTCATCAGCCCGACTACTCCGGCCGCCGAATCCAAGTGCCCGACGTTGGTTTTCACCGAACCTAAATAGAGGGGCTTGGTCCGGTTCTCACACAGGACGCGCGCAATAGCCGAAACTTCGATCGGATCGCCGAGCGGTGTGCCGGTGCCGTGCGTTTCGATGTAGTCAATGTGATCTGGTTCAAGGCCGGCATCGTCCAGTGCTTCTTGCAACATGGCGCGCTGCGCTGGGCCGTTCGGGGTGGTCACGGTGCGGGCATGACCGTCATGATTGACCGCAGTGCCTTGAATGACAGCAAGGACGTTGTCGCCGTTAGATCGGGCGTCGCTGAGGCGCTTGAGCGCAACCATGCCGCAGCCTTCACCTTGTCCGAACCCATCGGCCCTGGCATCGAAGGTTTTGCAGCGACCGTCTGGAGAGAGGGCATTCATCTGACAAATGCCAATGAGGTGTTCGGGGGCGAGGATTAAGCTCACGCCCCCTGCGAGGGCCAAATCACTCTCGCCCGTTCGCAAGGATTGACATGCCAGATGCACGGCTAAAGACGACGACGAACAGGCAGTATCGACCTGTATCGCTGGTCCGTGTGAGTCGAGAATGTGGCAAATTCGACCAGCCGTTAATCCGCGCAGACTGCTCAGTTGTGCGTAGCGGTCGATCTGCCGATTGTCCGTCGAGAAAATCCTTTGCGAGGAATAGTCATCCCAATACTGGCCGACAAACACCCCGGTTTTTCCACCTTGTAATATGCTAGGTGCGATACCGGCATTCTCAAGGGTCTCCCAGCTGACTTCCATGACGAGGCGTTGTTGCGGATCGAGGCTTTCGGCTTCGCGCGGTGAGAGGCCAAAGAACTGCGGGTCAAACTGGTCGATGTCGTCAATGTAATATCCTTGGCGAATGTACATCTTTCCGGGCACGGTCATCTCTGGGTCATAATGCGCATCGACATCCCAGCGCTCGCCTGGGATATCGCGCAGGATGTCGCGGCCGGAACTCAGCAGCTCCCAGAATTCATCCGGGGTTCTTACGCCACCAGGATAACGACACCCCATGCCAACAATGGCGATCGGTTCACGGGCCGCCATACCACCCTCGCTTGCGGCGAGCTGCGCGCGCAAACGCGCAATCTCGGCGTTTGCTTCTTCAAGATTAAGGTGTTGGGATTCTTCCGCGAAAATCTTTTCCGACATGCCTTATTGTTCTCGCAGCTTGAAGCGTTGCAATTTGCCGGTCGCTGTTCGAGGCAGATGTTCGACGAAGATTACCCATCGAGGGCGTTTGTGGGCATCGAGTTTGCTGGCGCACAGCTTTAGCAATTCGCCCAGCAATTCATCGGATTGAACAACGTCTTCACGCAAGCAGACAAAAGCCTTCGGCTTGATTAATCCTGCATCGTCATACTGACCCACAACAGCACATTCAGCGACTCCATCATGATCGCCCAACGCGTTCTCAACCTCGGTCGGTGAGACCCAAAGCCCACCAACTTTTAGCATGTCGTCGCCACGTCCCTGGTGCCAGTAGTAACCGTCTTTATCCATCACATATTGATCGCCCGTGAATAGCCACTCACCGCGAAACGTGTGACGGCTCTCCTCGCACCGATGTAGGTAGGAAAGTGCCGTGGATTCTCCGCGTACCATCAGGTTGCCCACCTCGCCGGTAAGAACGTCATTGCCATCGTCATCCACTAGGCGGACGTCGTAGCCGCCAATGGGTTTGCCGCTGCTCCCGGGTCGAATTTCGCCCGGTCGATTGGACATAAAGGTGTGGTAGGTCTCGGTGCAGCCAATTGTGTCAAGGATTTCCAATTCAGTCCGTTTTTTCCATGCCTTCCATGTACTAACTGGTAGCACTTCGCCTGCTGACATACACATTCGGATCGAACTGAGGTTATAGCGTTCGTTGAAGTTGGGTAGTGCGAGAATGGCAGCGTATACCGTGGGGACGCCAACGAAAATGGTGGGCTTAAAGGTCTCAATGGTCTTGAGCACGGCTGCGACCTGGCGCGGTGGACCTGCGTGCAGGACACAGCTTGCACCCACGTACCAGGGGAAGATCAGGTTGGCACCGATACCGTAAACGAAAAAGAGTTTGGCGACGGAGAAGGTCCGGTCATCTTCGGTCAAACCGAAAAAGTTCACACCGGATAACTGTGCGATTAACGGGTAATCTTTGTGAGCGTGCAGGATTCCTTTCGGCATACCTGTGGTACCACTCGAATAATGCAATGAACAAAAGTCGTCGCGGTGCGTGCGTTCGGCATCAAGGGTGTCCACCTCCCCGACTATCCAGTCGTCAAACGTTGTGTAGCTCGCGTCCCCTGAATCGCCGATTACGATGACGTGCTCAAGCGACTTGTGGTTTTCGAAAGTGGGCGCGATTTCGTCCAGCAAGCTCTCGTGAACCATTAGCACCCGGGTGCGAGAATCACCCAGGATGTAATCATACTCCTCAGGCTTAAGCAGCGTATTCATCGCGAGCGCGATGCCGCCGATCTTTGCTACGGCAAAGAAAGAGCTCACCCATTCCGGCCGATCGGGGCATAGGATGGCGACACAATCGCCAAATTGGATTCCGGATCGCAAAAGCGCATTTCCGATCTGGTTCACCTGGCTAGAAACCTCGCCGAAGGTCAACGATCCGTCGTTGCTATTCAGAGCTTTCTTGTCGGCACGGGCCTTGAGGTTGTGCTCAAGAATCTCGCACATGTTGTAGTAAAGCGGGAGATCTGCTGCTTTCATTTATTTCCTTGGGTGTCGTACGCAGAGACAAGATCACCAAAGGTTTCTGGGTACAGATCGCCTTCCAAGATAGCGCGAGGTATAAAACCCACCTCTTTCTCTATGGCCATGAGCAGGTTCATAAACGCCAGTGAGTCCAAGCCAAAGATATCCAATTCATCATCGTCATCAATAGCATTGGGAAAGGGCATCAGTGAGTGCTTGGCAACCACTTCCGCAAGCTTAGCTTCGACAGTTTCTCGAACATTCATTATCTCTCGCTTGATCGGTTTGTTCTGGTCCATTGATTCCAATCCCGTGGAAGCGATTAATATACTTCTCGGGAATTGAAAGTCGAGTCGCCGACGTGGTGGTGGTTTGTTGCAACACGGCATGACGCGTTAACCCTGACGGTGACAATTAGACGTATTCTGTAAACGAGGAATTGGACTGTTTCAGGATGTTATTTTCGTTTGTGGAAAAAAGGTCGCGTCGAAGGGCGAGGCAGACGCTCGGAACATTTAGACCGACAATCCTATCGATAGCTGAGCGTATTCCCTGATCTGCTCAGAACTTTCCCTGACAAAGTTTTAGGGGAAGTTGACCCTAGCGGCAGGGAAATTAGCGTTTGTAGGGCTTCAATTAGCCCAAAATATTGGAAAACTGGGATATGTCCCTGTTTTTTCCCTGAGAAATGGGGAAAATGCCTGAGACGAGTTCGCTTGAGACTACGTCCACGACCAAATCCGCTGCCCAATAAGGGGGATCGGGTCTCAATATAATCTTGGTGACGGGCCTATGAGCTGGGAAAACCTTTTCAAGGATTTGCGGATTGGTCGTATTGCCGAGGCGTATCCGTTGACCTATCTGGATATTGGAACGCGTGACGGCTTTCAGGACGACCTTTCTGCGCTGGCCTTCGCAGTCCATGCGATTGGCTTCGAGCCGGAACCTACGGAGTTTGCGCGCCTGTGTAACATTGGGCCCGGACCTTGGGCATCGAGGCGCATATTACCGTTCGCCATAAGCCCCGCCGGTGGGGCAGCGGTGTTGCACGTCTCCAACGATCGCAACGGAGCTTCGCTCTTATTGCCGCTTCCTGCGGTCGGTGAGCGATTTAACAAGACCCAGTTCTTTGATTTGGAGCGTACGCTTGATGTGGAAACTCGCACGCTTAGGGCCGTCCTTGAAGTCCCCGAAATCGACACTATCGACTATCTCAAAATTGACATCGAGGGCTCGGAATTGGGTGTCTTTGAAGCTAGTGCGGCGGTCTTAGCCGATATCTTGGTGATCAAGACCGAGGCCTGCTATCTTTCGGTCCGCGAAGGTCAGGGCCTTGTCCACGAAATTGATGCCTGTCTGGGCGCGAGTGGCTTTGAATTGATGGACCTGGTTTGCCCGGCGCATTGGCGCCGCGAAGGGCACGTCCTTCATCCGCGAATATCGGATGCAATGCCCCCTTACGCCCGCGGTCAGCTTATCCATGGCGACTTCTTATATTTTCGCGATCCCGCAACACTAGATGACCGCCCTGAACGGTTGATCCGGTTGGGATTGCTCGCCGCCGCGATGGGGTATTTCGATCATGCTCTGATGGCGTTTGAGCGGGATGCGGCCGCGGAACATCTTACCAAAACGTACGGCGAAGACGTGTCGGATATTGTGAACGAAGCGTCCCGCGTCTACGGTCGACGCGCCTTTGGACAAGCTTTTCGTCGACAATTGCGTTCTGTTGTCGGACTGCTGTGGGATTTGCCGCGAGTTTTAAGAGCCTGACGATGGCGGCAATTTGTGACCCGGGGGCCTCGACAGATTTGCTGGGCATGGTGGAATTGGCCATTATTGACGCCATGCTGAAGATTGCGCCGGAAAAGAAACATGCACACCGAAATCGGGTCTAGCCAGATGCTGGAATACGGACCGGATGATGCCTCCGGCCTGCGCAGCGCTATCCTCCAGGACGGCTTTGCTATCTGCCGCGGGGCCGTCAATGCCGCTGAGATCGCTAAAATCCGGGAATTCTGGCTTCACCGTTTCCAGCCGCGCCAGGCGACGGCGCCGATGATATGGGGCCCGCACTTGGGTGAAGAAAACCAGGTGCTATATCACGAAACATCCGATTGCTGCATGTTTCGGTCCTATGACTTTCTTTGGAACCCAGCCATTGATGCGTTGACGCGGGAAGTGGGCCTGCGATTGAGCAGGCTTCGGAACGATGTGGCGGATGTTGATCACCGCTCCGGTGAGTATTTTGAACCGGACCGGTATGGCATCTACATCACGACCAGTTATTATCCGCCAGGCCGGGGATGGCTGCACGCCCACGAGGATTTAGCTGATGAACGCCGGCATTGGCATTTCATGCTGCTACTCACCTTCAAAGGGCAGGATTATGGGGCTGGCGGCCTTCACATTAAAAATCGCGACGGTGTCCGCGTGGACGTGGATGCCATGGTACGGCCTGGTGACGTCGTCTTTTTCGATGGAAGTTTGACCCATGACGTTGAACGAATTCAGTCGTTGTCGCCTCGAGACCTTGGCCGATTACAGTTGTTTTCAATTCCGACTTTCATGGAACGGCCCCATGAGAACGACCGGTTGCTGCAGAATGTATCGCTCGGTGCCTACGTCAAGGCGCGCCTGCGCGGATTGAAGCAGCGCCTACGCAGCCAATCCGGTTATCGAAATACCTAGATGATGGATCTGTGGTTATGAAACGCCTGGTGACAAAACTTACCGACCGTCTTTTTATTCGCCTGACCGATATCATGATTGCGCGGGCCGATATCCGTCTTATGCACCCCAAGCATAGGTTGCTGCTGGCGGCACAAGAAGAATCGGCACTCTATGCCACCGAGCACATGTCCGGTGCGATGATCATGGATCGGCGCGAAGACGTGTTGCGTGTTGCCATGGACCGGATGCCTAATGACGGGGGCATTCTAGAATTCGGTGTGGCTAATGGAAAATCCATTAGTTTCATCGCTGGGCTTACGGGCCGGCCCATTCATGGTTTCGATAGCTTCGAGGGTCTGCCGGATGACTGGCCCGGTCGTCACGAGGAACGTGGCCATTATTCCACAGGCGGCCGGTTACCGGATGTGCCTTCTCATGTAACCTTGGTGCCAGGTCTATTTGAAGAGACGCTACCCGCTTTTCTGGCTGATGACGACCGCAAAGCGGCGTTCATCCACATGGACTGCGATCTTTATGTGTCCACACGCATGGTCCTCGAGCATCTGGCCCCCCGCATCGTGGTTGGTACGGTGATCGTCTTCGATGAGTACTTCAATCACGTCGGATGGCGGCAGAATGAGTTTCGTGCCTTTCAGGAATTCGTCAAAAACCAAGGCGTTGGCTACCGCTACCTTTGCTGGGGTTATCAGCAGGCCGCAGTCATCATTACGTCGCGGCCCTAGCGGGCGGAGATACGGCCTGTGTTTGGCTGCGCATAGCGCGAGCGCTCCGAGACTTCCGATATCCTGCGACGCAGTTCGGCGAAGTCGCCGTGCACTAGCATTTGGAGGCCAAGGAAGATCCGCCGTGGCCAAACGACCAAGGGAGAATGCTGGAAGTCTTGTTTGTATCTAATCTGCGCGATCAAGGTGACTAACACGGCCAAAATAGGATTATGCCGTTTTTGCAAGCTAATCAGAATGCGGCGTAGCCAGGGTTTAGTCCAAGGAATTAGATAGATACAGTTCTCAAGGTAGTCGCGTCGATTGAAAGCCGGAAACTTCGGTCGGTACACCATGTTGTACATCACCGCGTCGGCAATCCCTTCGTCGGTCACCTGATCCGGTGTGACATGGCCGGCTTCCAGCGCCATGTTGGTGAACGGATAGTGCGGGAAATATTGCATTTTATAGGTATTTAGTTTGATTGGTGTGCCGAAGGCTAGGATGAGGCGAAGTGCTTCAGAAAGGCTCTCAGCCGAATCAAACGGGTTGTCCAGAATGATGTCGTACTGGGGCGTGATCCCGACGCGTTTCAGGATGTCGGATTTCTCTATTAGTTCGTCGTTGCTGCCGGGCCGGTGCATTATATCGTTGCGCACGTCGTCGTGCCCCGATTGCACGCCGAAGTGCATACTCACCATGCCGGCGTCAGCCAACAGTTCCATGTTGTGTTCTTTGACCAGACGCGGCACCAGTTCGCACTCGAATGGGATGTCACATTTTTCTTTATAGACCTTTGCAAAGTCGGCCACCCAGTCGTCGAACACGCCAAAGACTTCGTCGTTGAAGGTAATGATCGAAGGGCGTCGGCATTTCGATAGGCGGTAGTTGATTTCCTCCAAGACGTGTTCGGGGGACCGCAAGCGGACAAAGCGTCCATTGCCCCGGTTCATGGGGATCAACAACGAATTCACGCAGAAGGAGCACAGATAAACGCAACCCCGGCCCGCCATGATCAGCATCTCGTCGTCGAACAATTCGGGGTCAACGTTGCTTAGCGCATTCTTCTCAATGAAGTGCATCTGCATTTCGCCGATGGCTGGGTACGGAATATGGTCCATCTCCTGGTACAGAATCTCTTGATCCATATCGACGACTTGGCCGTCATCATCCTTGTGCCAAAGCCCGCGAATACCCTGAAGGTCTTCGCCGTTGCGCAGGCGTTCGTGGATTCTCAGCATGACAAGATCGCCATCGCCCTTGCAGGCGTAATCTACAAACTCCAGGGCTTCGTGAGGCGCGATGGTTGGGTACTTCCCGCCTAGCATGATCTTCGCGTCTGAGACCTCACGGATGCGTGCAACTACTTGGCGGGTTGCCATTACGTAGGGGGCAAGGACGGAGAAGGTGATCAAGTGTGGGGCAACGTCTTCCACCAACTCGATCAGTAAATCCAGTTCCCGTTGCTTAATAGGCAGGTGATCATTGGTGAAATTGTTTTTGAAGAAGACGGCATGCGAGTCAATCCCATCCTTTAAGGAAAGAACATGGAAGATACGGATCGGAAATGACTTGTAGCAATACATGGAGATATGCAGCACGCGCGGCGCATCGTCAGGTATGGTTTCTGGAAGTGGTCGCGACGCCAACGCGGCCAGGTGGTTGGAGGGGTCAAAGGCGTCCTCGGCGTCAAGGCCACGAACAAAAGTATGGGCGACTGATTCCTCTGCCGCTGTCCGATAATCACTACGAGCTTTCACGAAGGTTCGATCCATCATCCGCAATTTCGAATTTATACATCATCCCATATTATTCTCGGGGATTCACGAAGTTTCGAACTCTATGTGGGCGTATGGCTTAGCGATACAAGGCCTCTAGGGCGGCCCCATAAACGTCTTTGATCTTGTGCCGGCGAGGTTTCATGGTCGGTGTCAATTGTTCGTTGTCGATACTGAAGGGCTCCGACGCTAAAATACAGTGCCGGACTTTTTCGATGGCCGACAATTTCGCGTTGACCCGTTCGATTATTGGGGCCAGCGCCTTCAGCAGTTCGGGATTATCCTTGAGTGTGCTCAGATCACTGGACGCATCGTTAGTTTTGGCCCATTCCTTCAGCCATCCGTCGTCAGGAACGAGCAACGCCACGAGGTGCGGTCGCTTGTCGCCATAGACTATGGCCTGAGCAATTTCCGGCTCCATGCAGATAATGCCTTCGACGCGCTGCGGCGCAACGTTGTCGCCGCCTGAGTTCACAATGATGTCCTTTTTGCGATCTGTAATGACCAGATGACCGTCGTCATCGATATGGCCGATATCGCCGGTGTGAATCCACCCGTCACGAAGCGTCTCGGCGGTCGCATCCGGGTTGTTCCAATAGCCCTTCATGGTCAGGTCGCCGGCCACCAGAATCTCGCCATCGTTGGCTATCTTCACATTAGTGTTGATCACTGGCGGGCCCACCGTATGCAATTTCAGGCTCGACTTCCGGTTGACGCTGACCAGTGGCGCAGTTTCCGTCTGCCCGTATCCCTGCAACAGGGTCAGACCCAGGGCCGTAAAGAAGATCCCAATGTCCGGATTCAAGGGCGCACCCCCGGAGACCAAAGCCTTTAACCGGCCACCGAACCGGCCCCGAACCTTGTCGCGGACCAGCTTATCTAAAACCCGGTCCTGCACGCGTTCGACAAAGCCCAGTGAGCCGGGGTCTTCGAATTTGCGTTGTCCCAGTTCGCGAGCCTTGTTGAACATTTTCTCTTTGGCGCCACCGGCTTTCTTTACGCCGAGCGTGATCCGTTGGTGCAGGGTCTCGTAGAGCCGGGGCACGGCGGTCATTATAGTGGGCCGCACTTCGAGCATGTTGGAGGCTAGCGTTTCGATGCCTTCCGCGTAATAGATTTCAGCGCCGATCGCCATCGGGAAGAAGTGACCGGCCATGTGCTCATAGGAATGTGACAAGGGTAGGAAGGACAAGAATACCTCTTCGCCAAGGCCAAGATCTAACAACGCGTCCGTCGCACCGGCAATGTTATGGAACAATGCCTTGTGGCTTAGCATGACACCCTTTGGAACGCCGCCGGTGCCCGAGGTGTAGATAATGCATGCGGTCTCTTCGCGCGACCATCTACGTGCCATCTCGACGATGTTGGTATGCCCCGCCGCGCCCATGTCTATCAAATTCTGCAGGGGATAGACATCGATCCCGCGCGCTGTCTGGTCCTCAGGTGGGTAGAGTGCGACAACGAATTCGGTGGTGTCGCACTGTTCCGCTGCCGGTATCAGGCTTTGGGCCAGGCGGCGATTGTAAACTATAACGCCCTTGGCACTTGAATCCTTCAGCACGTGCAGGTGGTCAGCCACCGTGTTGGTCGTATAGGCCGGCACCGTGATGGCGCCGATGGCCATAATAGCTATGTCGGCGATCAGCCACGCCGGACGGTTCTCCGAGACCAAAACGACCCGGTCTCCTGGCTTGATGCCGGTCTGCAACAAGCCGCGCGCGAGCGGTGTCACCCGCGCCGCCACATCTCCCCAGGAAAGCGGCTTGTACGTGCCTTCGCGCTTCGCCCACAGGAACGGGCGGTCGCCATAGGCATCGACCTGGTCATAAAACATCGCTGCCAAATTGGCCCAATTTTGATCGGCCATCGGCGAAACTCCTCTCAATGCGCATTTTGCATCCTTGATTGCGCCCATGATTGCCGTTGCGGCTGATGATTTCCACCACTATATGAGCTGAATAGAAGGAGACACAAAAATGGCTGTCGCCCCAGCCCTCCCTGAATGGAATTTGACCGATCTCTACGCCGGACCCAAAGCACCGGAACTGGAGGTTGATCTCAAGGACGCGGAAGCCTGCGCGACCGCCTTTCAGTCCACCTATCAGGGTCGGTTGACGAGCCTTGGCGGCGCCGGCCTGGCAGCCGCGATCGCCGAGTACGAAAATTTGTTGGAAACCGTATACCGTGTTACGAGCTTCGGGCAGCTCTTGCATGCAACACATACCACCGATGCTGAGGTGGGACGGTTCTATCAGACACTGCAAGAACGCGTAAACGCGATCACTACCGAGACCCTGTTTTTCATACTTGAACTCAATGCCTTGGATGACGACGTGCTGGCGGCACAGTTAGATGATCCGGCCGCGGCCCGTTACGCGCCATGGATTCGCGACAGTCGTGTCATGCGTCCCCATCAGTTGGATGAGGCTCAGGAGAAACTGCTGCATGAGAAAGATGTGGCCGGCCGCAGCGCCTGGGTCCGTCTGTTCGACGAAACTCTCGCGCACTTGAAGTTTGATCTGGACGGCGAGGAGAAGCCGCTGACCGACACGCTTAACCAGTTGTCCGACAGCGACGGTGACAAGCGGCTGGCGGCGGGCAAGGCCTTGGCAGATGGCTTGCGTGGGTCCGAACTTCTGTTCGCGACGATCACAAACACGCTCGCCAAAGATAAGGAAGTGGAAGACCGCTGGCGGAACTTCGACAATCCGGCCCATCCCCGTCACCTCGCCAACCGCGTGGAAACGGAGGTGGTCGAAGCTCTTGTAGATGCTGTTCGCGAGAGCTATGCCGATCTGGCGCACCGCTATTACGGCCTAAAGGCGAAATGGATGGGCGTCGGCAAGCTGGATTGGTGGGACCGTAATGCGCCGTTACCCGAAGACTGCGAGCGCCGGTTCACCTGGGATGAAGCCCGCACGACGGTGCTGGATGCCTATCACGCCTTTGATCCCGGCATGGCCGATACCGCCCGACGGTTCTTCGATTATGGCTGGATTGACGCACCGCCCCGTGAAGGTAAGAACTCCGGCGCCTTCGCCCATCCGACCGTGCCTTCGGCACATCCTTATGTCTTGCTCAATTTCCACGGAAAGTCGCGTGATGTGATGACCCTGGCCCACGAGTTGGGGCACGGCGTG
>DFRF01000210.1 GCA_002378125.1 Rhodospirillaceae bacterium UBA3470 | reverse complement strand
CGCCCGCTTTGATTAAGATAATATTTCCGGGAAAAAAGGAAAGATGTCGAAGTTCGGTTCAACCAGTCAAATTTATCAATTCGTCGATATCTTCGTCCGCCGTACGCAAGATCGTTACATTTCCATAATAAGCCACTTCGGCGGCGATCAGGCCTGAAAATCGGCGTCGTAAGTCAAAGGATTTTGATTTAGTGGGGATTTGAGTGCGTACGCTGGCGCCAGCGCCACCAATGTCCAGGGACATGGAAATCGCCTGTACGGGTTGATAGTCTGGCGTTTTCTGATTGCCGAAATTGATAGCCACCGCATTCGCCTGCGCCGCGCCGACAAGAAGACCGGAAAGGGTCGTATCTAAGATCGCAGTGATTGCCATGATACGAGGTTACGGGTTGCTCGGCGTAAGGTGCTGGAGATTATAGGTGCCGGGCGTAAAAAAGCAGGAAACCCTGCGCCGCGTCGACTATTTAGAGGGCGTTAGAGGCGGATGCTCAACTCCGTTCCGGTGACGTCGGGATTACGGTGGATTACCTTGGAATTTGTCTCGTAAGTTTTAATGGCCTTGGTGATGATGCCGCCGATACGCCGCGCTCGGACGTCCGGCTCGTCGTCGTTAGTACTGGATCTGCTTAACTGATCGAAAAGCGAGGTGAAAACCTGGGTAGGAAGCGCAAGGTGTCCGCCATTCCGGAACATGCTTTGGTTCCGTGTGCCATCCGCTCCGGCATCACGGCGAAAATCTTCATTGAGCGTAAATTCTGTCTCGGACGCGGAGGAATTACTGGCACTCGATTCATCAATCGATGTATTCAGTGACGCCACTTTGCTGACGGACATACCCCGTGCTGCCGCCACGAATTGCGCCGGTGTCGGTGCATAAATTTTCGGCACTTGCGCCATGAATACGATCCGTTAACAGGTTCGGTTTCAAGAGCAACCTGACCGGCGCGCGGACGCACAACCGGTACAATTACACCACATCACTTCAGATTTCTCATAATCAAGTTTAGAAGTCAAGGGGTGATAACCGCCCAAATTTTCGTATTATCGTTTTATTTCAATGCTTTAAATCGGCAAACGTTGATCAACGCTTGAGCGTACGAAGCGGATGATATGGGTCGCCGCTCCAAAATCGTAAAGGTTGTTATGGCCGGGCTTTTCGAGCCATAAAGAGAACTTCGGCTTCTTCGCGGCATCGAATAGGCGGCGACCTAGCTTTTGTGGCACCGTCCGGTCCGCCGCGCCATGTATAATCATCAACGGTGTGTTGATAGCGTCGATCTTGGTGATCGAATCGTACTTGTCGCATACCAGGCGCCGGGTTGGAATGTAAGGATAATGGACGGCTGCCACATCCCCCATGGATGTGAAAGGGGCTTCTAGGACTACGGCTCCCACGGGCGCGTCGGCGAGGGCATATCGATGCGCCATCTCGGTTGCCACGCCTGTTCCCAGGGATTCGCCATATATAACCCATCGTTCCGGTGGAATACCGATCGCTTTCAAATGGGTGAGGATGGTTGCCGCATCCTTATAGAGCCCGGCTTCGCTTGGAGATCCGGGATTGCCACCGAAACCACGATATCCAGCCAAGACAACGCCGAAACCGGCGTTTAGGTACGGGCGGATCTTTTCGGCACGATCACCGATGGTCCCGGCATTGCCGTGGAAAAAGACCAAAACAGGCTCATTCATCTGGGGCGCCGCGTACCAGGACATGAGAGGGTGTCCAGCATCGTTTTTCAACGGCAACTCAGCCATTTCCCCCACACCATAGGTTGACGGCGGACCAATAGGCCCTCCGGGATGATACATGAGGCTGCGTTGCCCGACATAAATGATGCCAACCAAACCGATATACCCGGCGATGACTGCTGTCAGAACACCTGTAACCATGGGTTTAGTTCTGACGATCACACCTCACCGGTTCAACTAAATTCGTCGCTAAGCTTGACCCAGGATCCGTTCGCCATTTGGCATGCAATCCCGCCACCGGAAAATATCCCGTCATCGAACACCACTGACGCCCGATATTGCCGGCAGGATTGGCCATTGGAACGTTGATATGTGTTCACGGCGCGAAATATACCCGTGCGGCCGGTTATCGGGTTCTGCCAATGGACAACTTCGCCGTCTCTGGATTGCGCCAACGCTTGTCGCACGGTGCTGTCGTATCGCGCTTGATCCGATTGATCGAGGTTCCGCGCCGCCGTATAGCCGCTAGATCCCCCCATTAGCACGCCTGCGGTCATGAACAAGGTCTGGCCAAAGCCGCCACCGAACTGTGATCCGACATATCCGCCGACAACCGCGCCACCGAGAGTGCCGCCGATTTCTAACCAGTTCATATCTTGAACGCGAGTCATTGTATCGGCACAGCCGCCAAGACCCACGGTGATTAAACCGGCCATAATACTCTTTGTGACCTTCATGGCAGTTCTCCTTCTGGAATTAGCGGACGTTCCCCTGCAACCTTTGGGCGGGGTCGAGACAATTGAAAACAGCAGCAATAGGCGTGGCGATTGGACAGGTCCGAAGTGTTTGTTCTCGGAAACTTGCGATTTTTGCAAATCGCCGGCATTCCGCCGCCGCCATCTGACTGATAACACTGGGCGTTGTATTCCGCTTGGCATAGCAAATCGTCACGTCATTGCGGTCGGTAATACCTTTGAGGAAGGTTGCAGATTCCCGATCGTATTCATTGGCCAAGTGGATGTAGGGCTGCCCTCCGCATGCCGCGATGAACAGCAGCAACAATCCGGTAATCGTCAAAACTCGAGAAACCTTTATTATCATATTGAATCTATTTAAATAATCAGGGTTTCCAGTGCAACTCTTTATACTTCCATGGACTTCAACGCTACATTCCTATCAGTGGCCGCGGTGTTGGTTCTTCGGCAGCTTTCGACGGCGAGCTATGCAGGATTAGCGCGACGTGCTTTCAGGCGGATGCGCGGCTTCTATGTCCCACTTAGACGCTCTCCTGTGCTTCCAAGATCGCATCACAAACTTCGCGGACGGCCGCGTCGCCGCCATGGCGCACGGTGGTGATATCGGCCTCGCGTGCGACGGCGCGGACAGCATCAGCCGTTGTGATGCCGAGTCCAGCGGCGCGCATGAGCGGCAAATCGTTGACGTCGTCACCCATATGCGCCGTGTCTGACATATCGATATCCAGTTTCTGTGCGAGATCTTGAAAGAAGGTCAACTTGTCACGCACATCCGTATAAACGTGCTCAATCCCTAGGCGTTTGGCCCGGTGTTCGATAGCCCCCGGTGCGCCGGCGGAGATAATCGTTACCATGATACCAGCCCTTCTCAGCATAACTAAACCCATGCCATCCTTAGCATTGAATTTTCGGAATGTATTGCCGTCGTCCGTGTAAAAGATGCCGCCATCGGTCAAGACACCGTCGACGTCAACGGAGAGCAGTTTGATGCGTGCCAAAACAGGTAATGATGCGGCGGGGGTGGGTTTGGACGAGGATGATGCGGCGCTCACGCGGGGGCTCCCATGCAAGTTGGATCGGCGGAAGACGTCTTATCACGGCCTATCCTGGACGGCAAAATTTCCTTTTTGTTCTGTCGTATTGTCTAGAATTTAGGAGGTTAATCTAACTCCATTAACTTAATGTGAGCAGGATTTCTTCGATAGAGTTGGGATCGATTTGCAGCATGTTTAAAAGCTGAACGGTTGTTTCCTGCTTCGCGTCCCCAGTTTTCCGTAAGCCTCTTTGATTGATGCAGTGACCATTATCATCAACGAAAGCGACTTGTATTTTTGGGCCGTCTTTGTGATGAACATTGAAGACTACGTGCGCCGCTAGGAATACCTGAATGGCGTAGGCGAGCGTGACTGGCGATATCAGACTATAGATGCCCATGAACCTGAAATCCTGTCAATCACGGTGGTTCTTCACGGCCGGGCAGACATGGCCAGATGGGTCGCGATAACCAGATTCATGGCCAAACAGAGATAGACATTCGTATCGGTCATATGCAGCGGTCTAACGAATCTTGTCGGGCCCGGCCAGCGCTCTTAAGTATTCGCCGAATAACATCCAATGAAAGGTTTCGTTATGCCCTGGTTTCTTCTCGCTTTGGCTATTCTGAGTGAAGTGGTTGGCACTCTCGCACTCAAGATGTCGAATGGGTTTTCTATTCTGATCCCGAGCAGCGTCGTCGTGGTCGGCTACGGCGCCAGCCTCTGGTTTCTCGCTTTGTGTCTGAAAAGCATTGATGTTGGGACGGCCTACGCCATCTGGGCGGGGACCGGGACGGCACTGATTTGCATCGCCGGGATCTTTCTGTTCAAGGAACCGATGACGGCAATCAAGGCGATGTCCCTTGCATTAGTCATCCTCGGCGTTATCGGTCTACACTGGGCCGAAGGCAAAGCAGTCTAACACGGTCCCTCTTTGCGAGTGGCCGTATCTGAAGCCGTGATGTGGGGCGGTGCACTGGCTCGGGTCAACACATAGGTGGCGGCGGGGGTCATGATCCCCGCCAGGACCATTGGCAGGACCCAATCTTCAGCTATGAAAATCGCGACATAGACGAAGCTAAAGGTCATCATCACGGCGGCGAAGATCTTGGCGCGGACCGGTATCACACGATGCATATGCCAAGCGTGGATAGGCGTTCCAAGTATGGGATGGGACCATAACCAGTTTTGGAACTTCTCCGAGCTTTTGGAAAAGGCCCAAAAGGCGATGATCAGGAAGATTGTCGTGGGAAGTCCGGGAATGAATATACCGACGAGGCCTAAGCCGACATTCGCCCATCCGAACGCCAGCAGGCACCACCTGATCCAGCATCTTGAGAGATTTCCAGTGAATTTTTCGCTAGTTTCGGGCAGTTTATGGTCCGGTGAAGTCATGGCGGCATTATCTTTTGGCGCGGTGAACCGCACCTATCCCTTCACGGGATATAAGTACGGGGCTTCGGCGCGGCAACTGGCAAGCAAGGATTTTAAATGGCTAACGCCCCCGCTATCGCCTATCCGCCTTTCGTTGGTTACGACGGTGTCTGGTGTCAGCAGATTCGCGCTGTTTCAGGCGAGCCGCGACCGGCTATTTTTTTGGATCGTGATGGGGTGATTGTCGAAGAAGTGCATTATCTGCATCGGGCGGAAGATATGCGACTAACGACTAACGCAGCGGTCGTGATCCATGCTGCAAACACGCATGGCCTCCCTGTCATCGTGGTGACTAACCAAAGTGGTGTTGGACGGGGCAATTATGGGTGGTCGGATTTTGAAGCCGTCCAAGCAGCCATGTTGAACGCGCTGGCGACCGAAAACGCGTTCATTGACGCCGTATTTGCGTGCCCCTTCCATGGGGGTGGCGAGGCTCCTTGGAATATCGTCGATCATCCGGATCGAAAACCGCGGCCTGGCATGCTGTTGCGCGCCGCGTGCATGTTTCCTCTCGATTTGGCGGCTAGTTGGATTGTGGGCGATCGCGCCGACGACATGGGTGCTGGTAAGAACGCCGGTCTGGCCGGTGGCCTTCATATCCTGTCCGGGCATGGCAATCGCACTGGTGAGCGCGCCGAGGCATTGGCGTTATCGGATACAGCGTTTCAGGTGCTTACCGGTGATGAGGTTGGAGCTGCCTTGAAAGCCGTCCCGCTGTTCCCCCAACTCTAAAGATCATTGACCTTCGCCGCAGCCCCGTTAGGCTGAACGAAAAGGGACGAAGAGAATGAAATTTCTCCGCTTTGGCCCGCGTGGCGAAGAAAAACCGGGGTTCCAGGACGCCAACGGCAGAATTCGGGACCTTTCCGATCAGATGAATGATTTAGACGGAGGCAATCTGGACCCTGACCGTCTTGCCGCACTAGCGAAGTTAAACCCCGACAGCTTGCCCGTGGTCGAGGGCACAGTTCGTATCGGTATTCCCATTGCCAACATCGGAAAAGTCGTAGCCGTTGGATTGAACTACCGGGATCATGCGTTGGAAGCCGGTATGGACCTGCCTGAAGAACCGATCCTATTCGCCAAAGCCACAAGCTCCCTCAATGGACCGAATGACGACGTCATGCTGCCCGAAGGTTCCGTTAAAAGCGATTGGGAGGTCGAACTGGGCATTGTAATCGGACGGGCTGCGCGCAATGTTGACCAATCCCAAGCGACCGCGTGTATTGCTGGGTACACAATCATCAACGACGTTTCAGAACGGACCTTTCAACTGGAGGGCTCCGGCCAATGGTTTAAGGGCAAAAGTGCCGATACCTTTTGTCCGGTTGGGCCGTGGTTGGTGACGATGGACGAAGTGACTGACGCGCAGAACCTGAACGTCTGGTTGGATTTGAACGGCAAACGCCAGCAAGACGGCAATACGCGTACTATGGAGTTTGGCATCTTGCACCTAGTCAGCTACATTTCCCGTCACATGTCCCTGCAACCAGGTGATATCATCGCGACCGGTACGCCGCCGGGGGTTGGAATGGGACAGACGCCCCCAGTGTTCTTGAAGCCCGGAGATGAGATGCGGCTCGGTATTGAGGGCTTGGGCGAACAACGACAGAAAGTGATGGCCTTCACCCGTGCTGACTAAGGGCGTCGCGGCCCGATCCCAAAGGGAGCGCCCCAGGTAAAACTTTCGGCTGTGGAGTGGCTTGGCCGGTATTCCGCACCGATCCAGCCTTTATATCCCATAGTATCGACGGCATCGAAAGCTGTCAGCATATCGACCGTTCCCGTATCCGGTTCGTGGCGCTCAGGCACGCCCGCCATCTGCATGTGATCGATGAGGCCCAGGTAGGTTTGGGCGCCGTCGATCACATCTTCACCGTTCATACCCGCATGGAAGAGATCGTATTGAAGGTAAAGGTTGTCGTGATCGGCGCGCGTCAACAACGCCTGCGCCTGCGCGGCGGTGGTCAGGAAATATGTGGGGTTGTCGATGGCGTTCAGTGGTTCGATTAGGATTTTGACACCCAAAGAGCGCCCCTTGTCGGCTGCCCAAACAATATTGTTGAGAAAGGTTTCTTCAGCCGCCATCGGATTTACATTGTTATCCAATTTTCCAGCCACCACATGCAAACGGGGACACCCGACCGACGTCGCATATTCTATGGCGCTCGACGCTATCTCGCGAAAGGCTGAGGTGCGGTCGGGATATGTGGCAATGCCACTGGCATGCGGCCAGGATGGATGCACAGGCGTATTGATCAATGCTAGTTCCATGTCATGAGCGTTCAGGAGATTGCGGAAAACAGCCGGTGGTATTTCATAGGGACGCTGGCATTCTACTGCCCGGAAGCCGACGGCGGCGGCTGCGGAAATCCGATCGAGTAGATCGATTTCGTTGAATAGGTATATGATGTTTGCGGAAAAATTTGGCATTTCCTACCAATCCATTAGATTACGGGCTGCGGCCGCGATTTCGTTTGCAGGGTTGAGGGGTGGATGTAATGGCGCCTCTATTTTCGATTCTATATCAGCAATATATCCGTTATCGCGAAGTATTTGATGAAACCGCTTGTGCTTTGCGCTGACTAGTTCCGGTGGCGCGAAAAGGTGTACGGGAACACCGGACGCGCAGGCTTCAGTGCACATAGAGATAGAGTCTCCAGTGACGATGATCTGGTCAGCGCAGGCTAGAAAGCCCGCATTCGGGTTCTCCGTTACGTCTCCCCATTGGAAGATTCGCGACGGTGCATGGATGGATTCGAT
>DFRF01000218.1 GCA_002378125.1 Rhodospirillaceae bacterium UBA3470 | reverse complement strand
GACGGGTTTTCAGAACCCAAGCGGTTTGAGTGCCTAATTGCCGAGTTAGATAAAGAAGTCGTCGGCTTCGCGCTGTTTTTTCACAACTATTCCACCTGGGAAGGAAGACCGGGTATCTATCTGGAAGACCTGTACGTCGAAGAAAAAGCCCGCGGCTCGGGTCTCGGCAAATACCTCATGGCAGCGCTGGCGAAACTAGCCCAAGAACGAGCCTGCGAGCGGCTCGAACTTTCCGTCCTGGACTGGAACCCGACCCGCGACTTCTACCACGGCATTGATTGTACCCATATGGAAACCTGGCTGCCCTATCGGATGGAAGGCCCGGCTATTTTAGCGCTGGCTGCCGAGGCCCCCGATATTACCAAGTGAGCAGATGGCGTAAGAAACTTCAGTATTTTTACTTCAACGGATTGCTGATCTGATAGCCAAGGCCGTCAAAGACCAGAGCCCCAACTAAGCGGAACGCTGCGGAGCAATCCCTCCCCCTACCCTGTGTGAACAAGATGAGCGTCCGTACACTGAAGTAAGCCAGGCGCGAGGTATAGTATAATGAATGCAGTGCTGGCCCTCAGCCTCGAAGATTTAGACTGGAGCAAGCGCCGGCTCGCCGGCGATGGCATCTTCCTCGCGGCCCGATGCGAGCATAGCGGGGCTAAGCCGTCAGAAAGGTTTTTCTTGGGCGAATGAGTCCGCTACCATCGGCCGGCGCTTGGACTAGCCAGGCCAGAAAAAGGACACAACCATGAAAGTAGTGATCACCGGCGGCGCCGGTTTTCTCGGGTTCCGTTTGGCCAAACGCCTCTTGGAAATCGGAGAACTAACTGGCCCGGATGGCAACAAACACGCCATCGACGCGATCACGCTCTTCGACGTGGGCAAACCGTTGGAGAAACTTCAGAAGGAGGGAGTGACCATCAAGGCCGTCACAGGCGACATTTCCGACAGCGCAACGGTGAACAACCTTATTGATCGCGACGACATCTCGGTTTTTCATCTGGCGTCCATAGTCAGCGGCGGGGGCGAGAAGGATTTCGACCTCGCCATGCGGGTGAATCTGGATGGTGGCCGCCACGTCATGGAGGCTGTGCGGTCCCGCGCCGGCCAGCCGCGCTTGGTGACCGCCAGTTCCATCGCCACCTTCGGCGGCGCGCACATGACCGATATCGTCGGCGACACGGCGAAGCAAACCCCGCAAACCACCTATGGGATCACCAAGGCCATTTGCGAACTACTGATCAACGACTACACGCGCAAGGGCTTCCTGGACGGGCGCTCGGCCCGGTTGCCAACTGTAATCATTCGGCCCGGCAAAGCCAACGCGGCGGCCTCCAGCTTCGCCAGCGCCGTGTTCCGAGAACCGCTGACGGGTGTCGACTACACCGTACCCGTACCCGAGGCGACGACCATGCCAATCCTCGGCTACCGGGCCATTGTTGAGGGTTTCATCCACCTGCACGAACTGCACGGCGACCAGTTAGGCGACGACCGAGGCGTCGGCCTGCCCAGTCACACGGTCACCGCCGGAGACATGATCGACGCCGTGACCAGCTTCGATAGCAATCGCCAACTGGGCCAGATCAAAATGGAGCCCGATCCGTTCATTGTGGACATCGTCAAGACCTGGCCCCAGGACGCTGAATGGCGCCGCGCCCAGGACCTGGGTTTCCCTGTGGACGGCGGCCTGGACGACATCATCAGCCACTTCATCGAAGATTACCTGGACGCATGAGTCAGGTCACCGCGGAACGCTGGTCGGCCGGATCACCCAAGTGACCCCCGAAACCCCGACGCTGGCTTTCATGCGCCGCGAATGGCGGTTCTTACTGTTTGGGGCGTTGGTCATGTTCTGGACTAGCCCCGGTCAAACCTACCTGATTTCCCTCTTCGGCGACGTCCTTCGCAGGGACTTCCAACTCAGCCACACGGACTTTGGCGGTATCTACACAGCCGCCACCTTGGTCAGCGCCGCCATCTTGTGGCCAGCAGGGCGATTGGTTGACCGGTTGCGGCTGGGCCAGTTCGTGTGGTGGGTATGTGTCGCCATGGCAGCCGGTGCGGCAGCGTTCTCGCAAGTCAGCGGCTCCGTCTCCCTGTTCTTCAGTATCCTCATCGTGCGGTTCCTTGGCCAAGGTATGATGGCACACATCGCCGTCACCGCCATGGCCCGCCGGTACGTGGCGGAACGAGGCCGAGCTATCGCCATTGCCGGCCTCGGCTTTCCAATAGCCGAAGGTACCCTGCCTCCGTTGATCACCATTGGTCTCACCGTGACCACTTGGCCCAACATTTGGGTCGTCATGGGCCTGGTCGTCGCCGTTACCATGCTGCCGACAATCCCATTCCTCCTGAAGCGCACCGCCGGCCAGGACGGCCAGGGGCCCGAGGCATTGAGCCCTCTCAACGCCGGCCAACGTCAATGGACCCGCGCCGAGATGCTGCGTGATCGGCGGTTCCTGATGGTCGCGCCCATCGTCATGACCATGTCAGCCATCTTCACCGGGATCATCTTCCATCAGACGCATATTATCGGCACCGCCAAGGCTTGGGATTTCCTCTGGTGGAGCGTTTGTTTCGCCATCTTCGCGGCCTGCCAGGTGTCCGGCAGTTTCATCACCGGCTGGCTCGTCGACCGAATCACTGCTCGGCGGATCACTCCCTATGTCCTAGTGCCGTTCATGGTCTCGCTAATGTTGCTGGCACTTGGCGAAAACGAACTTTGGGCCGCGGCCGTGCTGGGCGCTATGGGGTTCAGTGCCGGCGCAACCAACCCCAGTTTCGCGTCCCTCTGGGCGGAACTCTATGGCACCCAGCACCTAGGGGCTATCCGTGCCGCCGCTGCGGTGCTCTCGGTTTTCGCTTCTGCGCTAGGCCCGGTGGCCGTTGGCTCGGCACTGGATGCAACCGTCTCCATTGAAGCCATCATCTGGGTCTCGGTCGCGATCACTATCGGGACTAGCGCCTTGGCCTGGCTAGGGCTCCGGCGCGCATAGGGTCATCCGACGCGGGGTTTGCCCGTCTGACGGTCGCGCTGAATTGACGTCTAGCCCGCTTAACTTCTCGTAAGGACTTAGCTATTAACATGATCGTGTAAACCCCTCGGGATCGTATCCGGGTCAAGGTATTAATCGGAGACGCCACGCATGGCTATGTCGCTGGACTTCAAGCGCGCCGTCGCCGCCGCCGCCATTACGCGCCTCAGCGCCGGCCGGCGGACCGTGGACGACGCTGCCAAATGGGTGTCCGAGCATGTGGGCGACGCACTCTACGCTAACCGCACTGTCTCAGCCAAAACCACAATGCTGCTTGATTACCGCAAGAAAATCCTGGCCGCTGCCAATGGCAAGGCCGATCAAACCCGCATCGCCGTGGCACGTTATCACTACGACCAATGCCTGGAATGGGTCGCTAAGGCTGGCCTGAAACCGGAAAAGTCGGCCCGCCTTTTGATTGAGACCATGCGCGGCCACTTCTAGGCCGCAACGGCACCTAGGAACAGGTCATCAATCGCTTCTTGCAGGCGCGCCGGCACGTTTTTTTGGTACCGCAGGGTTGCAAGCACTGCTTATAAACCGTCATGCAATCGGGCTCCTGCCGGCGTTGTGAGGAAATGTTCGCGCAGCGCGATTTACAGGTCGCCTTCTCCGATTTTCCTTCCGACCGCAGACAGCTTTCCATGCATTGCATGACCTTATTGCTCTGTGCCAACTGGACATCTCCCGCCGTCGCCTGCGTGACGGCAATGCTACCCAAGATCAAAACGGCAAGACTGCAAATCACGACCATCCAAAATGCACCACGCATCATCTGTCCGCTCCCTTGTTAGGTGTGCCCGGATGAAGCCTTTGCGGAGCAGTGTAGCATCCGACACACGATTGCTTAACGGCCTTTTCTAGAATGGCCAGCTCGCTTCACGAGTGGTATCGCGCTACACACGCGACACCGAGACACCCTCCCAACGCTATCCTGACTGGTTCTCGCCACCTTCAAGGGCGGCGCCGAGGCAAGCCTAGTGGCCCGCTCGACGAAACCGGCCAACGAGGCCAAGGCTCGACACTACAAGAAAGATTGCCGCCGCATGGCGGGGTCGTATAGTAAGGTCCACGTAAACCGGTTTTGGAAAAATCAATGAGCCTCTTGGAACGCGAAGCGGTAAAAAGGGTGCGCGGCGCCCTCATCGAAGCCGGCCTGGAAGATACGGTCATTGAACTCACAGACACAGCCCGCAGCGCCAAGGACGCGGCCAACGCCATCGAATGTGAATTGGGTGCCATCGTCAAATCCCTTGTGTTCAACATCGATCAGCGTTTCGTCATGGCGTTGGTGGCCGGCGATCACAAATGCTTAGAGAAGAGCCTGCCCACCGCCCTCTCTCTGGAAGGCAAGGTCGGCCGGCCCAAAGCCAATGAGGTCAAAGCCATCACAGGGTTCACAATCGGCGGCGTAGCACCCATCGGGATGACGGCATGCCTTCCCATGGTCATCGATCGCTCGTTACAGCGTTTCGACACTATCTACGCAGCGGCGGGCCACCCGCGCTGCGTCTTTCCTATCGCCTTTGCCGATCTACAACTAATTACTGAGGCCATCGTCTCGTTCAACATCGCCGCGCCCTTGGACAGCCTCAGCGTCGACGCACCGGGCTTGGCCAGCTCGAAAATCTTTGATGAAGGCCACGAGAGCCGGCACATAGGCGCGACGGAATAGACATCACCATGCAGGTTGATACTTCCGAACGAGGGGGCTAGAAAGGCCGGGCAAGGTGGCTTCGGTCGCCGACACGCGCCGGACGGACAGGTGGCCGAGTGGCTGAAGGCGCTCCCCTGCTAAGGGAGTAAGGGTTAACGCCCTTCGTGGGTTCGAATCCCACCCTGTCCGCCATTAACCCCGTGCAGGGCGGTGCATGGCAAACCATAAGCCGTTGATTTAAGGCTTTTTCCTTGCCCCACGCCGTGCAGGCGCTATCACCAAACAGCAACGTTAATCGCAGGCCCTTAGGGACCCATTTTGGGACCCGCTTTGGGACCCCTTTCGGCCTGCTTCATACGTTTGCCTTGGAGAACGCCATGCTCAACGACCGCCAGATCCCGAAACTCCCGAAGGGCCGCCATAGCGATGCCCGGGGCCTCTACCTCGTTGTCAGCGCCAGCGCGGCACGCAAATGGGTTTACCGCTACCGTATGGACGGCAAAAGCCACGACCTCGGGCTCGGCTCCTACCCGCAAATCTCCTTAAAACAAGCCCGCCAGCAACGCGACCGCCACGAGAGCGAACGCTTACAGGGCCAAAACCCCATCGCGCTCAAACGCGCCCGTCGCGAAGC
>DFRF01000139.1 GCA_002378125.1 Rhodospirillaceae bacterium UBA3470 | reverse complement strand
GGGATAGAACAAGGGCTCGGTGAACCCTTTTGGCAGTGTCTTCCTCAAGGCGCCTTCAAAGAAGAAGAACATCAAAACTGGCGTAGCTACGACGAATATGCTGATGAGCCGCCATGAATGCTGACCAAGGAATCGCATGTAGAAGGCCATAAAGATCGGCAAAGAAAAATACACGCCGATCAAATGAATACCCCCGATCATAATACCGAGCGATCCGGCAATGACGACGAACAACCGAAACGCATCTGGATCCATGAAAGGCGCCTGTGACTGGCTTGGCGGGCTTATCCGTTTGGCCCAGCGATAGATGATAGCGATGCAACACACCAGCATTCCTGCGCCAAGCCAGAAAGAAAATGCTCCACCGCCCGGACCCTCTTCGGGGATCCAGCCGACAGGCAATTCCATCGACTTCCACATGATGTAGACGGAAAAGGCCGCCATCACCAAAGCCATGATTAGTTCAGCCTTGCGCACGATGACGGCCTCTCCGTTTCGTAATGCCAGTAGAGTTAATAGTGCACCGTTCGGTTACTTGCCGAGCAGTTTCGCGTGCTTGGTGCGTTCCGAAACGAAGTAGTCCTGCAATTTCTGGCCAGTCAGCCAGCCCGGGATCAGGCCTTTTTTATTAAGATAGCCTTGCCATTCCGCCGATTTATAAACCCTCTCGAACAGGTCGACGTAGAAATCCACCGCATCAGCAGGCATCTTCGGCGGCGCAACTATGGAACGCTGCATGTAGTAGACCATGTCACTGCCGTGACCGAGTTCTTCGAAGGTTGGGATTCTACCCCACTTGCCTTTCAGCATACCTGGTGGGGTAAAGCTGGCGAGCGGTTTTGATTTTCCGGCATCCCAGAATCCGACCTGTTCGGCCGGATTGTTGACCGTGGAATTAATGTGCTTGCCAATTAGTTCCTTGGCAACTTTCCCGCCACCTTTGTAAGGAACATAGGTGACCTCGAAACCAAACTTCTTTTGCAGCATGCCTGTAACGAGAGAATCTTCAGCACCCTTGCCGGTGCCGCCCATCTTCCAGCCCTTCTTGCCCGCCTTCTTCACAGCGGCGACGTATTCCTTCACGGAGTTGATGCCGCTGTCGACATGAACCCAAAGCTGGAACGTATCTTCGGCCAAACGCGCAATGGGCGTGAACTTGGAAATATCAATACCGAGCTTCGGTTGGCGCAACGGCGTCGTGTAGTAACTATTCAGCGTCGCCAAGATGACGTGCGGATCACCTGATTTCGACTTCAGGTACTGAAGTGCCTCCGCGCCGGAGCCACCACCTTTGTTGATAGGCATCAACGGCCGGGGCGACATCTTGTTCTTTTCGATGATGCTCTGGATGAAACGCGCCAAACGGTCGGCCCCGCCACCCTTACCCGCCATAATGACGAATTCAACCGGCTTTTTCGGTGTCCAGCCGTCAGCCGCTTCAGCGTCGCTGAACGCCATGGACGTGCCGAAAGTTAGGCCCACAGCTAAGCTTAAACTCAATGTAGACTTGGATAGTTTGTTCATGAGTACCTCCCAAATGAGGCCACCGTCGCCGCCCGGTTTTTTTCGCGGTCCTTCGGTCGCCGTTATGTAACACGTCAAATCCCGGATGACGACCCGGAACCCCAGAATGATCTCTGGCATGTGGTATACCAAAAAACTATGGCGGAATGAAAAATTGCGTTCAACCTTTTTGTGGTTCGCAGTATGAACTTTGCTGAGCATGGCACATAGCAAAACGGCCGCCGGTAATCCGGCGGCCGTTGGGGCTCAATAGCAGCAAATGCAATTCAGGAGCCGGCCTCCTTGTCGACCAGCATCTCTTTCGTACCGCGACGCAAGCGTTCGGCTTTGAAACTCGGAACCTTGAACGCCCAGCCGTCGGTACGATCGGTAACTAGCTCGACAATCTTGGCTGCGCTCTCCCAGCCTTTTTCCTTCGTCGTTTGGCCGTCCGGCTTTGCTGTGAGTTTAACCTTCACCCAATCATCATCGCCCACCTTCACCGCGGATACCACAGCAATCAGCCCACTGCGTGAGGTGTAGGTCCCGGTAACGGTCTTGTCCGCGGCAAAGTCGACCTTGTCGGCTCTTCGGGCGTCCAGCATCTCCAAGTCCTCGACAACGTTGGCAATATTGTCTGGATCGGATTCGTAACGGAGCTTCTTGCCCTCCGGAATATCGTGGAGGGTGAAGTTCCGATCTTTAGTATTTTCTTTGGAAATCCGGACCACTTCGCCACCTGGATGGCGTATTTCCGCACTTAACACGTCTTCCTCACGAATATTGAGGATCGAATTACGGAGCCACGTCTTAAGTTCCACTTCCACGTCGATCTCTCCGCTGGCCAGCCAAGTCTGCGGATCAGCCGGTTTTCGGATATAAGCACCCTCGGTAATTGTGCCAGGGAGGTTATAGCGTTTCTTTCCGACAATCAGGTCGGCCAGCACCGCGCCGTCAGCCTCGAACAGTCGAATGCGGCGTGCTTGGGAGTCAGACCGTTTTAGGTCTTCCAGATGAAGTCTATCATAGCGTTTCGCGTTGGCCGTCTTCTTCTCAAGATATACAAGTTGAGCCACTTGCAGGATGCTTTTCTGAACTTGGGAAACGCTGGCCGAGTAGCCGTCGCTAGCGGGAATCTGCCAGCGCCCAGCTTCGGTACGGATCATCACAATTTCCCGGTCCTTATCATTG
Organism: Rhodospirillaceae bacterium UBA3470; assembly: GCA_002378125.1. Classification (GTDB taxonomy): domain Bacteria; phylum Pseudomonadota; class Alphaproteobacteria; order Rhodospirillales; family Casp-alpha2; genus UBA3470. Next base: position 3,943 of record DFRF01000139.1, on the reverse strand, counting down.
ACCGTAACCTTCGTCACAGTGTCGACCTTGTCCATAAGGCCAGGGAACAAGAAACCACTGCCGGCGATCGTGGTATACCCTTGGTTGACGTTCAAGGACACGGCCGCAGCAGCGACGCTCAGCGCTGTCGCCGCCGCCAGCGCCATTACGGATCTGGGTGTCATGATTCCGTCCTCCTGTTCAACCGGTTTCTACGACGCCGTGGCGCCGGCGCAAACGCCGTCCCACGGCGAATATCAGCGTGCCCAATCCCAGCAACAGGGGAATGGCAGCAATGTTCAGGAACTTCAGCCAAGCGTCCAAGTTATCAATGTCCTTGCGGAGGTCATACTGAACGCCGCGCAATTCCTTGCGGATGGAAATCATCTCTCGGCGAAAATTGTCAATCGCCTTCTTCTCTTCAGGCTTCAATATCACTTCTCCGCCCTGAGCCTCCGCCTGCACTTCACGCCTTACCAGGCGATTGAGCTTGCCTCGCACGTCTTCCAGTTTCTTCTTAAGTTCCTGTTCCTTCTTCCGGTATTGACGTTCCGCGTCCTGGCGAATTTGGCGAACCAGATGGAATGGCCGGTTGGAGATGGATCGTCCTCTGAGCTCAGCGAGGCCGGCGCCCCCCATGAGATGTTCAAGGGAATTGACCACGAAATCCGCATTGTTGGCGAACGGCACCAACAATGGCCTACCCAACATATCCTGGCGTTCCGCCCACAGGGTCTCGTGGAGCATGTCCACGTCGGCGACCACGATGGCATGGATATCACTCTGGGATTCTGTGAGGTGATCCTTCTTTGCCTTCTCAAAAGCTTCCTGGTTCTTCCTGGTCTCTTCGTCGTTGGAACCCTTGATGGGCGCCGGTGGCCCGTCAGGGAACGCGCTCTTGACCTTACCGGTGATGCTAGCGGCAATCGTGAATGGCTGACCGGAGGGTTTGAATTCCCGGAACAGGCCCACCACGTCGGGACGCAGGCGAACCTTGGTTGCCTCAATTTCCATGGACCGCATGCCCGTACGCATGAGCGGCGTGACACTGGTCTCCGCGCCCTCGATCGGATCCAAGATGCCGGCGGAGGCCACGTTCACCACCTGCAAATCACCCATTACCGCGTTCTTACGATCAAAGTTTCCAGGCCGGAGCGCTAGCCAGGCGACATAGTCGGCTACCGCCAAGCGGTCACCCTGGCGGACGTTGACCCGGCGCGCCGTGCCCAAATCACCAGCGACCTTATCCTTACGCAGTTCCACGCCCCACTTATTGAACAGCTTCTCGAAGTCCGAATGCTCATTCGGGCGCATACCACCGCCGGGACCGTCTACCTCTGCGTTCGGGTCGACGAACACCATGACCCGGCCACCCTTCATAACAAACTGATCGATGGCATACAGGGTCGATTGGGGAAAACGTTTTGGGTGGATTACCATTAAAGTCCCCACCTCTTCGAATATCACCTTTGTATCCACGGGAACCGGCTGGATCGAGAAGAACTCATTAATCTGATCGATCACCGACCAGCGGGGCCGCTGCCCTTGGTTCGGAATATAGCCGCCATTGACCAATAACGTGCTCATCACGCCCACGGTTTGTTTCTCCGGCGTTGCCAGCGCCTTAACCATCTTGGTCAGGTCATATTCTAGAAAGGTCTCGCGCTCGGGCGTGAGAAAGGGAATGACCTCGTTGTCATCGGTCGAGTTCGTCCCAGCAAGGCCAAAGTATCCCAAATCCCCTTGCTGGTTGACGGGCAATCCAGACAGACCAAAGGACACGGCACTATCCTCGTCATCGGAGAAAGGTTCAGGATTGAACACCTGAAGGCGCAATTTGCCATTGGCGAGTTTTACGTATTGCTCAAGAAGTTCTCGGACCCGCTCAAAGTAGGTCAGGTGGGCGGGGCTTTGCTCGCCCATGACCTTTGAGAAATAGAGCCGCATGGTGATCGGCTCGTCGATCTCGGCCAGGACCTTCGACGTCTCACCAGACAAGGTAAACAATTTACCCTCGGTCAAATCAACCTGCAGAGCCCGGAAGGAATTGTTGGACGCGATGTTGATGGAGACAAACAGGACGGCGGCCAATACGAGGCCCAAAACCGTTAGTTTTCCACGGCTGGAAGCTTTCATAGCTACGCTCCCTTCTTTCTGTCGACGGCAACAACATTTGCGAACATGAATACGCCGATCAGCGATGCAAAGAACACCACGTCGCGCAGATCAATCACGCCCTTGGTGATCCCCTTGAAATGTGTAAGGAAACTCATTGACGCCACCGTATCGACCAGAACATCTGGCGCCCACAGGCGGAAAAAATTCAAAACCAGCTCCAGCCCACTCATGGTGAACAGGAAACATGCCGCGGCGGCCAGAATGAAGGCTACCACCTGGTTTTTGGTCAAGGCAGAGATACACGAGCCGATGGCCAGGAATGCACCAGCCATGACGAGACTACCGATGTAGCTGGCGAGAATAACGCCGTTGTCCGGATCACCCAGGACGTTGACCGTTAACCACATGGGAAACGTCAAGCCCAGTGAAATGCCAGCGAATGCCCAGGCTGCTAGATACTTCCCCATCACAGCTTCGGTGGTGGACACGGGCAGCGTCATCAGCAATTCGATCGTGCCTGTCTTGCGCTCTTCGGCCCACAACCGCATGGAAATAGCCGGGATCAGCAAGAGATAGAGCCATGTATGATAGAAGAAGAAGGACGTCAGGCTGGCTTGGCCGCTGTCAAAGAAGCCGCCCACATAAAACGCGAGCGCGCCTGAAAAGGCCAAAAAAATGACAATGAAGACATAAGCCACCGGCGTCGCGAAATAACTTTTCAGTTCGCGGGCGGCGATAACTCGGATGTTACGCATAGGCCATCTCCTAGGAACCGCTATTCGTGGTAATCTCGCGAAAAACGTCATCCAGGGCGCCGCGCTCCACATAAATTTGATGAATGTCGATATTGGCAGCCTTTAAGGCCTCGCCAAGGGGAGCGACTAAAACCTCGCCGTCCTTTGGTTGCACACGAAAGCGCGCGCCGCCGTCAGGCGCATTCAAGGTTTCCACGTTCTGAACCCCCTCTATGGCTGCGGCGGTCTGGACGGCTGACCCGACGTTCTCGGATGCCACCGAAACCACCACTGCTTTGTGATTTGGGGCGCGAGCAATCAGGTCATCCGGCGATCCGTCCGCCAGCAACTTGCCACGCGCAATGATAACAGCGCGCGAACAGACCGCCTCCACTTCTTCAAGAATGTGCGTGGAAACAATAATCGCCTTACCGGCGGCCATTTCCCTGATCAGACCACGCACATGGTGTTTCTGGTTCGGGTCCAAACCGTCTGTCGGTTCGTCCAATATCAGTACCTCTGGGTCATGCAGAATGGCCTGGGCCAGTCCGACGCGCCGCTTGAAGCCCTTTGACAAAGTGTCGATTGGTTGGCCCATGACTTCACCCAAGATCACTTTTTCGACCACCTCATCGATGCGCTTGTCTCGTTCGGTGCCGTCGAAGCCGCGTATCTCGGCGATGAACTGAAGAAAGCCGCGCGGCGTCATGTCGCCGTACGTCGGCGCGCCCTCGGGCAAGTAGCCAATGCACCTTTTTACTTCGACCGGTTGTTTGACGACATCGTGGCCGCATACTGTTGCCGACCCGTCTGACGGCTCTAGGAAACCAGCAACCATCTTCATGGTGGTTGATTTGCCAGCGCCATTCGGCCCCAAGAAACCAAGGATTTCGCCACGTCCAACGGACAGGTTAATACGATCCACGGCGACCAGGTCACCAAACCACTTGCTCAAATTATTTAACGCGATCATTTCCGACATGAACCGATCCAGCTTAGTTTTTCAATCAATACTTCAGAGTTTGCTGATCACCCGCCTTCGGGCGCCCATGCAAATACCCTTCCTGCGCGGGGTGTCAAGAGGGTTGTTTTAACACGTAGGGCTTTAAGCA
>DFRF01000166.1 GCA_002378125.1 Rhodospirillaceae bacterium UBA3470 | reverse complement strand
TCAATCCGGCATTATTGATCAGGATATCGATGCCGCCCATGGCGTCCATCCCGTCCTTCCCCAACTGTTCAACGCCCTCCGCCGACGATAGGTCCGCCGGCACGACATGTGCGCCGCTGCCAATTTCGCCGGCCAGAGCCTCAAGAGTGTCGACGCGCGTGCCCGACAGCCCAACCTCGGCGCCCTGCGAGTTAAATACCTGAGCGATGGCGCCCCCGATTCCCCCCGACGCGCCGGTGACCAGCGCCTTCTTGCCCTGAAGATCAAACATCAATCCAACTCTCCGCCTGAAATATTCGTAAACACACTATACAGGGACGGGGTGCCCCATCCAACGGAATGGGTCCACCAAAAAAATGTAAGACACCGCCCCTTCTCCACGGTTCGCGCAATGGACTAGGACTGCCCAACGAGAAGTCAGTATGACTACATGACTCTGCAAGACACGATCAATCATTCTAATCAACGCATGGTGTCGGGCCGAGTTGTTCTGTTGATATTACGCCAATGAACCGAGCGTACGCCGGACAAGCCGTTCCTAATCTGGAAGCCGTTTGACCGACACGGACGGACGTGGACCTAAGGTGAGTTGAGCCAGGATGTCGACGCCGTCGCAGGTGCGCTTTTCGAACAATGCGTGTGGCCGGGTGATTTCGTCATCATTCATCTGCAGAATTCGCGAGAATTTATAATTTCCTGGTTCGCCTGCGCGCAGTTGGATGCCATTGCAGTTTCCACCCGCACCCGGTCCGTAGCCCCTAATATCAGCTATTTCGCCGATCATGTGAGCGCTGTTGGCGCCGTCACCCCACCTGCCTTCGCCGAATAGGTTCACGAATCCGCGCCCAACCTAAAGTTCCTCGCGCTCACCGTTACCGACGCCGGACAACCCGCTCGAATCCCCAATGTACCGCACGTCCTCTTCGCCGATTTCCTGAATAAAACGGCTCGGGCCCCTACCCGCCATCGAGACTTAATCATCCAGCCAGGAAAGCGTCCAGGTCTTGCGGCGAGCCAACATTAACCCCCGTCATTTCACGGTCAATGCGTCTGGTCATGCCCGACAATACCCTGCCATGACCAATTTCCACGAGGCGGTCAACCCCAGCGTATTTCATAGCGAGCACGCATTCACGCCAGCGTACCCGGCCCGTCACCTGTTCCACCAACAGGCGTCGGATGTTCATCACGTCTTGAACCGGCGCTGCCGTGACATTGGCGATGATCGGCACCACCGGATCGTTCATGGCGACAGCAGTCAGGGCGTCGGCCATGACATTGGCAGCTGGAGCCATCAAAGCACAATGGAACGGAGCACTCACTGGCAACAACATGGACCGCTTGGCCCCCTTTTTCTTGGCGATGTCGACGGCGCGCTCCACGGCGGCCGCGGATCCAGAAACAACGACCTGACCGTCGGCATTATCGTTGGCGAAATCGCAGACCTGATCTCCAGCAGCTTCGGCCACCACGGACTCGGCGTTCTCCGGTCCCAAGCCAAGAAGCACCGCCATGGCCCCCTCACCCACCGGAACGGCCTGCTGCATGGCCTGTCCGCGAATCTTCAACAAACGTGCTGTATCATCAAGGAAGAATGTGCCCGCGGCAGCATTGGCTGAATATTCACCCAAGGAGTGACCAGCCACGTGCGACGCGACATCTGCTAAGTTCAATCCGCCTTGCGACTCAAGGACCCGCATCACCGCAATGCTGACGGCCATTATGGCTGGCTGTGCGTTCTCGGTCAGCATCAACTGGTCCTCGGGGCCTTCGAACATGAGCGTGGAAAGTTTCTGGCCAAGCGCATCGTCAACAGCCTCGAACACCGCCTTGGCGGCGGGATAAGTATCCGCCAGTTCCTTACCCATGCCTACGGCCTGGGAACCCTGGCCGGGAAAAATGAACGCGGTTGTCATGAAATTCTCTCAATAAAGCAACAATGTCTTCACATTCGCAGTGATAAACGTTCCCTTGTTCCTGTCAAGGGAGGCAAACAAAGGCCTCGCAAATCCCTCAACATTCTCTAAATATATCCCATGGTTTCGAAATCCGAACCCGATATGGCGCCCCGTAATAATGTCATCACCTGCCTTGGCGGCGAAGACACCGCGATGGAGTCGCGCCCCATTCCGATACCGAGGGCCGGCGAACTGCTCTTGAAGCTCAGATGCGTCGGGTTTTGCGGCACAGACCTCTTCAAACTGACCACCAACAGTGTAAAACCGGGCATGGTTCTTGGCCATGAGATTGTCGGCGAAATCGCCGCCCTTGGCGAGGGCGTCAATCAGTTTTCCCTTGGCGAACGCGTCACTGTGCCTCATCACGTCCCCTGTGGTTCATGTCGCCTCTGCTTGAGCGACAATGAAACCATGTGTGAAATCTTTCGTGATGATCTCATGGAACCGGGCGGATTTGCGGACCATGTGCTGATCCGTGATCGGGCCACGGCCCAAGCCACACACAAGGTGCCCGACACGGTCAGCGACGAGGCCGCAGTTTTCATGGAACCGGCCGCATGCGTCCTCAGGGGCGTGAACCGGTCAGGTATTGGTCCTGAAGGCACGGCCGCCATCATGGGCGGCGGCTCAATGGGCTTGTTGCATCTCTTGGTTATCAAGGCGGCATATCCATTCGTAAAGGTGCTGCTCATCGACCCGGTCGTGAACCGGAGCTCTCTGGCGGCCGAATTGGGCGCCGACAAGACCGCCGCACCCGGTGATGATGCCTTGGCCGCCGCGACGGCAATGACAGACGGCTATGGCGTCGATGCCGTATTCGATACCGTGGGCGGCGCATCACTATTGGAAGCCGGCCTGACGCTCAGCCGCCAGGGTGGTTCGGTGATACTATTTGCCCACGCGCCGCACGGACAGTGCGCGAATTTCGATCTCAATAATCTTTTTAAATATGAACGCCGCGTCATAGGAACTTATTCCGGCGCTCTTAGTGAGCAAGCAGCCGTGTTAGCGTTGATCACCTCTGGTCGGTTAGATCCTACCCCACTGGTCTCTCATACCATGCCCTTGGATGACTTCGCGCGGGGCTACCGATTGGCGAAGGAACGCAAGGCCTTGAAAATCCTATTTACCCCTTCACTCGAAGCTAGTTCCTTATGAACTCTCTCCCCAACACAATGGTCGGCGCAATCCTGACTGGGCCCGAACAAATCGATATCCGAGAGGTGGATGTAGATCGGCCTGGCATGGGTGAGATCATTCTTGCCGTTCGCGCCGCCACAACCTGTGGCACCGACGTCAAGGTCTTCAAACGCGGCGGCCATCCGCGCATGCTAAGGGTTCCGACGTTGTTCGGCCATGAGATGGCGGGCACCGTCGCCGCCATCGGCGACGGAGTTACGGCGTTCAAGGAAGGAGACGCCGTGGTAGTCGCCAATTCCGCGCCTTGCTGGGTTTGCGATTATTGTCGCCGCGGCCGGGAAAACCTTTGTGAAGATTTATTATACCTCAACGGTGCTTTTGCCGAATATGTCCGCGTGCCGGCACGCTTCGTGGAACACAACACCCATGCGCTTCCGACAGATCTGGCATTCGGCAAAGCCGCATTGACTGAACCCCTGGCCTGCGTCCTGCACGGCATGGATGCCTGCGAACTGCCCCGCTACGCCCATGGCAGCCCGGCCGAGGTCATCGTTTTCGGCGGCGGCCCCATCGGATTGCTGTTCGTCGGCGCATTAACGGCGGATGGCCATCACGTAATCCTGGCCGATCCCAATCAGAGCCGACTGGACATGGGCACGGCCCTTGGCGCCAAAGAGACGGTGATGATCGAACGCGGCGGCGATCAGGCCGAAGTGGTAAAGGCCGTCACCGGCGGCGGCCAGGGGGCGTGGGTCGCCGTGGATGCCACGGGCGTACCGGAAGTCTGGGTCGATGCCATTCAAACGGTCCGCCCAGGTGGCCTCATCAACCTGTTCGGCGGCTGCGCACCTGGAACCTCAATTCCCCTCGATACGCACCTCGTGCATTATAGCGAACTCACCGTTAAGGGTGTGTATCACCACCGCCCGAATACAGTGCGCCGCGCCCTCGAACTCCTTTCCGAACGGTCCTTTCAGGCTGAATTAATACTGAGCGCAGAAATGCCCATCGAACAGACGGAAGACGCGCTCCGCGCCATGATCCGTAAGGATGCTCTTAAGGTTGTGATCACCGGTACCAAGAAGGTTTAAGGCCGATAGTCTGAACTTTGTCAGCTCTCATCACGCTTAAACTCATCCAGTGCAATGCCGGACCGGTGGGAGCCAAAAGGGGATGCATGGGATATGGCGGCTAATAATAAATTCAGATTTATCGCAGCAGGCACGGCCAAATGTGATGCGATATCCCCATTGGAATTCGAACATTATCGCCTAAAATCGAATATTTCGTCTCGAAGCACCGAACGGACGATCATCAGGACGCCCACAGGGAACAATGAGCTTGGTGCGAATGGCCGAGCGATCGCGATGTCACGAACTTTCCAAGCCCGGGCACAAATTGGATTATATTATCCAGTTTCTGGCTGGCGACGCGCGCAAGATTATATCATTGGGATCAGGGTTGCGGATATGGTTGCGTCTCACGAACGTAAGATCGAGCGGTGTGCTGCTCTCCGTTATCAAGTGCGACGTCACCAACATAACGTACAGTGAAGCAACGCCTCCGTATTCCTTTTGACGAAACCGACGGTCGAGAAACACGGCGACACCAAAACCGATCCCATGGCGAAATCTTACAAAACAACTATAGTTCCACGGGCAGACCGCGGCCATTGATATTGGTGGCTTCTCTACTTGGTATGTCGATACCTGTGGCCAAGTGCGAACTGACAGGGTAAAAGTCCCCTTCACCATCAAGTCCCCCAACTTATATTTCGCCGGGGCGGACGCAATACTGCCCTGCGACGGTTAAGCCTGATTCCGCATGCCCATAAACACCACCGACCTCGGATTTGGTAACGACGGGTCGGTTTCGACGCTACCAAAGTCTCCAGGCTTTCAGAGCGATGTGGAACTTGAACCGGCGCTTAGAAAGTGTATAGTGCGTCGCTTCAAAGCTTCCTGCCGGCGTTAGCTGGCTATGCTCCAGTTGTGGAGTTGAGATAAGCCAAAGGAAGGAGACAGCTTTGCCGAACTACGAAAGCGTGTTCATCGCACGTCAGGACATTACGGCCGCTCAAGTTGAAGGGTTGGTCGAAACCTTCGAAAAAGTGATCATGGACGCTGGCGGATCGGTCCCTAAAAAAGAAAGCTGGGGCCTGAGGACGCTTGCCTACAAGATCAAGAAAAACCGCAAGGGCCATTACACCCTCATGAATATCGATGCGCCAGCCGACGCCATACACGAGATGGAACGTCAGATGCGCATTAACGAGGACGTACTGCGCTACATCACTCTTCGAGTCGACGAATTCGAAGAGGGGCCGTCCGTCATGATGCGGAGCCGCGATCGCGATGATCGCTCGCGCCGTAGCCGTGACGACCATGGTGACCGGGAGCCGCGTCGCGACGGTCCGCCGAAGGAAGCGACCGCAGAATCTGAAGAGCAGAATGGGGGAGATAACGCATGAGCCGCCCGTCCTTTTTCCGGCGCCGCAAGTCCTGTCCCTTCTCCGGCCCGAATGCTCCCAAGATTGACTACAAAGACACCCGAACACTGAGCCGGTTTGTATCAGAGCGCGGCAAGATGGTACCAAGCCGCATCACCGCCGTGTCCGCTAAAAAGCAGCGCGAACTGGCGAAAGCCATCAAGCATGCGCGCTACATGGCGCTGATGCCTTACACGGTCGCCTAAAGGCGCGCGTTCGCGGGAGGACAGGCCATGCCAAGGGAGGCGCTGATCGGAATCGGCGCCGGGCTGGCAAGCGCGGTGGCATCCCTGGCGTTTGTCGCCGGGGTACCTTTCGCGTTGACGCTAGTCTACTTGTCGCCATTGCCGCTGATGGCGGTCGGATTGACGTTGGGACCCCGAGTAACGGTGATTGGCGCAGGCGCCGGTTTGGTGGCTACCGGATTGGGCGGTGGCGTAGCGTCCATGTTGATCTTCGGAGCGATCCAGGCCTTTCCCGCCATGCTGGTGGTTTTTATGGCGCTTTTGCGCCGCGAAAGTACCGACCCGCAAGGAGGCCTAAGCGCTGTTACTTGGTACCCAGTGGGCCATATCGTCGCCCATCTCGGTATGATAGGTGGCTTACTGCTGATCCTGACGGCGTTGTTCACTGTCAATCCGGGGTTGAGCAGTCTGATTTCAAACCATCTCGGAGAAACCTTCGAGATGATAGCGCCGCAACTGCCGGAAAAAGGCCGACAGCGCTTCGCCGACATGCTGACACCGCTGTTCCCCGGCGCGGTGGCAGCAAGCTGGGTGATCATGACTGTGGTCAACAGTGTGATCGCTCAAGGCCTAGTCGTCCGAATGAAAAACGGTATTCGGCCCCGGCCCCAATACTCGGCTATCGATCTGCCCCATTGGCTGTCGTGGCCTCTGGTCCTGGCCGCCGCTGTGGCGTTGGCCGGATCAGGGGAATGGAAATACGTCGGTCGCAATGCCGTTATGGTATTCGCAACGCCGTATTTCCTACTGGGCCTTGCTGTGGTGCACAGCCTTGCTCGCAGGGTGTCATATACGGGACTGCTTTTGGTGGTCTTCTATCTGGTGATAGTGATCTCACTTTGGGCTACATTGGTGGTCGCTGGTATCGGTGTCGTGGAGCAGTGGTTTGGTCTCCGCGATCGAACGCAAACCCTACCATCGCAAACGGGCGACGACAGGGACAATTGAAGTTTCGCCCGGACCGGCATGTCCGAGCGTAACGGCGGAACGTCCGCCGGACAGACGAAGGAGAATGATCATGCAAGTTATACTAATGGAACGAATCGAAAAATTGGGCCAGATGGGCGACATTGTCAACGTGAAGCCCGGTTTCGCACGCAACTTCCTGCTGCCGAAGGGCAAGGCGCTCCGGGCGACGGAAGAAAACATCAAGGATTTCGAAACGCGGAAGGCGCAACTGGAAGCACAGAATCTGGAGCTTAAGTCCGACGCCAAAGCGGTCGGCACGAAAATGAACGGCGCCACCGTCATTCTTGTTCGCCAGGCCGGCGAAGCAGGCCAGCTATACGGCTCCGTAAACGCCCGCGACATCGCGCAGGCGCTCAACGACACAGGATTCATCGTAGGTCGCAACCAGGTCCGCTTGGACCAACCGATCAAAACCCTCGGCTTGCACAACGTTTCTCTGACGCTGCATCCGGAGGTCAGCGTCAACGTGACGGCCAACGTGGCCCGTTCCGAGGACGAGGCCCAAATTCAGACCGAGACCGGCCGCGCCTTGCTCAGCCAGGCCGAGGAAGAGGCCTTAGCCGAGGCTGCGGAAGTTGCCGCTGACGTGGCCGTTGCCGAACAGGCCGAAACCATGTTCGAAGAAGGCGCCGCCCCCGAAGCGACCCCCGACGACAGCGCAGATGACGCCGCCCAGGCCGACGACACACCAACCGACGAAACGGCTGACGGCGACGAGGCCGCAAAAGCCGAATAATCGTCAATAAATTTAAACTGGAGAAGGCGCACGTAGCACGTGCGCCTTTTTTTTCTGAAAAATCAACTGTTCGATTCGCCAGAATTGATACCGTAAGGCGCCGTTTTCCACAACCTGTTACCGTGTTCCACAAGCTCTCGGGTTTACAGGTGTTTCATCCCCGTTGAATTCCCCTTTCCCGATTCCGCTTAATCATCAGGAGCTATATTTTTTGCCAATCATGTCGACAACATCTCTACCACCGACCGTGGACAAGGAGACGGTCCCAGCGAATGACGATCTGTCCGTCGCGGCCCCGTTCAGGCAAATGCCGCACAATGTGGAGGCAGAAAAGGCGTTGTTGGGCGCGATTTTCACGAACAATCGGGCTTATGAAACCGTTTCGGAATACTTGAAGCCCGAGCACTTCGCGTTACTTGCACACGGCAAGATATTCGAGGCCTCTGGGCGCCTAATCGAGCGCGGCCAGATGGCCGACGCGACGACATTACACAATTTCTTCCGGAATGACGAATCGCTCTCGGATATTGGTGGGCCCGCCTATCTGGATGAAGTCACGGCCTTCGCCGTCTCCGTTATCAACGCTGGCGAATACGGCAATCTTATCTATGATCTCTACTTGAAGCGGGAACTAATCAATCTGGGCGAAGACTTGGTCAACCGCGCCTATAGCGGCGAGGTTGACGAGACCGCCTCAGACCAAATCGTAACCGCGGAACTGCACCTTTATGAACTCGCGACAGCGGGGAAATTCGAGGGCGGCTTCAAACCCTTCAAGGACACCATTATCCAGGCTATCGAACAGGCCGAAGCCGCGCACAAGCGGGACGGTAAACTGGCCGGCGTGACAACGGGTTTCCGCGACATGGATTCTTTATTGGGCGGGCTCCATCGGTCCGACTTGCTGATACTCGCCGGGCGCCCAGCCATGGGCAAAACAGCGTTGGCGACCAACCTGGCCTTTAATGCCGCCTACACCTATAAACAAACCCAAGGCGCGGAAGGCGCCGTTGTGGGCTTCTTCTCTTTAGAAATGTCTTCAGAGCAGTTGGCCGCGCGTATTCTTTCCGAGCAATCCAATATCTCATCAAACATGATGCGCAAAGGTGAACTTACGGATGATGAATTCTCCCGCCTGGTCATGGCTAGCCAAACGTTGCATCAAATCCCCATCTTCATCGACGATACGCCGGCTCTGACGGTCAGCGCACTCCGCAGCCGGGCCAGGCGCCTGAAGCGCCAGCACGAACTTGGCCTCATTGTTGTCGACTACCTTCAACTCATTTCCGGTTCTTCTGGCTCACGAAACGACGGTCGCGTACAGGAGGTTTCGGAAATCACTCGGGGTCTGAAGACGCTCGCGAAGGAATTGAAGGTTCCGGTGCTAGCGCTATCGCAACTGTCCCGTCAGGTGGAGAACCGTGAAGACAAACGACCTCAATTGGCGGACCTTCGAGAATCGGGCTCCATCGAACAAGACGCGGACATAGTCATGTTCATCTACCGCGATGAATACTACCTTGAAAAGGCCGAGCCCAAACAGCGGGCTGATGAAAGCGGTGAAAAGTTAGCACAGAGACTTCAGAACTGGTCAGAACGCCTGGCCGATAAGAAGAATAAGGCCGAAGTGATCGTCGCCAAACAGCGTCACGGCCCAGTTGGCATGCTGACAATGATGTTCGACGGCCAATACACCCGCTTCGGCGACCTTGACGAGCGCCATGTGGATGATCGTCACTCCGGTCCATGATTGGAACACCCATCACCAAGGCCATGGCTGGCGCCGTTTTATACATCGACCTGGATGCCGTCCGAAGCAATTACCGCACGCTTGTTGACCAGTTGGGCGGCGTCCCGTCCGCAGCCGTGGTCAAGGCGGACGGATACGGCCTGGGCGCCGACCGCGTCGGCCCTGTATTGGTGGCCGCCGGCTGCCAGGTGTTCTTCGTTGCCCATCTGGCGGAGGGGATTGCGCTTCGCGCCACACTCCCAAACACCGAAATTCATATCCTCAACGGGCTTCTGCCCGATGCCCTAGATGCATACCGCGAACACGAATTGGTTCCCGTTTTAGGAAGCCTTGGCGACCTAACGCATTGGAAATCCTTCTGCGCCGACGCGCCTTTGCCCTGCGACATACATGTGGATACGGGGATGCTCAGGCTCGGCCTACCACCGGACGAATTGGATACCTTGGCAGACGCGCCGGACATGGTGAAGGACCTGGACATCCGTTTCGTCATGAGCCATTTAGCCTCTGCTGATGAACCAGCATCAGATCAAAACCTCGCGCAGTTGGCAGCCTTCACTCGTGCCCGAAAAATTCTACCTATGGGTCAAGCATGTTTTGCAAATTCGTCCGGCATCTTTCTCGGTCCCGACTACCATTTCGACATGGCCCGGCCAGGCGTCGCACTCTATGGCGCCAACCCAACGCCAGGCCGACCGAATCCCATGATGCCTACCGTCACGCTTAAGGGCCGCATCTCCCAGGTCCGACATGCAACCCCGGGCGAGACGGTCGGATACAACGCGACCTACCGCATACAGGATAAGGCATTAATAGCCACGGTCTCGGTGGGTTACGCGGATGGATATCTACGCTCGCTCTCCAGCGTCGCATCCGGCATGATTGATGGCATAATAGTTCCCCTGGTAGGTCGCGTGTCTATGGATTTAATCTCTTTCGATGTCTCCGCCGTTCCGGAAGCAAAACGCCAACCCGGCCAGTGGATAGAGCTCCTCGGGCCAAACATCACCGTCGATACCTTGGCGGCCACAGCTGGGACCATCGGCTACGAAATCTTGACCAGCTTGGGTCGACGCTATCACCGAGTGTACACGGGCGGGGTGACATGACTGCAGTGCTGAGCTTTTTGCAGGGGATCGGTCGGGTCTTTCTTGCGTTCCTGGCGACAACCGGAAGGCTGTCACTGTTCGCAATTTCCGGCACGTCCCACTGTTTTCGCGGTCCGTGGTATTTCCGCATCATTGGCCGGCAGATGTTGGAGATCGGCTACTACTCTCTCCCGGTTGTCGGCCTAACCGCCGTCTTTGCCGGCATGGTCCTTGCACTGCAGAGTTACACAGGATTTGCCCGCTTCTCAGCCGAAGGCGCCATCGCCAACGTGGTTGTACTCTCCATCACCCGTGAATTGGGTCCCGTGCTGGCTGGACTCATGGTGGCCGGGCGTATCGGCGCGGCCATGGCCGCCGAAATTGGCACCATGCGCGTCACCGAACAAATCGACGCACTGACCACTTTATCGACCAATCCCATCAAGTATCTCATTGCGCCGCGGCTAATAGCCGGCGTCACCATGATGCCGCTCTTGGTCTTCATCGCCGATATAATTGGCGTTTTCGGGGGGTACCTGGTAGCGGTCTATAAACTCGGTTTCAATCCGTCTAATTACCTGCAGAACACCTGGAATTTCCTGGAAGCCTCCGACGTCATTTCCGGTCTGGTGAAGGCCTCGGTCTTTGGATTCATCGTCACCCTAATGGGCTGCTATCATGGTTACCATTCGAAGGGGGGCGCGCAGGGTGTGGGCGCGGCGACCACTAACGCCGTCGTATCGGCCTCAATACTGATCCTGTGTTTCGATTACATCCTCACCGAAATCTTCTTCGCCAAGTGAGGTTCGGGTGAGCGTCACGCCAAAGATCAGCCTTAAGAACGTACACAAATCCTTTGGCCCGAAGGTGGTGTTGGATGGGGTCGACCTTGACGTGGCCCCAGGGGAATCAGTGGTGATCATCGGCGGTTCAGGAATTGGCAAGTCGGTGACGATCAAGTGCATTTTGGGCCTGC
>DFRF01000172.1 GCA_002378125.1 Rhodospirillaceae bacterium UBA3470 | reverse complement strand
TGGGAAGCAATTTCCTGCCTACGAATATAGACGCCGCGCCCATACAGAAACGGGTCGCCACGCCGGCGAAAACCTGTTCCGCCTCTGCGACTACGCTGTCTACATCCATTAGCTTTTCCGCCTTCCCTCCGGTTTCGAACTTGGCCGATTGTGGACAGTAGCCGCAGTCCACGGGATAACCACCCGTTTTTATAGAGAGCAGATTAGATATCTGTACTTTGTTGGGATCGAAGAACTGGCGATGGGCGGCTTGCGCGCGGAACAGGAGATCGTTGAGGGGCAGCTCAAATAGCGTCCGGGTTTCATCAGTGGTCCAGTCATGGCGCACGGCGACGGCCGAGTTTGTAGATGTGGACATGATGTTCCTCCTTGCTCGGATACTAGAAATCGCGGCCCTGGGGTCAAGGGAAAAGCTAGGTGCGTCCGGTGGTTCAAATGTGGGTCTTGGGCGCCCGGTGGTGGTGATATATGTTGGCTCACAATTGAAGGGGGGTGAGCATGTCCGATGAAGACTTGGGGTTCATGACGGCTGTGGAGGCCGTTCGGCGCATCCGCGCGAAGGAAATTTCGCCTGTGGAATTGACCGATGCTGTCCTGCGGCGTGCCGAGGCTGTACAGAACGCCTGCAACGCGTTCATCACTATTTCCGACGACGTGGCCCGGTCCGAGGCGAAGCGCGCCGAAGACGCGGTGATGGCCGGTAATGATCTGGGTCCGCTGCAAGGCGTGCCGTTCACGGTTAAGGACCTAGTCAATACGGCGGACGTGAAGACCACGTTTGGTTCGCACGGCTTCGCCGCTAACGTGCCGGCAACCGACAGTATCGGAATCGCCCGCTTACGTGCCGCTGGCGCAGTGCTGATCGGCAAGACTACTACCCCTGAGTTCGGACACAAACCGATGACCGAAGCGCCGTTGTTCGGACGCACGTTGAACCCTTGGGATCTGACCCGCACGTCGGGCGGTTCCTCCGGGGGGGCCGGAGTTGCCGCGGCCACGGGGCTCGGCCCGCTTCATGTAGGCACGGACGGCGGCGGGTCGACCCGTATCCCAGCGGCGGCTTGCGGAGTGGTAGGCATGAAACAAACCCTTGGCCGGATACCACATGATATGACGTCTGACAGCTTTGGCTGTATGTCATTTATCGGGCCCATTACCCGCACGGTCGAAGATTGCGGCCTGATGCTCGACGTCATGGCGGGCCCGCATCCGAGCGACGTCCACAGCTTGGGTCGGGACAATCCCGATCTCATCGGCGCAGCGCGCGGGGACGGGGATCTAATGGACATCAAAATCGGTTGGCGCCGGTACTTAGGTAACGACCGCATGGAGGCGGAAACTCAAGCCTTGTTCGAGACCGCCGTCCTGGTTTTCGCCGACCTGGGCGCCGATTTGGAGGATCACGTAACGGATTTCGAATCCACCCTGCAACATTGGGCGCCGTTGACCTTCTCGCTTTGGAACGCCCGGTTCACCCATTTGGCCGAGGAATTGGGTGAAAAGATGTCAGAAACATTGCGGTTCTGGATGGAAGAGGGGGACAGCGTCACCGGCGTCGAGGTGCAACGCGCCATCGAGGCTCGCACGCATTTGTTCCGGGAAATCGAGAGTTGGTTCACCGATATCGACCTCCTGGTGACGCCCACTTTGACCCGTCCGGCCATCGACGCCGACCACGACCCGCGCGAACCGATTATGTTGGATAACCAGACCGCCGACGTGCCACGCGCGTCTTGGTATCCGTACACCCATCCCTTTAACCTGTCGGGCCATCCGGCGATTACCGTGCCGTGTGGGTTCACATCGGGTGGGCTGCCCGTGGGCCTGCAGATCGTTGGCCCGTGGTTGGCGGATGCCAAGGTCCTGCACGCTGCCGCCTGCTTCGAGCGCGCACGGCCTTGGGCCGACCGTCGTCCGGCGGTCTGAGCCCATGTCTATCGGAAATCGGATACAAACTTTCGAAGATGCCCGCCAGCTGGCGCGTGGCTATTTGCCCTGGATGGTGTTCGATTACATCGATGGCGCCGCCGGGGAGGAAGTGGGTGAGCGCTTGAACCGTGAAACCATCCGCACGCTGCGTCTGCAGCCCCGAATTCTTAACGACGTGGAACATCGCGATCTCAAGATGCACATCTTAGGTCAAGAGACAGGTATACCGTTTGGCATTTGTCCCATGGGTATGTGCAACCTGGCGCGCCCGGGTGCCGATCTCATGTTGGCGCGCTTGGCGGCAAAGCACGGTATTCCACACGGCGTGTCCACGGCAGCGTCGACATCGCTAGAGCGCATGAGTGAGACGGCCGAAGGCAACGCCTGGTTCCAACTCTATTTTAACGGCAATCAGGAGGCATCTCTCGATCTGCTGAAACGGGCCGAGGTGGCTGGTTACAAGACCTTAATCCTGACCGTCGACGTACCCGAGGTTGGGCACCGCCCGCGGGAGCTTCGTCGTGGCTTTCGTGCGCCCTTCAAGATCGGCCCGTCCCAGTTCATCGACTTCACCCTACATCCACGCTGGTCCTTGGGCACCTTGTTCAATGGCGCGCCGGAGCTTGCTAACTTTAGCGGCGACCAGGGCACCTTCGATCGCCACGCCAACCGCGCCGGCGCCGATTGGAGCTTGTTGAACTGGCTGCGCGACGTCTGGAAAGGCCACTTCGTGGTGAAAGGGGTCCTCGATGTGGAGGACGCGACTCGTCTGCAAGCCGCTGGCGTGGACGGCATCATCGTCTCCAGTCACGGCGGACGTCAATTGGACAGTGTGCCGCCGCCAATCCTGGCATTACGGGCCATTCGCGTTGCTTTGGGTGACAAGTACCCCTTGTTTTACGATTCGGGCATTCGTTGTGGTGAAGACATCGTCAAGGCCTACGCCATGGGTGCCGACTACGTTTTCGTCGGCCGCGCCTTGCTATTTGCCATGGCGGCGGGCGGCGAGGCGGGTTTGGCGCGTATGGTCGAGCTCATGGCGAAACAGGTGTCGATCACGCTGGCGCAGATGGGCCTTTCACGCATTTCCGATATTCCGGCACTGAAATAGCGAATCAGTCCGGCGGTGTGAGCGGATAGTCCCGCCCCGCATAATCGAACCCAGGAATTTCGCTTTTTTCCAAGCTCGGGTCCCATGCGGCGGCGAAATAGGCGCGGATCTCGCTGATTAAGCCCGAATCGCGGTCGAATACGTACCATTCGTCGCCCCTGAGGTAGGAGCCGTTCTTGGTCCGCCAGTGCGTCCACTCGGCCACTGCCTCGTCCGTCTCCGGTTGAGTCAAGACCCGGTCCAAGGTCCATTTAGACTTCAAATTTTCTGCGCACCAGACCCATTTGTCGGCGATCACGTCCGCTCCCTGCCACGGCGCGGAATTGGTGCCAGGAGGGAAGTAGTGCACGGCGTCGGTAGTGAAACAGGCCATCATTTCTGCCTTGTCGGCGCCGTTGCAGCCAGCATAGTAGCGTTCGATAGTGTGTCGCATGTGATCGCGGGTGAGTTCGGCGGACATTTTGGGCTCCGGAATTCGTGAAATTAGGGTCTTAACCGCTTGACGATCTCTCTTCGTTACCCTAAAAATTCTGCCGCTTTCAAGAATTTTGAACTTTTCGAGTGAGGACCAGATTATGTCCCGACGTTGCGCATTGACCGGCAAGGGCGTTCAAACCGGTAACAACGTGAGCCACGCCCACAACAAGACCCGCCGGCGCTACCTTCCTAACCTGCAGCAGGTGTCGTTGATGAGCGACGCTCTGGGAAAGCGAGTAAGCCTGCGTGTTTCTGTTGCGGCGATACGTACGGTGGAGCACAAGGGAGGCCTGGATGCGTTCCTGTTGGATGCCCGCGATGGCGATCTGAATATAGAAATGCGCCGCCTTAAGAAGCAGATTAAGAACGTGCAAGTCGCCGCGTAAACCGCGCCGATAGAACCGTATCGAAAGGCCTGCGACGCGGGCCTTTTTTGTGTCCGATGCTTACCTAGTGAGTTCGAACATCATTAGCAACGTACGCTGTAACGGGTTGAAGTTGTCGTCGGAGACGATGTAAATCAGCGTCTCGCCCTGGGTCCCCTGGCGCACAGCGATCCCCTCGAAATTGTCGACGGTGACCGGGTCTCGGAATTCCGCTACTAGGTCCGGGTTCAGGTCTGCACCAGGCACGATGTTGTCCCGTTGTATACGGCGAATACGTCCGGCAACTCCATCGCGAAGGGTGAACCGGCGCTCCA
>DFRF01000030.1 GCA_002378125.1 Rhodospirillaceae bacterium UBA3470 | reverse complement strand
AGACTTGAACAACCCCATTCCCATTATATCGGCGGCAGATTCAAACGTTATCTCACCTTCTTTGGGAATGCGGATGACTACCCATTCGTCGGATGCGCCGTTCAATGTGATACCGGAGATTTCCAGCTGCCCCATGGCGAACGCGAACGTTCCTCCGGCATTTGATTCTTTAATCCCGCCGGTCAACGGACTTTTACAGCCGACGCTGATACGGTTCGCGTTAGAGAAATTGGTGCCCGCGAAAGGGCCGGCAGAAAAGATCAATGGATTTTCCGGCGATAACGGATCAACGTCTGCCGTACCACACGTAAGCAGTGTCTTGACAATGTGGTAGCGTCCAGCCTTGGCCAAATCTTCGCCGGACACAGTTTCCTTGGTGACGCTGTGTTGGCCCAAATCAATCTGAAGGTATGTGCGCATGACCACAATCCCATCCCATGTGAGGTTTAATTCGAAATACCGGGGCAGCGTTGTTGAATACCGATGCGTGAAAAGGTGACGTTAATTCACGGCAAACTCAAGGTCTACCTTTCAACCAAATAGATCGGCTTGGGGTGGCGGTGGTGAGGATTCCTCATCCGCTTCAAGGACGAGATCAGGCCGAGGTAGGACCAGATACGCGACATCATCATAGGCCCGTTCGCCGTCAATCCATGCCTTTTCATCGCTCGACGAGAGAATGACCGGCATCCGGCTGTGAATTTGAGCAATCGACGGCACGGATTGGCAGGTGACAATGGTCACATGCTCGCCATCGGTCAGTCCCGCAAAGGTAAACAGGGGCGTATCGGGGATCGCGATCCTATTTCTATGCCGCACTTTCCCCTCACGGCGCCATTCAAAGTATGCACTAGCGGGAACGAGACACCGCGAATTCAAAAGGGGTTGGAATGTCCGTTTTTCTTTCAATGTTTCAGCGCGCGCGTTGATTAGGGGTTTGCTACCCCAGTCGATCTTGAGCCCCCAACGGTTAATTAACGGTCCATGCGCTCCTAAGCATAGGGTGTGGTTGGTCGGACGAATCTCCCCTTGTGAGAAGCCATTTGGTACCTCGTCTAAATCCAAACACCGGGTAAGGTCTTTTGGAGGCAAATTCAACTCAAACCGAGAACACATTCATCGTCTCTATTCGTCTATGTTTTGGATAGATCAATCCTGGAAAGTGGTAGGCGATTGGCCTAACGTCCCCATCATGACTGAAGAACAGAAAACTGTTGTTGTCACGGGTGCCAGCCGCGGCATTGGACATCAAACCGCACGTCTATTTCTCGAACGCGGTTGGAAAATTATTACCTGTTCCCGGGAGGAAGCGCCACCGGAATGCGGCCGCGATCCTAACTGGACCTGCCATATTGCAACAAACCTAGGTAACGCCGAACGCGTGGCTGAATTTATAGATCAAGCCAATCAATTTCTGGGCAATGAGCCGCTGCATGCGCTAGTGAACAATGCCGGCATGTCACCAAAGACGCCCTACAAGGAACGGTTGGGGTGTTTGAACGGTGACCTGGATGCATGGAAAGACGTTTTCGAGCTTAACTTCTTCGCACCCTTGCGGTTGTCCCGCGGTTTTGCAAGTGCTCTAAACCGCGGGAAGGGGGCAATCGTTAACGTCACATCGATTGCGGGCCATATAATTCATCCGTTTGCCGGTTCCGCTTATTCCATCTCGAAGACAGCGTTGTCAGGACTGACCCGCGAGATGGCAAATGAGTTTGCTGAGTTAGGCGTGCGGGTCAATGCGGTTGCCCCCGGTGAGATCGAGACGGATATGATCCAGCCGGAATATGAGGCCCTCATCCCGCGTATTCCCTTGGGGCACATGGGTACCTCCGGCGATGTGGCGAAAAGTATATATTATCTGGCGTCAGACGAATCATCCTATGTGACTGGTACGGAGGTATGGGTGACCGGTGGTCAGCACATGTTTTAGGTAGGACGGTCGATTGCGAAATCACACCACGGTGCTAAATGCCGTTATGGTCCTACACCGCAATGCTGTGGATATGGGTTGGGAACGGATCATGGCACGACAAGTCGCTGGCGCCGGCAGACCATTTAGACACGGTCCGTGAATGAGTCCCGTATGCACTTGTTATCAATCTGGTCGGCGCATTGGCTTCCGAGAATTTCTTTACGCGTTCCCGTGATCCGCAGGATTCTGTCTGCATAACTAACGCTCAGATCGCAGAAAACACCTAGGGTGGTAGTGAATTGTAGGCTGGTTTAGTCTGAATGAAGAACTCTCGCGCGCTTGATGCGTTGATGAAGTTATGACGCTGCCAGTATTGTTGGTATTCCCCGGCGTTGCTCCAACCTTCTTTATGCACCGAGCGACAGACCTTAGCGGTAATCCGTCGGGTTGTTGATTTGAGATCTAGTGGGTTACATTCGCGATGACGACAGAGATGTGAACGTGATTTTAAAACGTCACGGCAATGTCAGCGAGCACGCGCCCCAATGATTGAGAATTTGTTCGAATCCTCGTTTGCAGCACCCGAACGTGTGCATCTATCTTGATGCGAGCGTCTCCGCTTGACTCTAAATACACCATGCAAACGTGATGGCGGCTTATGTGGGAATTATGATCCATAGGTTTTGTTGATGGATTGACCGATCATACGGATTCCAATCCTATAAAGTTTCGTAATCAGAAATATTTTAATCCATCGGGAAGCAAGAATTTGCATCCCGAGATAGCTATCGAGGTAAGGGACACAGAACTAATATCCGAGATGGCGGTTTGGGCTCTAAACGGTATCGAACCCCTATCTTTTGATAAAATAAAAGTTCGAGATCATATGTTTGGAGAATTCCGCGACAGCAAGCCGCTTAGTGAATTGTCGTTATGATCTCGAAGTTAATCGCTACAAAGTTCTAATTTCTCAAATTACCCCCAGATTTTGGGTCGTTACGTTATTTACCCCCTATATGTGGCATAGTATGCTCGTCATCTTGGTCTTTATATCGGGGCGGCGCGCTTTGCGTATGAATATGGAGATGTGAAAATGGCTGACCGGATTAAGGAAATCGGACATCTCACGAATCCCGATGACGAGCCACTCCGGGATTGCTATGCGCCCGATCGCCGTCTAGATGGTGACCCGACGCCCATGCCACCGGTTTCGGGGGCTCGCGAAGAACTAAAACTTGAAGATTGGCAGCGGCCGTTCCATCTGCGTTATCGGTTGGCGTCTATTGGTGGCGTTACCTTGTCCGTACTCTGGTTGTGGGCATCATACACATTTATTGAAAACCAAATGGGTTGGGAAAACCTCGTCCAATTTCTGCCCCATGAAATACTCGGCGTTGTGGTTGGCATACTGACACCATTGTCGTTACTCTGGATGGTGGTGGCGTTTTTTGAGCGCGGGCGCCAACTAGCTCAAGAGACGGAGATGCTGCGATGGCATATGCGACAATTAATCTATCCGTCCGATCGTGCCCAGACACGGATCAATGAAATTACCGATAATCTGCGCAGACAGGCCCGCGATCTTACGAATGCCTCGGAAGATGCCGCCCGACGCGGCGAAGCCATTAGCTCTCAAATTCGGCGACGTTCTTTGGAATTAGCCCAAGTTTCGGAGGATGCAGACCTGCGTTCCCATGCGGTCTCGGATGCATTGCGCCGTCAGACCGAGGATATGCAGCGTATGACCAGCGAAGCCGCTGATCGCGCGCAAGGAGTAGGCGATGTCTTGGAACAACGGGCCAGGGAGTTGACGGCATCCGCGGATCGAGCCACAGCGCGGGCCGAGGAATACGTTCAACGTCTTGGTGAACGCGCGGAGGAATTGACGCAGACAGCGGACTATACGGAAAAGAAGAGCGTCGAGTCAGCGGAGCGTCTGGATCTTAGACGCGAGCAGCTTGAATCCCTAACGACCGATATCGCGGCTACAGCGTCGGAGGCGGATCAAACTCTAAAGGATAGTTCGAATGCCTTGATCGAAACCTCGGAAGATGCAATCCGACGCGTATCCCTGGGAGCAGAAATGCTGCAGTACCATGCTCAAAACATGTCTGCTCAAACCGAGCGCTCCGCTACGAAGATGGATCGAATGCGCACCCAATTGAGCGCCCAGGCCGAGCATCTGGATCAAGTGACGACGCATGCCGCAACCTTGCTTGAAAGCGGGGAAAGGGCGAACGCCACCATTCGTGCTGCATCGGAATCGTTTAGCGAACAAGCGCGCAATCTGGAAACCTCATCGGAACGGGCGACCGCCCTTGCGGCCGCTGGACGAGAATCTCTTCGTGAGCAGGCGAGGGATATGAGCAAGATCGCCGATCAGGCGGAAGCGAAAGTCAACGACTTTGGCGATGGCTTAGAGCGAGGGTCGCATTTGCTTCAGATGATTGCGGAGCGTGTTCTTGCGGAGGTTTCTCGTGTCGGCGACGGCCTCAATGAGCGTTCTCAGCAGATGACTGATATCGCCGCGCAAGCGTCGGCACGGCTGAGTGAAACTGGAGATCGACTGGCGACCCAGGTAGGCCGCATCGATGATGTGTCACAGCAGAGTGTGGCACGCATTGAAGCGGTGAGCCGGACGCTACACGAGAAATCAGAGGATTTGGATAACGAAGCTGATAAGGCTGGAGCGAGCTTGACGGGCGTGACTGAAATTCTTCTGCGGGGAAGTGAGTCTGTTAACCACGCCGTCGATAAAGGAAGTCGGGAACTCGCCGCCGTAACGGACGCACTAGCGAGTGCTCACACGCAGGTCCTCAATGCGTCCGCGCAAGGTAATGAAGCCGCAGCCACCTTCAAGGATCAATTAGAGGCGATCACGATGGTTTCTGATCAAGCGGTAGAGCGTCTCGATAACTTGGGCCAGAGTGTCGCCAGCAATTCCCGGGAGCTGAGCCTTGCGGTTGGGGCTTCTGCAAGCGAAGTGGAACGAGTGGCCTCGATCTTGGAAACTCAGGCTGGCCAGTTGACTGGTTTGTCCTCGCGAGCAGAAACTATGTTAGTCAATACTGGAAAGGTCATGCGTGAGCGCGTCGCCGATCTTGATACGGCGACTGTAAAAGTCGAAAGTCGACTGGGCGTCGTGAATAACCATGTTCAAGAGACGCTGACCGAATTAATTTCGTCTTCTAATGATGCGGCCGGCCGGATCCACGACATGGTTGAACTAATGAGAGCCAGTGCAAATTCGCTTAGCGAAAATGGCACTTTGGTCGTTGATGAGTTTTTACGAACGGGTAATACATTCGACGCGCAATCGAGGAACCTTACCGACGCTGCTGACAAGAGTGTGCAATTGTTGTCGCGGATGACGGAGGTCATGGTTAAACAATCCGAATCCCTGAACGCGGCGACCGATCAAGCAAAGAGCGAGATGGAGTCTCTGGCTGACATGTTCATGCGCCGATCCATGGAACTTGACACGTTAACCGAACGGACCACAGATGAATTGGGCGCGGCTGGCGAAGGGCTAAAGGTATCCGCCGAAGAACTGGCATCTGTCGCTGGAAATGCTGAGCGTCGCGTCGGCTTAGTTTCGAACGCGCTGAGCGATGGGCGGAAGAATTTGGAATCTACCGCAGTATTTGTTGAAACGAAAATCAACGACGTTAGCGCTCAGGCACGAGAAGAGGTTGGATACTTGCGCGCGTTCACCGAAGAGGAATTAGCCTGCGTGGTCGCTCGGGCAAAGGAAGAAATGGGTGATGTCAGCGAAGCAACGTTGGCGCAGATACGGGAGATTTCGGGCAATGCTCGCATAGAAGCTAGCGAGACGGCGACGTCGTCGATTGGGCGCATTCGAAATGTTTCTAATACGGTGACCCAGGAGATCGACAAGGTTACAGACAATGCCGCCAACCGCATTTTGGAGATGGTGTCGTCCGCTAAGGATGGGTCGAGCGCCACCGCTGAAGCGGCGCAAAATCATATAACCGATGTGACCGCAAGCATGCGCGAGAATGTCGAGTTAGCTACGCATTCGTCTGGTCGCGCCGCCGCGAACTTGGAGGGCATCTCGCAATCGTTGAGGGGCCATATCACGGAATTTGAATCATCTCTTGATCACGCGCGCAACCGTTTCGATGATGTCGGCAACATGCTTCGCCGAAGTTCCGCGGATCTGACCGAAGCCTACAATACTGCATCAACCCACGTGCAGTCTTTTGCTGATACCCTGAACCAGCAATCGACCGGGTTACGGACCGCATCGACCGAAGCGGGCGCGCAACTGAGTAAGGTCGGGGATAGCTTGACCGGGCGCACCCATGAATTGGCGAACAGCGCACAACGGGCAGCCCAATTAGTCACTTTGGTCACCAACGCGCTGCATCAGCATTCCGAGGAGGCGACGGCGACGTCAGAAAACCTCTCTGGTCAAGTGGACAAGTTAGCAAAGGATTTGGAGCGTCAGTACGAAGAACTTGAGCTCATGTCCGGCCGCACGGTTGGAAGCTTGCGAGAGGTGGGGCACGACCTCCATCGTCATGCGCAAGATCTTGACGATGCGTCAAAACGGGCCGCGGGCCAGCTTGAGGATGCTGCTGAAGACTTTCAGCATCGCACGTCCTTACTGAACAACGCGACGGACGAGGCGACGTTGCGCATTCGGAAGGTTGGGGAGGCCCTCTCGGAGAATGCAGCGGAGGCCAGTGTCGCTGTCGATACAAGTTCGGCGCGACTACACACGGCCATTGATTCGTTCCGTAAGCAAACTCAAGAGACGGACATGACTGTGGAGCATATCTCAAGCCGGCTCGAGGGAATGGCCGAGTCCGTCCACCGCCAAATGTATGATATGAATGCCACCTACCAGCGCGCCGAGCAAGGTATGGAGGCAATGGGTGGTGAGATCACCCGACGCTCTAGCGAGCTCAGCTCGACGACTGAAGCGGCACTGAAGAAGGTGGCTGCGTGGGATCAGCATATGCGCTCTCATACAGTATCCATGGCAACGGCCGCAAAGAGCGCCGAAGAAGCGGGTAGACTTTTGGAAGGGCAGACTCGCGATATGCGTGAAGTTATCAACGAGGCTAGTGCGCTCGTCGAGCTTCTGAAAGAGCGTCGCGGCCAGGCGGCAGTTTCTGATTTCATGGAGCAGGCGACCTTTGTAAACGAACAGTTGGAGTCGCTTGCGGTAGACATGAACCGCGTGCTCGAAACGACGATTAGCGAAGACGAATTGCGTCGCTTCAGCAAGGGCGAAACCGGTATATTTGTCCGAAAGATGTTGGGGTTCCGGGAAAAAGCGAAACTCAATATCGTGCGTGATAAGTACCAGCGGGATGCGGAATTCCGCGAGTATGTTACCCGCTACCTCAATGATTTCAGCGGCCTACTGAAGGATCTAGCAAATCTTGACCAAGAGAGTATGTTGCGAACGACGTTCTTGTCGGCCGACGTCGGTAAGGTTTACATGTTGCTGTCGCGGGCACTTGGCCGCGAGATGATCACCGGGTAGCCGGAGAATTACTTGGCCTGCGCGTCGGGAATTGCCGCCTTTGGGAACCAAGCTAGTTGGTCAGCCAAGCCTACGACTTGCCCGATAACCAATAGAGTGGCACCTGTGATTTGCGCTGTCGATATGTCTTCTGCCAAGCACTTTAGCGTTGTGCTCAGAACCCGTTGCTCTGGGCGCGTCCCGTGATTGATGGCAGCAGCGGGCGTTTCGGCATCAAGCCCATGGGCCATCAGTTGTTCTGTGATCTCACGAATGTTGATGAGGCCCATGTAGATCACGAGGGTGGTATCTGGATCTGCGAGGCTCTCCCACTTTAACTTCAGTCCGTCGGTATCCTTTGTATGCCCGGTGACAAACCGCACGCTGTGGGCAAGGTGACGATGCGTCAACGGAATGCCTGCATAAGCGGTACAGCCGGTCGAAGAGGTGATCCCGGGGACTATTTCAAAGGGAACCCCATGTTTGGCGAGATGCAGAGATTCTTCCGCGCCGCGGCCGAAAACAAATGGGTCTCCGCCCTTTAGCCGTAAAATCTTTCGCCCGGTCATGGCGAGGTCCACCAATAGCTCGTTGATGTCTTCCTGGGGCATGTGATGATTGCGTGCCTGCTTGCCAGCGAAGATGCGGGTAGTACCAGGCGGTATCAGGTCCATGATCGCCGGCGAGACGAGTTTGTCATAGACAACTACATCGGCCTCGCGGAACAAACGGTAGGCTTTCACCGTCAAAAGATCGGGGTCACCTGGACCGGCGCCGACAAGGTACACGGGGCTCAGTATATGTGCCATAGCGATTGCCGAAGTAAAGTCGAACTGAATTTCGATGAAA
Organism: Rhodospirillaceae bacterium UBA3470; assembly: GCA_002378125.1. GTDB lineage: Bacteria > Pseudomonadota > Alphaproteobacteria > Rhodospirillales > Casp-alpha2 > UBA3470. The sequence goes on along the minus strand of DFRF01000030.1, from coordinate 100 downwards.
CAAATGTATCTTACGCCGTCCGAATTCTCCAGCCGTAGATAGGTTTGATCGTGTTCATTACTATGCCTATGTTACGCAAGCATGGACTTGGAAATAGCAG
>DFRF01000084.1 GCA_002378125.1 Rhodospirillaceae bacterium UBA3470 | reverse complement strand
CCGAAGTCGACACGGCGTTACGTCAATCTTTCGAGGATGTGTTTGGGCGTCAAACCATCGTTGAGGATGCCAGGCACCAATGACGTTCCCGTTGCCCTATGACGAACATGCTCTGCCAGATGGTGTCTGCTCACGTTTTATTCGGGACGTGAACGGTCTGACGCTCCATATACTCGAAGCCGGAGACGCGGACCCGAACCGGCCGGCGGTGCTGTTGCTGCATGGATTTCCAGAGCTGGCGTATAGTTGGCGCAGGGTCATGCCGGTCCTTGCCGAAGCCGGCTATTACGTGATCGCGCCCGACCAGCGGGGATACGGCCGTACCATGGGCTGGAGCGACGAGTATGACGCGGACCTGGGGCCCTATCGTCTTCTCAACTTAGTGCGCGACATGCTGAGCCTCATCAAAGCCGTCGGCCGCGATCATGTGAATGCGGTGATTGGGCATGATTTTGGCGCTTCCGTTGCCGCCTACGCCGCCTTGATCCGTCCCGACGTGTTCCGGGCTATGACCCTCATGAGCGCGCCCTTCGCCGGCCCACCCGCCTTGGGTCCGGTGCCACCGGATTCCATCCATGCGGACATGATCGCTCTAGATCGACCGCGCAAACATTACCAATGGTACTATTCGACCCGTCCGGCCAACTCCGACATGCATTTTTGTCCACAAGGAGTTCATGACTTCTTGCGAGCCTATTTCCATCAAAAAAGTGCTGATTGGGAAGATAATAAGCCCTTCCCAATGGCTGAGTGGACAGCCACAGAACTGGCGAAGATGCCTAACTACTACATCATGAATCTGGACAAGGACATGGCGGAAACGGTAGCCGAGGAGATGCCCTCCGCAGAGCACATTGCTGCTAATTCATGGCTGCCGGATAGGGAGCTTCTGATATATAGCACCGAATATAAAAGGACTGGCTTTCAAGGTGCCTTGAATTGGTATCGTTGTCGGACGAACGGTATCCAAAACAAAGAGTTGGACGTGTTTGCAGGCCGAACCATCGACGTTCCGTCATGCTTCATTGCCGGGGCGGCGGACTGGGGTATTTACCAGGTCCCGGGTGCTCTGGACGCCATGCAAACGGATGTTTGCATGGATTTTCGGGCCTGCCACCTGGTTCCTGGCGCCGGTCATTGGGTGCAACAGGAACAAGCGACCGAAGTGAACCGTCACCTACTTGATTTCCTAAAAACCCTAGCCTGAAGCCACACATCAAGATCCCAACCGACGTGCACACTGGCGCCATAATCAATTCTAGAATTCTAGCAATGGCGGCGAAGCCTGATCTTTCTATAGCCCCAATAATGGTCTCGATATCAGCACAGCACGCCTAATTGGCGTACGGACCTATGTCGATGCCCGATATGTCGTTTGTTAAGCCTTTGGCGCGGGCCGACGTAAACAAGGCAATTACCAAAAACCAAGGCGAAAGAACAGGGACCCGAACACACTCGGTCCGCGTGGCACCGAACATCCCTATTTTCTCCTTTGTTCATTCAAAACGGCCGACGACCTATTTGTAAAAACCGGTAGTCCAGGAGTTCATATCTGTAACCATGTCACCTTTAAGTGACGCCTATCAAAGAAGGTCAGATTGTGGGGAGATGGCGAAAATTATGGAAATTACTCAGCACTCCATCCGCAACTCGGATATCGGCTACGCTGGCTGCAGGTGGTCCCTGCCAGCAGGCCTTTAACATCGCGTCAATGTCGGCAGCATCACCTTGAAAAATTGCCTCCACCGTGCCGTCACGCCGGTTGCGAACCCAGCCCGTGAGGCCGAGTGATGACGCTTGTTGCTTAGTCCAACCGCGAAACCAGACACCCTGGACGCGTCCGGAAATAATTACGTGACGAGTGGTTTTGGCCACGCCTATTCGAAATCCATGATCACTTGATCGACCATTAGGCTTTCACCGGTAGTGGCTTTAATAGAGCTAACCACCGCATCACGCTCTGCACGCAGGACATTTTCCATCTTCATGGCCTCAATGACGGCTAATTCCTCGCCGGCCTTCACTTCCTGGCCCTCTGCAACCGCTAGGGAAATTAATAACCCCGGCATCGGCGAAAGCAGCAACTTCGATGTATCCGGGGGCACCTTCACCGGCATCAATGCGTTCAGTTCCGCATGCGCGGGGCTGAGCACGAGAACATCGTCTTGCGATCCGCCATGCGTCAGCCGGTAGGCAATGTTCTCGCGCTCGACTTGGAAGACCAGATTCTCGTCGTCCGCCAAGTTACCGCGCAGCAAGGGTTCGCCCGGTTGCCAATCGGTTTGAAACTCGTGCGTGGTCCCGTCAACTATGACGGAGTAGCCGTTGGTCATCTTGCGGACCGTTACCGGGTGGTGCCCGTCCTTAGTGACGACGACCCAGGTGTCATCAAACTCCCGCCCATGTCCCGCGACCTGGCCACTGATGGAGGCGGCACGCTGTTGATAGGCATGATGGATCGATGCGGCAACTATGACCTGAATGATTGGGTCCTCCGCAGGCAAATCTTGGGGATGGAAGCCGTCGGGGTATTCCTCGTCGATAAAATTGGTCGTAATGTTACCCGACTGGAATCGCGAGTGGGCGATTAGCGCAGACAGAAAACCAATATTATGGTTAACGCCTCGGATATAATAGGAATCCAGGGCCGTGCGCATGTGCTGTATCGCCTCGGTGCGGTCAGCGCCGAAGGTGATCAATTTCGCGATCATGGGGTCGTAGTAAATGGAGATCTCGCCACCTTCAGTAACGCCCGTATCGACACGCACATGGTGTGTTTCCTGGGGGCTTTGATAGCGAACCAGGCGGCCGATAGATGGTAAGAAATTACGGAACGGGTCTTCGGCGTAGACGCGGGCTTCCAGTGCCCAGCCGTTTAGTTTTACATCGTCTTGGCCGAACGGAAGTTCCTCGTTGGCAGCAACTTTGATCATCAGTTCGACCAAGTCCTGTCCAGTGATCAGTTCTGTTACCGGATGCTCCACCTGCAGGCGAGTATTCATTTCCAGGAAAAAGAAATTCTTTTTGTCATCAACAATAAACTCGACGGTACCGGCGGAATAGTAATCGACGGCTTTCGCCAGAGCGACGGCCTGCTTACCCATGGCTTGGCGCATCGCTTCGTCCAGGAACGGCGACGGCGCCTCTTCCAAAACCTTCTGGTGACGGCGCTGAATGGAGCATTCCCGTTCGCCCATGTAAACCGTGTTGCCGTGTTTGTCGGCAATGATTTGTATCTCGATATGACGGGGTTCCCCGATGTATTTTTCAACGAAAACCCGGTCATCACCAAAGGATGATTTGGCCTCATTAACAGCGCGTTCTAGACCATCGCGACATTCCTCGTCGTTCCGCGCGAGCCGCATGCCTTTGCCACCACCACCCGCCGAAGCCTTGAGCATCACCGGATAACCGATATCCTTGGCGATTTGCACGGCGTCTTCCGGGTCCCGCACCGCTTCCGTGTGCCCCGGCACCGTGGAGACGTTCGCCTTCTCTGCCAGCTTCTTAGATGCGATTTTGTCGCCCATAGCGGTGATTGCAGCAACTGGTGGGCCAATGAACGTCACTCCTTCTTTGTCCAACGCTTTGGCAAAAGCGGCGTTTTCGGACAAGAACCCGTATCCTGGATGCACGGCGTCGGCGCCGGTTTTCTTGATGGCTGCCAAAATATTATCGATAACAAGATAGCTTTCTGCCGATGGTGCCGGTCCGATATAGACTGATTCGTCTGCTATCAGTCGATGCAGCGAATTGCGATCAGCGTCAGAATAGATTGCCACGGTCAAGATACCCATCTTCTGTGCCGTCTTGATCACTCGGCATGCAATTTCACCACGGTTGGCGATAAGGATTTTCTTGATCATCAACCTCTCCGAATGAGTACCATCCCAATGCGCGCCCGTTGTAGCCGTTCGGTTCATAAGAATCCATGCACGAAACCGTCGTTAAGACGGCTTCTAATTCGATCGGAAGATGTCGAACAAGCCCATGACATAGGCCACATGCAAGGCAAGGACTGTGGCCCACCCGACCAACGGCAACAGAATCCAGATATCATTCGGAGTTAACCAGAAGTTCAAAGGTACCAGGACCAGCATGACCAGGAAATATCCAGACAGGTGAATGCCAAACCAGATCAAACGCTTTCGCGCTGTATTGGCATCATCTGTACCGGGCTCTTGGGTATCTTTGTATTCGGTGTTCGGCATCGGGATTTGACTCTTTGGGTGGGGACCGGGAATCTATGACAACGTAACTTAACGCCTTGAGGAAACCCATGGCCAGACCCCTTACCGTTGCCGCTGCCCAATCGGGCCCCATTCAGAAAGCCGACTCCCGCCAAGAGGTCATCTCGCGCTTGTGCACCATGCTGGAGGATGCCGCCGATGCCGGGGTAGATTTGTTGGTGTTCACTGAGTTGGCGCTTACCACGTTCTTTCCGCGTTACTACGCCGAAAACCGTGCCGACATGGACATCTGGTTTGAGAAGGAAATGCCGAACGCCGCCACCAGTCCTCTGTTCCGCTTGGCTAGAGAACGCGGTGTGGGCTTCTATCTTGGATATGCAGAGCTCACGCCGGAGGGCCACCATTTCAATACGGCTATTCTGGTCGATAAAGCGGGCAATATCGTGGGCAAATACCGAAAGGTGCACCTACCGGGCCATGACGAGTTCGATACGGAACGTGCCTTTCAGCACCTGGAAAAGCGATACTTCCAACCTGGCGATTTGGGCTTCCCTGTTTGGAACACCATGGGGGGCAACATGGGTATGTGCATCTGCAACGACCGGCGTTGGCCAGAGACATTCCGGGTGATGGGGCTGCAAGGCGTGGAACTGGTGATGCTTGGCTACAATACACCGTCGGTCAATTCCCAACGGCCCGAGGAAGGCCCCAAGATACGGACCTTTCATAACCGACTCGTTTTACAGGCCGGCGCCTACCAGAACTCCACGTTCGTCATTGGAACCGCGAAAGCCGGCGACGAAGATGGCCATCCGCTATTTGGCGAAAGTTGTATTGTCGATCCCAACGGTGAAATCCTCGGCGTTGCAAAAACAGAAGAGGATGAATTGGTCATCGCCGAAATCGATCTGGATGATTGCGTGTTTGGTAAAAAGACAATCTTCGACTTTGCGCGTCACCGCCGCATCGAACACTACGGCCGTATTACCGCGCAAACGGGCGAGGAGCCGCCCGCGGGGTAATTGATGATATAAAAGTTCACTTAAGACCCCGTGCCGTTCGTCTTCCGGAACCTGAACGCGAGATGATCGTCTGTATGGGATTGATGACCGATCCGACGGCGATCGTGTACGAGGGGTTGTACGCGGCCTGGGCATCCACCGCATCGATTTATACGAATTTAGACAGGCGTTCGGACGCTGTATTGGTGCCGGCGAGCATTGAGATCGTATTTGTGAGCATCCTTTTTACCTAGTTCAGCCGATCGCTAGGGCCGCGGCTTCGTCGAACCCATCGCCGCCGATCGTGGTGCGGCGCATTACACGCCGATGTTTCTGGCTTTGCCAGGGTCTACCGCGATGGTTAATGCAACGGTTATCCCACATGACCAGATCAAAGGCCGCCCAGTTGTGAATGTAGATGAACCGATCTTCCGCTGCGTGAGCTAACAGCCCGTCTAAGAGCGTCCGGCCTGCGTTGCGGTCCATGCCGTCGACATAGGCCGCGTGGGAGCCTACGTAAAGCGATTTACGGCCGGTTACGGGACTTACACGAATTAAGGGCTGGGGTACTGGCGGCACCTCGCTTTTTTCCACATCCATGAACTTCTCACCGGCGTCATAACCCATGGTGGCACGGGAATAGGCCAGGCTGTGTTGGGCGACGAGATCTGAGATTTCAACCTGCTTTTCTGCCGAGAGGGTGTCCCAAGCGGCCCGCATGTCGGCGAACTCGGTCTCGCCACCGCTTGGCGGCACTTCCCGGGCCGACAGGAGCGAGGCTTTTGAGGGGATTTCCTTAAATGAAGAGTCGGAATGCCAGAGTTGATTGCCTCGATTGTAGGACATCGCCTCCGATTTCTCAGCCATGATCTGCCCATCCGACCCGACATTAGAAATATCGGACAGGAAAACATTACTGACGGCGCGGTTCCGGTGGCGGCGAACAGATGGTTCCAGGGGACCAAACCGGCGAGAGAAGGCGATTTGCTGATCGTCGGTGATGTCCTGTGCGGGGAACACAATTACGCCGTAGGTCTCGAAAGCCATCTCGACGGCGGCGAATTCGTCGTCATTCAAGGGATATGCCAGGTCTACGTTATCGACGACAGCGACGAAGTCGCCTTGAACCGGAGTAACCTGGACCATGTTCCCCTCCTCTAATCAACGGCGTTCTATAACGGAATATTCGCGTGCTTCTTCCATGGATTGTCGAGCTTTTTGTTCCGCAGCATGCGAAGGCCACGGGCGACGCGCATGCGTGTATTGTGCGGCATGATCACGTCATCAATATAGCCCCGATGGCCGGCTATGAACGGATTGGCGAAGCGCTCACGATATTCCTCGGTACGTTGCTCAATCTTTTCCTCATCGCCGATGTCCTCGCGGAAAATGATCTCCACCGCGCCTTTTGGGCCCATAACGGCGATTTCGGCGCTCGGCCAGGCTAAGTTTAAATCTCCGCGTAGGTGTTTGGAGCTCATTACGTCATAGGCGCCGCCATAGGCTTTACGGGTGATCAAAGTGACCTTCGGCACTGTAGCTTCTGCAAAGGCAAAAAGGAGCTTCGCGCCGTGCTTTATGATGCCGCCGTATTCCTGCGTGGTACCCGGCATGAAACCCGGCACGTCGACTAAGGTGACGATGGGGATATTGAAGCAGTCACAGAACCGCACAAACCTGGCGCCCTTGATGGATGACGAGATATCCAAACACCCTGCCAGCACCATGGGCTGGTTCGCGACGATGCCCACTGTATGGCCCTCGATCCGACCGAAACCGACGACGATGTTAGCTGCATAGTCGGGTTGGATTTCGAAGAAATCGTCCTCATCGACCATCTTCGCAATCAGTTCCTTCATGTCATAGGGCTTGTTTGGGTTATCAGGAATCAGGCTGTCGAGAGACATTTCCACCCGGTCCCAAGGGTCCGTGGTTTCTCGGACGGGTGGTTTCTCGCGATTGTTCGCCGGCAGAAAATCGACGAAGCGGCGGAGATACAGTAGTGCCTCCATGTCGTTTTCGAAGGCCCGGTCGGCGACGCCGGACGTCGCCGTATGGGTGCTGGCGCCGCCTAGTTCCTCATGTGTGACCTCTTCGTGGGTCACCGTCTTCACCACATCGGGGCCGGTGACGAACATGTAGCTGGTGTCACGGACCATGAAGATGAAGTCGGTCATTGCGGGCGAATACACCGCGCCACCGGCGCACGGGCCCATGATCATGGAAATCTGCGGCACCACACCCGACGCCATAACGTTTCGTTGGAAGACTTCCGCGTAACCGGCTAGCGACGCCACCCCTTCCTGGATCCGCGCTCCGCCAGAATCGTTCAACCCGATGACTGGCGCGCCAACCTTCATGGCCTGATCCATTACCTTGCAGATCTTTTCTGCATGAGCTTCCGAGAGCGAGCCGCCGAACACTGTGAAGTCCTGGGAAAACACAAACACCAGCTTGCCGTTGATGGTGCCATGGCCGGTGATGACACCGTCACCTGGCACGACCTGCTCATCCATGCCAAAATCCGTGCAACGATGGCCCACGAACATGTCCCATTCGTCGAAAGAATCGGGATCAAGAAAGACACCAATACGCTCACGCGCTGTCAGCTTTCCCTTCTTGTGTTGAGTATCGATGCGCCGTTGGCCGCCGCCCTGGCGGGCTTGATCACGCTTTTCCTCTAGTTTCTGGATGATTTCTTGCATAGTCGTATGGCTCCGACAGCACCGAAATTTTATCTGGCGCTCAAAATAGGGAACCGAGCCCGGCGCCGCTAGCAAAAAAGGGCAGCCGGGGGACTCGTAATTCCCAAATAATCCTCTAAAACTATGCCCGGTCACGCTCGGACCACGGCATTTCATGGATTGCGGGACGAAAGCACCGATCGAGAGGTAACCAATATGAGCGACCACATGGACATCATTTACACCAAGGTCGACGAAGCCCCAGAATTAGCTAGCGGTTCGTTACTTCCTATAATTAAGGCCTTTACGGCTCCTGCCGGAATCACCATCGGCACGAAGGACATCTCGCTCGCCGGTCGTATCCTGGCACAGTTCCCGGAACGACTGACGGCCGAGCAGTTCCAATCAGACGATCTGACCGAGCTCGGCGAATTGGTTAAGATGCCGAGCGCTAACGTGATCAAGCTTCCAAACATTTCCGCGTCCATCCCGCAGCTCAAGGCCGCCATTTCCGAATTGCAGGAGAAAGGCTACCTGCTTCCCGACTATCCAGATGATCCGCAGACCGACGACGAAAAGGCCATTCAGGAAAAATACGATATCGTGAAGGGCAGTGCCGTGAATCCGGTCCTGCGGGAAGGTAACTCCGACCGTCGCGCGCCAAAGGCGGTTAAGGAATATGCCAAACAAAACCCACATTCCATGGGCGAATGGCTGTCCACGTCGAAAACCCATGTGTCATCCATGTCCAGTGACGACTTCTTCTCCAACGAAAAATCAACCACGATCACCGACGCCCAGGCTGGTGACGCCCGTATCGAATTCGTTGCCGGCGACGGTGTCGTCACGGTGTTGAAGGAAGGTATCTCTCTACAACCGGCGGAAGTGGTCGATTCAACCTACATGAGCGCCAAGGCTTTGCGGAGCTTCCTGGGAACTCAGATTCAAGAAGCACGGGAACTCGGAGTCTTGTTCTCGCTCCACGTCAAGGCGACGATGATGAAGGTCGCCGATCCGATCATATTTGGCCACACGGTTTCGGTATTTTTTGCCGACTTTTTCGCCAAGCACGGCGAAACTCTAAACGAATTGGGCGTGGACGCAGACAATGGCCTCGGTGAATTGGAGAGCAAAGTTGCCACGCTACCAGAAGCTAAGCGCGCCGAACTGGAGTGTGATCTGAAAGCGGCCATGGATACCGGCCCGGATTTGTACATGGTTAACTCCGACAAGGGCATCACCAATCTGCACGTCTCTTCCGACGTTATTATTGACGCCTCCATGCCGGCCCTGATTCGCGCTGGCGGTAAGGCTTGGGGTTCGGACGGCCAAGAGTGCGACACCAAATGCGTCATTCCCGACAATAGCTACGCGCCGGTCTATGAGGAGACCATCAACTTCTGCAAGGAACATGGCGCCTTCAACCCGTCTGAAATGGGCACTATCCCGAATGTCGGTCTGATGGCGCAGAAGGCCGAGGAGTACGGCTCCCACCCACAAACTTTCAGGGCTCCAGCCGACGGCACCATGAGGGTCGTCACTGCGAATGGTGATACGGTGCTGGAGCATCAGCTTGAGGGTGGCGACATATGGCGGATGTGCATGACGAAGGACGGCCCGATCCGCAACTGGGTTCAGTTGGCCGTTTCCCGGGCCCGCGCCACGCGTACACCGGCCGTGTTTTGGTTGAACGATAACCGAGCCCACGATGCGGAATTGATTAAGAAGGTGAACGACTACCTGTCCGATCACAACTCGGACGGTCTAGAACTCCACATCATGGCACCGCGCGAAGCCACGCGGTTCTCGTTGAAGCGAATGAAACGGGGCCAAGACACCATTTCCGTCACCGGCAACGTACTCCGGGACTATCTGACCGATTTGTTCCCGATCCTGGAGGTTGGCACCAGCGCCAAGATGCTGTCCATCGTTCCGCTCATGAACGGCGGCGGTCTATTCGAGACCGGCGCAGGCGGTTCTGCGCCAAAACACGTCCAACAAATGGTTGCCGAGGGCCATCTGCGCTGGGATTCACTAGGGGAGTTTTGTGCTTTGGCGGCATCAATGGAACACCTGGCAAATACTAAGAACAATCCTAAGGCGCAAGTTCTGGCCGATGCCCTGGACGCCGCTACCGAGCAACTTCTCATCAACGATAAATCGCCACGGCGCCGCGTTGGCCAATTGGATAACCGCGGGAGCCATTTCTACCTCGCTAAGTACTGGGCCGAGGCGCTAGCCGCTCAGAACAGCGACGTAGATCTTAAGGCGTACTTTGCGACCATTGCCGAACAGATGAACGCCAATGCAGAAACGATTTTGGCCGAACTAGACGCCGCGCAGGGGAATCCTGTCGACTTGGGAGGGTACTACAAGCCGGAAGACAGTAAGTGTGACATCGCTATGCGGCCGAGCGCCACGTTGAACGCCATCTTTGGCTAAATTGAAACGCCTTTGGAAATGCAAGGTCCAGCCTCTCGCTACCCTTTTGTATGCCGTCCCTTGTAAGCACGCCGAGCGCGGCCGAAAATTGCATGGGCAGAGGAGGAAGAAACATGCCGGCCACCAATCTAATTGATAAAAATTCCTTTTGTGAACTTCTAGGTATTCGCTATCCCATTTGTCAGGCCGGCATGTACCAAGTCGCCTATGGTAAACTAGCGGCGGCCGTATCTAAAGCTGGTGGCTTAGGGGTCATCGGCTCGGCATTTATGGAACCCGAGGACCTGAGGCGGGAAATCCGCATCGTTAAGGAATGCACGGACAAACCGTTCGGCGTCGATATCCTGTTCGCCGAGGTTTCCGGCGACGACGCGACGACAACTGGATATACGCGCCAAGTGGAAGATCACATCGCCGTTA
>DFRF01000175.1:7567-8246 GCA_002378125.1 Rhodospirillaceae bacterium UBA3470 | reverse complement strand
TGGCCGAAAAAGCGCCCTTCTTCGCCGACCGTGTGCGGCACCTCAATGCCGTTGGCGACGCCCAGGACCCAGTCATCGGCACCGTGACCTGGCGCGATGTGGACAAAGCCCGTGCCTTCATCAGTGGTGGCGAAATCGGCTGCCAGCGCTGGCACGTCGTAGTCAAAACCCTGCCCTCGAAGCGGATGACGGCAGACCGTGTCGGTCAGGGCATCGCCCTTCAGGGTCGCTCTTGCTTCGTGGCCGGTGATGCCGCATTCGGCCGTCATCTCGGCCAGGCGCTTAGTGGCGACGATCAAAGTCTCGCCTACCTGGGCGTGGCTTTCCGCGGCCGTCGCGGTCACTTCGAAAACTGTGTACTCGATGGCCGGGCCAAAGGCCACGGCTCGGTTACCCGGCATGGTCCAAGGGGTCGTCGTCCAGATGACGACAGCAGCGCCAGCGACCTCGGGCACGGACGGTGTTATCACGGGGAAGCGAACGAAGATCGTTGTCGACGTGTGGTCGTAATATTCAATCTCCGCTTCGGCCAGCGCCGTCTTTTCTACAGGCGACCACATGACCGGCTTGGAGCCACGATAGAGCGAACCGTCCAAAAGGAACTTACCCAGTTCCTCGGCGATCTTCGCCTCAGCGGCATATGTCATGGTCGTGTAGGGATGATCCCAGTTGCCGAAAA
>DFRF01000175.1:0-7216 GCA_002378125.1 Rhodospirillaceae bacterium UBA3470 | reverse complement strand
TGCGTTGTACGTCGATCCATTCGTCGGCGAATTCGCGGCATTCCTTGCGGAATTCAACGACTGGAACCTCGTCCTTATCTTTCTTCTTCTTGCGGTACTTTTCCTCGATCTTCCATTCGATGGGCAGACCGTGGCAATCCCATCCGGGCACGTAATTAGCGTCCTTCCCAAGCATCTGCTGGCAGCGGTTGATGACGTCCTTGAGAACCTTATTGAGTGCGTGACCGATATGCAGATGCCCGTTGGCGTAAGGCGGTCCGTCATGGAGGATGAATTTCTCGCGGCCCTTAGACGCTTCGCGAATCCGGCGGTAGAGATCCGTTTCCTCCCAGCGGGCGAGGATTTCTGGCTCGCGTTTCGGAAGGCCGGCCTTCATGGGAAAATCCGTGCGCGGCAAGTAGACGGTTGATTTGTAATCCTGTGTCATGATTTGGTCTTTGAATGAGGGTTGCGTAAGATGCGCATTAGGCCGGTGCTTCGGCCAGGATACTCTGGGCCGTTTTCTTATCAGCGGCGATTTGTGCCCTCAAAGCCTCCAATCCGTCAAACTTCTTTTCCGCCCGGATGAACTCAATAAGCGTGACGGCAATCAGCTTTCCATAGAGATCGCCCGAGAAATTCATCAAATGGGCTTCCAGAATGACGTCTTCACCGCCAAATGTGGGGCGTTTGCCAACGTTTGCAACGCCGTCGTGCCAGACGGTCTCACCGCCTTCCAAATTGCCCACGCGAACGGCGTAAACTCCCAATGCTGGCCGTACGGTGGAACCAAGATGCAGGTTCAGGGTCGGGAAGCCGATGGCCCGGCCGCGCTGGTCGCCATGGGATACGCGGCCTTCATAGGAGAAATGACGTCCCAGGATTGCCGACGCGCCGCGCACGTCACCGTCGCGCAGGCAGCGGCGGATCCGGGTTGAGGAATAGACCTCGCCTTCGCCGTCGTTGATGGCGCTAACGGCTGTGAACCCGAAGCCCAGCTTTTTGCCCATGGACAAGAGCAACTCGCAATTGCCGCCACGCTTGTGGCCAAATACGAAATCATAACCGGCGACCACGTGATTGGCGCCAAAGCCGTCCGCCAGTACGTTCTTTACGAAGGCCTCGGCCGGTTGTCGGGAGAAGTCGCGGTTGAACCGCTGCACGATCATCGCATCCACGCCCAGGGCCTCCAGGGCGCGGGCCTTGGCGCGCATGGGGGTCAGACGGAAGGATGGCTGATCCGGTTGAAAGACGCGTCGCGGATGCGGCTCGAACGTCAGCACTGCCCAGGGAAGCCCCCCCGCCCGAGCGATCCGGCCGGCCTCGCCGATTACGGCCTGGTGCCCCTTGTGGACTCCGTCGAAGTTGCCCACCGCGATGGCGGCGCCACGGGCTTCGTCAGGTAGGGTCCGGTAATGGCGATAAATACGCATGGGGGCAAAAATGCCGACCAAACGGTCGGAAGGCAAGGGCCAGCACACGTCGCGCAAGGCGCGTCACGCGAATCCAAACAAAATGGGCGCCCGGGTCGGGGCGCTATAATGAAATTCGTGGAGCGGCGACTTACTTGATGCGCGACGGTACCATAATGGTGGCTTCGCCTTCCAACACCGGCTTGCCGGCGACTGTGCAGACGGTGCTCAGCTCGGTGAAGCGTTTTTCTGGGATCAGCTTGGTTACCACGCACGTGGTAGTCACCGTGTCGCCGGCCCGCACAGGTGCCTTGAAGCGCAGGTTCTGGCTCACGTAGACACAGCCGGGTCCGGGCATCTTGGTGCCGATCACCGTGGAGATGAAGCTGGCCGTGAGCATGCCGTGCGCAATGCAGCCCTCAAAGATGGTCTCCGAGGCGAACTCATTGCTTAGGTGCAACGGGTTGGTATCCCCGGAGACCTCAGCAAAAGTGATGATGTCGGCGTCGGTGATGGTCTTCGCGAATACATCCATCATGCCTCCTTTAAGATCTTCAAAATAATAGCGGTGGAGTTGATCCGTCGGGTTGGCTCCCTGATCCATGGCGATGCCCCTTTGAAATGTACGCGCACTAAATTTTGCGGCGCAATATTTATATTGCAGCGCACAGTTACGAGTATTTTATACCTTTGGCAACACTCTCCAGCGACATGATGCGGCATCGCCATAAACTCTTGCTGATTACATGAAGACGCCGCACGGTAGAATTGCTATGTCATTGTTATGAGATACTTGGCCCCCAGCCGACGGCGCCCCCCGGCGATGATCACAATGATTGGCGGCCTCATGATGGTTGGCTTTACGGCGTACGCCGAACCTCCGAGCTTGAGCCTGCCGATCAAGTGCGAGCCTGGTACAGATTGTTGGCTGGTGAACCTAGTCGATCACGACCCGAAGAAGGGAATGCGCGATTTCCGCTGCACGGATCATGGCTACAACGGCCACAAGGGAACCGATATCGCGATCCGCCACATGGCCGCCATGCGGGCCGGTGTGCCGGTCCTTGCTGCTGCGCCGGGCGTGGTGACGACCTTCCGCGACAGCATGCCGGACAGGGTGCCGAGTGCCGAATTCCAGCGCACTAAACACGATCTATTTTGTGGTAACGGCGTCGTCATTCGCCATGCGGACGGTTGGGAAACCCAGTATTGCCATCTCCGGCGCGGCAGTATCGTGGTCAAGCGTGGTCAACGGGTCGACCGCGGTCAGCGGATCGCGTTCGTCGGCCATTCGGGCATGGCGACGTTTCCTCATATCCATCTCTCGGTCCGGTACCGGGGGCGGGTGATCGACCCCTTCGTTGGGGCCAACCGGAAAACGGCCTGCCAGGCGGGTGAAGCGCCATTGTGGACAGCCGCGGCCATGCAGGCCCTCTCGCGACCGCTGACTGCCGTCTATAGTATCGGGTTCGCATCGACGCCGCCCAAGGTTCATTCGATCCGCAAGGGTCTCTATCAGGATGCGGCGCTGCCGAGGCGCGCGCCTGCCCTGGTCCTCTGGGCGGAGGTCTTTTGGGTCGAGGTTGGTGACAAAGTGCGGCTCCGCATCACCGGACCTGATGGGGCGTCGGTCATCGATTACCGCAATGTCTTGCCGAAGCGCCAAGCACGCCGCACGATTTCCGCAGGCCGGAGGAAACGCGGCCTTTTCTGGCCCGCGGGCATCTATCACGGCGAGATCGTTATCGAGCGGCGTGACGCTAGCGGCGAAACCCAACGTTTCACCGCGCGCCGTGACGTTGAGCTGAAGGATTGAAGAGAGTACCATGAGTGACTTTTTCTTCGATGTGGGTCCGTCGCGCGGTGCGTTGTTATTGGAACTCAGATTCATGGCCAAAAAGATCGATGGATAGTGCGCCTTGTTCGGTTGCCCCACCCGGGGCGATGCGGCGCAGGCCTTTGAACCGGCCTGTCAGGACTTGCGGTAGAAGGCGGCCTGGCAGACCTTATGGGCCGCCGCGACACCCCAATCTTAGGGCTTCAACTTATCGTTTCAGGGTACGGCGCGAGACCAAGCGGGGTTGTCCGCTGAGCGACGTTCGCCCCGGCTTCGGCGCCGTGTCTGCTCCAGGCTTGGCGGCGGACTTGCGGCGTGGCCGCTTTGGGGGACAGGTGGCGAGGGCGTCATCATCGGCGAACAGCGATCCGTCGCTTTTGTGAGCCTCGGCGCGTCGTTCGATCATGTCTAAGGTGCGCTGGACCAATGGGTGATGGGCGAGCCTCTTCCGTGTTTTCACCGCGTGCGCCCGGGTCAGTTCGCCAATGCGCTTGCGAATGGTGGAGGGCTTGACGCGCCCCTCCAAGGATCGGGCGTAGGCGGCCACGGCCCATGGATTTGCCGGCACCGGGTTGAGACCGCGGGACTGGCACCACGCGACAAAATCCCTCCAGGCCTTGTTGTTGGGATCGCGGGTTTTGCGTCGTCGGGAAGCCGTAATTTCCATGACCTCCAACATTAACGTCGCACACTGCATAGTAAAACCCCGTGCCGCATGGGCTCTTGTCAGGCCCGAGGATTCACGCCACATAATGCTCTCAAGGAAACCGAAGGGGGATATGAGCTCGATGGTCACGGAACCGGGTTGGGAAGGGTGTCGTACTTTCCTTGTGGATCGTCGCGAGCCGGAAAGCGAGACGGTCACGTCATTCTATTTGGTGCCTGAGGACGGCGGTGCGTTGCCCACTTACCGGCCTGGGCAATCCCTGGGCTTCGTCCTCGATCTACCGGACCGGATGGCGCCGGTAATCCGCAATTACACTATTTCGGACAGCCCAAAAGACGCTTTCCACTACCGGCTTTCCATAAAGCGCGAACCGGCGCCGGCGGACCAGCCGGACCTGCCGCCGGGCGTATCGTCCAATTATTTTCATGACCTCGTCCAGGTGGGGACGAAGCTTCTGGTCCGCCCGCCCAGCGGCCAATTCGCGCTCCGCCCCGAGGGCAAGGGTCCGGTGCTGCTGCTGTCTGGTGGGGTCGGGTGCACGCCCATGATCGCCATGCTCAACGCCATCGTCGACGCGGGGTCGACCCGCAACGTCTGGTTCGTCCACGGGGTGCGCAACGGGCGCGAGCACGCCTTTGGCGCCCATGTCCGTGCCGTTTCGCAGGCTCACGATAACATCCGCGCGCACATCTGCTACAGCCGCCCGGACGACGGTGATGTTCTGGGCGAGGATTACGACAGTGCCGGCCACGTCACCGCCGAGCTGTTGCAGTCCCTGATGCCCGATACGTCGGCGCAGGTGTTCCTGTGCGGGTCGACGCCGTTCATGAAGACCCTCTATAACGACCTGATAGACAAAGGCTTTGACGAATTTCAGATTGTCTACGAATTTTTCGGCAACGCCTGCGAGCTTCGCGAGACCACGCCCGAGCAGGTCGCTGCCGACACGGGATTGGCGCCGGACGCGTCGTTCAAGGTGGAATTCCGCCAGTCGGGCGTCAGTGCCAACTGGACGCCGGGCGCAGGTACGATCCTCGAATTGGCAGAGGCAAATGGGGTCGAGCCGGATTTTGTCTGCCGTTCCGGCATGTGCCACAGCTGCCTTTCCGCTGTTCTGGATGGCGGGTTCGAATACACCCATGATGGGGTGGTGACACCCATGAGTGATGATGAGGTTCTCATCTGCAGTGCCCGGCCAACCAGCGACCTTGTGGTGGATGTCTGAGCCCATGAGAACTTAGCGGGCCGATCATCTGGGTTCCGCGGCGCGTGCCCGGAGCCTGGCCGAGAAGGTAGGCGAAATCAGCTGAGAGCCGCATGCTGCCGTTGGCGTTCAAGCATCGCCAATTACGAACATCCGCTCGAACAATGACATGATCCGCGCCACCGCGTCGCGGCGGACATGGCGCTGATCGGCTTCCCAGGGGTTCTCCAGACAGTGCATGACCATCTCGTAACTGGGGAAGTAGTGGACCTTCTCATTGGCAGCCACAAATTCATCCGCCACCACCCGCAGCACCGCTTTGGAATGCGCGTTGGCCACTACTACGTGCGTTTCGTCTGCCAGACCGGTGGCCATGAACGGTACCGGCGAGACGGTGACGATGAGGGCCAGGTCGGGGTTGTGGATGCGCAAGACGTCCAGGAACCGCTGCAGGTAGGCCAGGTTTTCGGCCACGGTGAGCACCCGGTGCCGGAACAGGGCGACGTGTTCCTTAGATTTCGGATTGCGTGAGGCGACACTGCCGTCCGGGAGAAACTCCCAGCATTCATTAAGTCCGAGGGTGACGATCAGGACCCGGCATTGCTCAAGCGCGGCACGGCAGGCGTCGATATGCAGTTCGCGGTCAGCATCTAATTCTTCGACTGACTCGAAGGGGATGTTTTCGCGGAAAGGGTCCTGCCAGAAGCCAGCCTGGTGATACTCGGCCAAGCGTGGCATGTCGCGCAGGCCGAAGGCCTTTTCGGCAAGCTGGGTGAAGCTTGGCGTATTGAACAGGATGCCCCAACGCGCCGACGATTCTGGAATGTCCCCGTCGCGCGGGTGTTGTTCGGTCACGACGTAGTTGAAACCCTGGTTTTGCAGGTAATAGGCAATCTCGCTGGCGAAACAGCTGCCGGCGGAACCGATGGGCGTGTGTTTGTCCAGCAGAGGCACGGGGGCGACGTAAGGCAGGGTATCAAATAGGGAGCGCGGAAATTTCGCGTGCGTCGGTTTCGGCCAGAATACGGCGTCCGGATTTGGCTTCGTGTCCGGACGATAGCGGTAGACGTCGACGCTGAAGTGACGTTCGAATTCGTCTAATCTTTGAGCCTGCGCTAGGATTTCCGTATCTAACCCGCCCATGCCCGCACCGCGCATGTTGTCCGCTAGGTTCTGGGCGAAGAACCCGCGGAGCGCGCCCAGCAATTCATCAAGGCTATTCATTTGTTGCTCACCGTCGGCGAAGGCCGACTTGACGAAGTCGCGCACGGGGCCAGGCGTGAAGATAGCGTCGGCCACATGGCGGACGTAAGCGGGGCTTAGGGGACCAGCGTTGGCCGCGGCGTCGGAGAAAACTGTCGTTGCGTCTGTCTTTGCCATTTTCCAGCAACCGATCAATAGTGGTGCATGTCAGTTAACACTTCGCCGATTGTAACCGTTTATTTGTAACGGTGGGTTAAAATACGCGCCTCGGACGTTATGCTGGAGCTGGGAGGATGCGGCAGCGTGAAAAAGATTTTCATCCTCGGGTTTCCGCATAGCGGCACCTCGATCCTGAAGCGTATCATTGGGAACGCGCCTGAGGTTCATGAACACCCCTACGAAACAAACGCGATCAAGCCGGAGATCGCTGCGACCGCCGCGGCCAATGGCAAGCAAGCCGTCGTCATCAAGGACATCAACTTCCCCTGGCTACCCAGCTATGCCATTCCAGGCGACGTGCCCCGTCTGGCGGCAGAATTTAAGGAGTATTTGGTGGAAAATGCGCCGGCTTTGTTCATCATGGTCATCAAGAACCCCGCGGATATCTTTGGGTCCTTCAATCGCCGCTTTGGCGCGTCTGGACCTGATGCGCGCCCACCTGGCCACCGGTTTGCTGAATGGGAAACCTGGGCCGCCGTATTCGCCCTTTTCCGGTCGGCCCCGCAGGCCAATCTGTATACCATACGTTATGAGGAGTTCTTCGCCGATCGCCACTCCAAGATTTCCGAGATGTTTGGTTTTCTCGATCTGCCGTTCGATCCTTCATTGCTGCAAAGCGATCGCCCGAGCCTAATCGTCGAAAGTATCGCCGTGGTCCCTAATGACGAGCCGGGCTCGCGAGCCGATGGTGACGG
>DFRF01000143.1 GCA_002378125.1 Rhodospirillaceae bacterium UBA3470 | reverse complement strand
ATGAATGTCTCCATGGCATGCATGCATTGCGGAGATGCGCCGTGTCGAAACGCTTGTCCGGTAACCGCTATCACGAAGCGAGCTGAGGATGGCATCGTCGTTGTTGATCAAAACAAGTGCATCGGCTGTGGGTTTTGCGCGTGGGCTTGCCCTTTCAATGCGCCGCAGTTGTCGGCAGCGGCAGGTAAGATGGAAAAATGTAATTTTTGCCAGACGCCGGGCAAGGAGCGGCCCCTAGAAATGCCACGTGCATGCGAGGAAATTTGTCCGACAGGTGCAATCCAATCGGGCTCAATGGCCAAGCTGGCAAACCAGGGTCGAGAGAAGGCGGCAAAACGATTGGGCGGTTCTGATATGAGCGGGTTCCCATCTCTGATGGTTGGCGCACATCAGCAGTTTGGCCCGGGCGGCGATGACTAATATTGCCTTTGGTCATGTCTTGTACGCATAAGGCTAGCCCCGAATGCATGTCGACACCCCTATTGTTGGCTCTGTAGAGTTAGGTGCAACGTTCCGCGTCAAAAGAAAAATTCGCTCAAGCGATTAAAAGATGTGATATGACAGGGATTTTTGGAGGGATGCATGGCTGCTATCATTGAGAGGGTCCTATCACCGCAGCGCAAGCGGACTTTTGATGCAATGAACCTGCGTGAACCTGATCGAGTTCCAGTCGCGTTATGGGGCACGGTCGAGGGATACCAACATCTCCGCCGTGGTCTAGGTATGGAACTCAATGAAAACCCGATGAATTACCGTACCGGTTCTACCACGTGGACCGCTGACGTTAGCTTTGAGTTGGATCTCGCCGAAAAACTGGATCTGGACTTTGTTCGTATTTCCATGTCGCCCCCGGGGGGCTCGCCGGGTTTTCGTGAGATTCGCAAAGGTGAGTTTCCCTTTAAGCTGGATATCGATGTCCCCGATGGTGAATACATAAATTGCGACGAGTGGGGGGTTATTCGTAAATGGACACCTCATGAGAATGGTGGCTATTGGGAAATGGTTGGCTACCCTCTTCTGCACGCGACAAGTGCGCCTTTGGAAGAGGGAATTGAGATTTTAAAGTCCTTCCCTTGGCCTGATCCACGCGATGAGGGCTGCTTCCATGATTCGCCCATTCCCGGCATGGACATGCGGACCTATTGCAAATACGTCCAAGAAGAGACGCCTTTCGCGCTCATGGGGCAGGCTGGCCGTGGTGGCTTGTTTGAACAAGCAAAGTACATGGTTGGCTATGCGAAGATCTTTTCTGATTTTATTGAATCGCCTGAATTTTTAGAAGAGTTGCTGGTTAAGCTCACGGATCTAGAAATTGAGTTCAACAACACGATGATCGACGTTTGTGGTGAGTATATCGACTGGATCCGAATGAGCCCCGAAGATCTGGCAAGTGAGAAAACCTCGTTTTNNTTTGTTCGTATTTCCATGTCGCCCCCGGGGGGCTCGCCGGGTTTTCGCGAGATTCGCAAAGGTGAGTTTCCCTTTGCGCTGGATATTGATGTCCCCGATGGTGAATACATAAATTGCGATGAGTGGGGTGTCATTCGTAAATGGACACCGCACGAAAACGGTGGCTATTGGGAAATGGTCGGTTACCCACTTCTGCACGCGACAAGTGCACCTTTGGAAGAGGGAATTGAGATTTTAAAGTCCTTCCCTTGGCCTGATCCACGCGACGAGGGCTGCTTCCATGACTCGCCTATTCCCGGCATGGACATGCGGACCTATTGCAAATACGTCCAGGAAGAGACGCCTTTTGCGCTCATGGGGCAGGCTGGGCGTGGCGGCTTGTTCGAACAGGCCAAGTATATGGTCGGCTATGCGAAGATCTTCTCCGACTTCATTGAATCGCCGGAATTCCTGGAAGAACTTCTGATCAAGTTGACGGACCTGGAGATTGAATTCAATAAAACGATGATCGACGTTTGTGGTGAGTATATTGACTGGATCCGGATGAGCCCCGAAGATTTGGCAAGTGAGAAAACCTCGTTTTTGTCGTTAAAAATGTTCCAACGTCAATTGATGCCGCATTACCATCGGGCTTTCACCGAAACGAAGGATTATTTCCTCAAGAAAAACCCGAACGGAAAGATCCAATTTCATAGTTGCGGTGCCATTCCCACCTCTTTCATGGAGGGCCTGCTGAGCGGCACAACACCTGAAGGCTCACAGTGCGTCGATGGTTTCGATCCCGTGCAGCCGAAGGCCGCTCGGCATTCTGGGCCCCGCTCGAAAAAAATAATGCTGGGCGACCGCATGTTTTTTTACGGAGGTATTGACGTCCAGGAAACCTTGCCCTGGGGGACAGAAGAGGAGGTTCGCCAGGAAGTCCGCCAGCGCATCTGGGAGCTTGGCAAGGGCGGTGGATACCTCCTCAGTTCGTCCCATCGTCTGGAGCACGACGTCCCGGTAGAGAACACTCTTGCAATGATCGACGAAGCGCATGAATACGGTGTCTATCCATTGCCTGAGCAACCGCCCGAGGGTGCTGATGTCGGCGACGACCTGCCGGAACTGCAACGCTGAAGGAAGCTTTTACGACGCTTGGCGTCACTTGATCGGTTAGCGAGAGAAGAAAATGCCTTTAGAAATCGAAACAGAAATTGAACACGACCTTGAAGATCTCAAGAAAGACATTGAGACGACCCGGGGAACCGATCGGTGGAGTGATGCGCCAGCTGACGTGAAGGAGCTATTCCACGTGCTTGAGTGGAATATCATCGAAGGGGAGCATTTTGATACCAAGGAATTGATCCACGATGCCTTGGAGAAAGAGTGTACGGCGCGGACTATGATCGCCGGTCCCATGGCCACCGGCATCGCCGAGGTGGGGCGTCGCTTTAAGATGGATGAGTATTTCCTGCCCGAAGTTATGATGTCAGCCAAGTGTATGCACGCGGCCCTTGAGGTGTTGAAGCCGCTAATCGTTGCCGAGAAGACAGAAGACGTGGGCACGGTTGTTGTTGGTACGGTGCAGGGCGATCTGCATGACATCGGGAAGAAGATTGTAGCCATGATGATGGAAGCCGCAGGCTTTTCGGTAATTGACCTTGGTGTGACGGTGACGCCAGATGAGTTTATGGAAGCCATCAATGAACACAATCCGGTCATTGTCGGCTTTTCCGCTCTGTTGACTACAACCATGAACATGCAGTGGGAAACGTTGAAGCGTATCACCGCCGAAGGCAAACGCGAAGACGTAAAGGTTTTCGTTGGCGGTGCGCCGATTAGTCAAAGTTGGTGCGACAAAATTGGCGCTGACGCCTACGGAATAGACGCTCTGGTAAGCGTCGAAAAAGCCAAAGCCTGCGTTACAAACTTGTCCAATATGAAGGGCGGTGACCCGGAACTCCACGCGGCTTTGTTGGCCATCGACACGGAACGCGAGGAAGCAAAACTCGCCGAGGCTGTGGCGAGCTAGGAAATCTGAAAAATGTACAGGGCGATGAACCTAGAGGCCCTATCAAGACCATCTCGCGCCGTCCCGATGGCGGCAGCTGGATTGCTGTTCATCACCGGATCATTTGGAGCCCTGAGCGAAGCGTGGGGTTATGGCCTGCTGTTGGTGGCAACGGTTGCAATGCTACTGGGCATTAGCGCGTTCGCCCTCTATGTCCTCACCCGGCAGTTCGACACCGCGTCTTTGGCACGCACCTATAAGGGGCTTCTGGTCTTTGGCGGATGGCTCTATGTGGCCGGGGTATCTGCGCTTTCGGGATATTTCGTCTTTGAGACACTGCACGGGCGGATGGAACTCAGATGGATCCTATTTGGGCCGGTGGTTCTGGCGTGTGTGATCGTATTGGATGTCGGTCTTTATCGATTATTGATCTTAAAGAATCTTCCCACCTGGCAACGGTTTGGCGGTCTGATCTCACGGGCGGATAGCGAACCGGGGCGCATGCGGCAAGTGCTGGTTGACGACGTCATCCTGCATCGTGCTTTATTTGATGTCAGCGCATTCCGCTGGTTTAAGCATGCGCTCATATTCTGGGGGTTCTCTGTCATGTTCGCGGTAGAGATTGTCGCCGTGTTCGTGCGCGAGGGACTGCCGGCCTTTGGTGCTGATGATATCTGGGAAGACCTGGGCCATCCCCTGCGCATGGCCTTTGATTTTGCCTATGATTTCACCGGATTAATGGTATTGATTGGATGCCTGTTGGCATTGCTCTGGCGTCTGAAAGTCCAGGGCACGGAGGCACAAAAGTTTACCGATACGCCGACTGCCGCGTTTTTGTTCTTCGTTGTCGTGAGCGGCTTCTTGTTGGAGGGTGCGCGAATTGCTGCTGAAGATGGGGTAACCGCTAATGCTGCGTCGTTCGTGGGTGTGGTTTTCGCTAGATTATTTGAGGTCGGATCAGACACCTACGATCGGATTCATGCGCCGCTCTGGTATATCCATGTTTTCGGCTCCTGTGCATTCATCGCGTATGTGCCCGTCAAAAGGTTGATCCATTCTTGTGCTACTCCCATGGGGCGCTTGATGAATTCGCAAACTGGGCTTCTTGCCAAGAAGAAGGAGGCCGTATTGCGCGGGATGCTAATTCGCAAGGCGTCTGATTGAACGTTGCGAATGCATTTGGAGAACCAAAAAGTTTTTCTTCGGCGCGCATTGATGCAGCTTGCATTGGCCGCTTCAATGGGACGGAACGAATGCTGTTTTCCCGTTTGGAGGAAAAGACGGTATGCCCCGCTTGAGACAGGTTTTGCCCGACATCTTTTTTGACACCTCAATGAGCCATCCGGATGTAGTGTCACTCCTGGATGTAGAGGTGAGTGAGGTCAAACTCAATACCGGCAGCCCTTGCGACGGGCACGCCGCTATGTTTGCCGATTGGCCCGGTGTCGGTAATTATGTTCGGCAATGGTATATTTTGGCGAACGGGAAAGCCGTGGCCGTGGACGAGGAACCGAATAGGCACTGGCAATTCCCCGTCGTCGACTATGAGGGACCTCGCTAATGGACTGGAACCAATTACGCGTTTTTGCGACCGTTGCGGAGGTCGGAAGTTTCACCGGCGCAGGTAAGGTTCTTAACCTTTCCCAGTCGGCAGTCAGCAGACAGATTGGTGCGCTTGAGGCGGCGCTTGGGTTGATGCTGTTCCGCCGCCACGCCAGCGGTATTATTCTGACGGAGCCTGGCACCGAACTACAGGTCGCTGTTCAGGATATGTCGTCGCGATTGGCCCTTGCGCTTAGCCGGATTAATGAATATCGGGAGCAACCCGAAGGGCCCTTGCGGATAACCTCATCTGTCACGTTCGGTTCCGGTTGGCTGAGCGCGCGCATGAACCATTTTTTGGAACAGTATCCGGATGTCTCCGTATCTCTTCTACTGGTGGACAACTTGGAACTCGACCTTAGTCAAGGCCAGGCGGATGTCGCCATCCGGTTCGATCGCCAAACGCAACCCAATCTCGTGCAGCGGAAGTTGATGACCATCCACTACCATATCTTCGCGTCGTCGGAGTATCTGGCGGAATATGGAACGCCCATAACGACGGCCGATCTCGATTCGCATCGATTGATCGTCTACGGGGACGACGTCCAAGCACCGGTTCAGAATATCAATTGGCTGCTTAACGAGGGCCGTCCTAAGAATGATCCTCGTGAACCGGCGCTGCGGGTGAATAGTGTCTACGGGATTTATAGGGCCGTGTGTAGTGGTTTAGGGATTGCCGCGTTACCGTATTATTTAAGCGAGGAAGCGCCGAACTTAGTTGAACTATTTCCGCAGATCACGGGGCCGAGTATCGACGCCTATTTCGTCTATCCAGAAGAACTCCGCCATTCCAAACGTATCGACGTACTACGCGAATTTCTGTTGGCCGAGGTCAAGGATTACAGATCAAAAATTACATCTCGCAACGTCGACGCTAGCTGAGCAGCACGAGGCAGAATTCATGAAACGACCCGCGTGTCCGCAAAACGGGCCCTACGTTGTTGTCGTCGAGCAGGGTCGAGAATACCTTTGGTGCGCCTGTGGCCTCAGCAAGTCACAGCCCTGGTGTGACGGCTCTCATAAAGACACGTCATACGAGCCAATCGCGTTCACGGCACCCCTCAGTGCTGAGTTCCATATGTGCGGATGTAAGCGCTCTAACAATAAGCCGTATTGCTTCGGAAACTGCCGCGGTCATCACCGCCAGACTGATTGGTCGATGCTTTAGGAGGTAGGTGATTGTGAATAATAGCAGCGAAGCCTACCGGGTCACCATTCGGCAAAACCTTGTTGTCCGTATTGCAAAGGTAGCCGATGGCACGCCGGGAACTGATAACCTCAGCAACGGTACGCGGCTGGCCATGAACCATCAGAGGAACGGGTGCATCGATGGGGAGTACGATTTCTCCAGCATCCATTCAGCAAAGGACTTTGCCGTTCTCAGCCTTGATTTTATCAAGCGGTTGGCTAGTCAAAACCTTGAAGACCTACAGGCCCATAATTTCTATGCCGACCCAACATGGGAGAACCTTCTGGCTGCGGGCCGCCACGGTGGCAAGAGTTAAGGCCAAGCGTCGGTTCTGGTAAGGTTGCCGCGCGTCGGCGTATTGTGCAAGCCGCCCCGATCGATACCGAATTTTCGGCTGTCCACCGAAAACTCTGCGATATGGACGGTCGTATCGGTCGACAGGTAATGAAACCGCTACGTGGAAACACTGGCCTTAACTCCGCTGCCTTCGACAAGTACCTGGCAATATCAGCGGGTCGGCATTAGATGACCGAATAGGATCAGGAGCCCGTCAGTGCCGTCAGTTCGGCACGCAACTCGGCAATACCCAGGCCTTTTTGAGAACTCGTTACCATGACATGAGGATGTGCGGCAGGGTGCTTTGCGGCTTCTTTCTCAATGCGCTCTTGCAAGTCGGTGAGTGGGCGCGGTTTAATTTTATCGGCCTTGGTGAGGACAACCTGATAAGGTTGTGCCGCCTTGTCCAAGACCATCATCACGCTGCGGTCATTATCCTTGAGACCGTGGCGGGCATCTACGAGGACCAGTATCCGCCTCAAGTTTGCTCGCCCAACAAGATAGGATTGAACCAAGAAGGTCCATTTCTGAACCTGCGCCTTTGGCGCGCGAGCATAGCCGTATCCAGGAAGATCCGCGATCATCAGCCGGCCCCCGAGATCGAAAAAGTTAATCTGCTGAGTGCGACCCGGCGTGTTTGAAGTTCGGGCCAAAGCTTTTTGGCCGACCAATGTGTTGATCAGGCTGGATTTGCCCACATTAGATCGACCCGCGAGAGCTATCTCTGGTAAATCTGTGTTGGGGACCTGATCCAAGCGGGCGCATCCGATAATGAAATCGCAGGATTGTGCGAACAGGAGGCGTCCGGCTTCAAGAGCCGCTGCGTCATGTTCAGGGTGCGCGGGTGCATCGGCCACGTCCGCCCCTCCTCCACGGTTGTGCGTCTATTGCAGGGCTTCTTTTCCAGTCATGCCCATGCGTCGCATGATGATCCATTGTTGTAAAATCGACAGCAGGTTGTTCCACGCCCAATAGATCACGAGACCGGCTGGGAAACGGGCCAGTAGGACGGTGAAGAATAATGGCAAAAACATGAATATCTTCGCCTGCACGGGATCCGCGGGCTGTGGGTTCAGTTTTTGCTGCAAGAACATGGTCAAGCCCATGAGGATTGGCCACACACCGATCAAAAGGAACTCCGGCGGAGACCAAGTGATTAATCCAAACAAATTGAACAGAGAAGTCGGATCGGGTGCCGAAAGATCTTCGATCCAGCCGTAGAATGGCGCATGCCGCATCTCAATGGTCACGAACAGAACCTTATATAGTGCGAAGAATACAGGAATCTGGACCAGGATCGGTAAACAGCCGGAGGCTGGATTTACCTTCTCTTTCTTATAAAGGTCCATCATCTCCTGGTTCATACGCATTTTGTCGTCGCTAAAGCGTTCGCGAATCTGAACCATTTTTGGCTGTAGTATCTTCATCTTGCTCATTGAGACATAGGATTTATTGGCCAGCGGGAAGA
The DNA here is from genome assembly GCA_002378125.1 of Rhodospirillaceae bacterium UBA3470. Lineage (GTDB taxonomy): Bacteria > Pseudomonadota > Alphaproteobacteria > Rhodospirillales > Casp-alpha2 > UBA3470. Next base: position 2,856 of record DFRF01000143.1, on the reverse strand, counting down.
ACGCCAGTTTGATGCCCACGGTTAGCACCAGGATTGCCAAGCCTAGATTGAGGATGCGGTCGTTCAGCCATAGGAGGGCGTAGAAAATGGGTTTGGTTAGGAAATAGAACCAGCCGAAATCAATGGCCAGATCGAACCGTTTGACGCCAATCTGTTCCTCATAGGCGTCCAAGAGGCGAACTTCTTTGGCACCGGCAAAAACGCGGCTTGAGGCTTGGATGCTGTTGCCAGGCGCAACGGTCTGCGGCGGTCCGACGAAATCCACTTGATAAGTATTGATGCCATCCTTTTTGTTATGAATGAATCGAGCGTTCACTGGCCCGCTTTGATCAGGGACCAGCGCGGCAAGCCAATACTTATCTGTGATCCCGATCCAACCGCCGGTGGAAGATTTCTGAACCAGCTTATCCGATTGGATATCGTCGTAGTCGATCTCCACTAAGGTGTCGTCAAAGACCCCCAAGAGCCCTTCATGAAGGATGTAGAAGTCGGTGGTTTCTGGTGTCGTCCATCGAGAGACAAGGCCATAGGAGGCGAAGGTTTGGGCTGCGTTCGATTTGTTCACGATCTCCTGGGTGACCGTGAACATATAGTTTGCATCCACGGCGATGGTACGTTTAAACATCAACCCCTCGCCATTGTCCCAGGTCAACACCGCCGAACTTTCTGGGGTCAGCTTCGTGCTGTTCGACTGCCAAACTGTGTCTGGTTGCGGAACCTTGACGGTGCCGGTCGTGGACCAGCCATGCTGGGTGTAGTAGCTAGCCGTCATGCCTTGCGGGTTGAGCAGGATGATCTCTGCGCTGTCTGGCTCGATCGTCTCGCGGTAATCAGCAAGTGTCAGGTCATCGATAAGGCCGCCGGTTAAAGAGATGGAGCCATACAATCGGGGCGTGTTGATGGGAATGCGTTTGGTATTGGCCAAGACCGCTTTGCGGTTGACCTGAGCTAAAGAGGCTGGTGAGCCGGGTGCGCTGAACGATGAGGGCGCCTGGGCCTGGCTACGGGGTGCCGCGGGCATTGAAGAAGCGCTAGGTGCGGACGGCGCTGATGTGCCTGGGACGGCTGATGGACCGGCCGTCTGCTCGGTTTTCTGGCCTTCTGGCGGCAGCGGCGGGCGGGTCTCTTTAAAATACAGCTCGAACCCGAAAAGGATCGCGACCGACAGCGCAATTGCTAGCACAAGGTTCTTATTATCAATCATTGTCCGGCAGTGCCTCCCGAGGACAGGGTAATTGGTTCATTTTGAACTTTTATGGGTTCGTCGGGCATCGGCACCGGGTCGAACCCGCCTGGGTTCCAGGGGTGGCACCGCGCGATCCGTTTAGCGGCCAGCCACGCGCCCCCCATAGCACCGTTTTGATTGATCGCTTCCACAGCATAGGTTGAGCAATTTGGATGAAAACGGCAGTTATTTCCAAGAACCGGCGACAGTAGGAGCTGATAGGCTCGGATGACACCCTTCAGCACGATCCTGACTGTTTTCTCGATGTGATTCCACATGGTCTCTTCCCTGAATCGTTGCGGGAGCCGTGGTCAGGCCCGATATGCATTAAGTTTCTGCATGGCCGTTTCAAGATCCGCGACCAGCAAGGCATAGGGACGTTTTAATGTGCCCGCGCGTCCGATCAACACATAATCGGTAAGATCTTGTCCATGTGCGGCCATTACGTCCACGGCGGCAGCCTTTAGGCGCCGGCGCGTGCGATTTCTTATGACCGCGTTACCCACTTTCTTGGTTACCGTAAATCCGATCCTGATGCCATCACGCGACCTAGATTCGGTGTCCTTCCTTCGGCGCGACTGTAAAACAAGACCTGGGGCCACCCATTTTTGGCCACGATGTGCCACGCATAGAAAATCATTGCGCCGTTTCAAGCGTGTAATCGGAACGGATTGCGGTTGAACGGTAGGCATCACGCGCAACCGAGAAGCCCGGCCGCCAAGGTTAGGCGGACAGCCGCTTGCGCCCTTTCCGGCGACGGTTAGCAAGAACCCGGCGGCCACCAACCGTGGCCATGCGTGAGCGAAAGCCATGGCGGCGCTTGCGGATCAATCTGCTGGGTTGGTACGTTCTTTTCACGGGTCGACTCCGACGAGATTTGAACGCTGTATAGGGGCTCTATGGGACGAAGTCAACGCCCACGACAGTCAAATTCCGTATTTGTGATTTCGCCTATCGGGTGCCTTAAAGGACGGTTATTTGGTGTATTTCTTAGAACATACGGGAATAGGATAATGTCCGCTCATCGAACGGTTGGATTGATCCAAAATGGATAAGAAATAACGGATGGAAGATACGCGGAAGATTGAAGCCGACGCGACTGGAGGCGAGCCGTCGCTCTCTCGCCTGTGGCCGTTGGCGATTATTGTCGCTGGCGTGGCCATATTTTTTGGCTTGGGCTGGAACCAGTACCTGACTTTTGATGCCTTGAGCGAACATCGCCAAACTCTTTTGCAGTGGACTAGCGAAAACCGGTTCTTGGCCATCATGCTTTTCATTATCGGATATGCCGTTGTCGTTGCCTTTTCCCTTCCCGGCGCGACTTGGATTACAGTGGGCGGCGGATTTGTGTTTGGCACGGTCCTCGCGACCACGGTCGTCGTGTTCGCCGCGACCCTTGGTGCTGTTGCTATCTTCCTGATCGCTCGGTATGCGCTGGCGGATTTTTTCCGCGCAAAGATGGGTGGTGCCGGCGAGCGTATGGAAGCGGGTTTCCGCGAGAATGCGCTTAGTTATCTGTTATTTCTTCGGCTTGTCCCGGTGTTTCCTTTCTGGTTTGTGAACTTGGTGCCTGCCTTCCTAGGCGTGTCACTCAGGACGTATGCGATTGGCACGTTCGTTGGGATCATTCC
>DFRF01000018.1 GCA_002378125.1 Rhodospirillaceae bacterium UBA3470 | reverse complement strand
GCAAGCTCACACTCTCCATTAGCCCTCTGGCAGCGGCCTTGATGCTAGTTGCGACCAGCCCTTCGCTTGGTAACGATCAAGATCAAAAAGGTCAGAACGCTGCTCAAAGTATGGGTAGAATTGTGGGTATAAATTAAATAACGACTAGAACGCACGGTTTAATTGAAGTGTTGGAGGACTGTCTCTCCGCCACTTTTTTAGGATTATATCGACACCCTCAACCATGGTTTTGGATAGCCGAGCAACGTCTGGTCCGGCCGCGGATTTTGTGAATGGATGTCGGGAATGTGCCATGACGCTTGATAGAAACTGGTGGTTGTATTTTTGTGCTATTGCAGCACCGTTTGGCATCCAGTTAGCCTATCTTTTTCTCATTTCCGATAAGATCTATTGGGATATGACGGCCGATATTTCCCTGCAATATTGGGTTACGTCGGCGATGGGTTGGGATTTTTCCGAATGGCCGTTCTTGATGCACAACGCTGGTGGCGGCTTTCGCGACCATCACCCTGGAATTCCTCAAATACAATTGGCGGCGATATACGGTGCGATTTTTGGGTGGCCGCGCGAAAATCTGTTTGATTTTGCCGTGCTCGGGATCGGATTGATCGGCCTGGTAATCATCGCGGCGGCGGCATGGGGAGCCACTTTGGCAAGAGGGCTCCGCGTCCCAGTGGTGGCACTATTCGCCGCATCGTCACTCGCGGCCGCTCAGCCTGCGGCGGCGCTCACTTGGATCGCCTATCAATACTATATCCCCTTGTTGATCCCGGCCGGACTGGCGATCGTCGCGCTAGCCGAGCGCCGCGGCGTCGAGCGATTGGCGGTGAAATCGGTCTTCTTCATGCTGGGCTATGCGTTGAGTATTGTGTATTTCGCGGGCATTCCCTTGCTTGCCTTATGCGCAGCCGTCGGGATCTTGTTTTTTCGAAGCGGCGGTCGTGAGCTCTACGCTGCGTTGTCGAACGAGCAATTCTCCCGGACCTACCAGATGTTGGCGCTGGCGCTGTGGGGCGTGTTCATTTTTGGCTTTGTATCGCATTATTTCCAGATGCCCGCGTTGGTTTTCGGGTTGTTGCGCGACGGTGCCATCAGCAAGCTGGAGTTTATGGCGACCGTGGTCGTGTTCGGCACCACCGGCATCGCCGCCATTTGGGTTTTCCTATGGAAAGCCGGCGGCTCAATGCCAATGAGGTTTTTTCTCGCCACTGCCGGTCGCGGCGTTCTGGGGTGGGCGATCGGCGCCAATATCTTGATGGGCTTTTCGTGGCAACACGGCCTGTTGGAAGCGTTTTCCCATGACCCGAAAGCATGGGACAGCGTGTCGGAGTTCTTGAATTTCGTTTTCTTGACCCGGCCATGGCTGTGGGTCGGCCCGCTCATGATGTTGGCCGGCTTGTGGTTGGTTTTGCAGGCGCTTAGCGAAAAGGGGCGCTCCGGTGACGCATCGATTTTCGCCGGCGTATTCATTGTTTGCGTAGTCGGGATCAATTTTTTCGTGATACCCGCCGTTCCTGTTGGGCTATCGCCGTCAAGCGCGGATACGTATTCCCAAGGGAGGTTTTTATGCAGCCTCACGATAGCTATGCCGATGGTGGTGCTGTTGCTCCATCGTGCAGGTAAGGCGCTCGGTAGAGTGGCGACGTTTGTTTCGCTAGGCATTGCCGCCTTGTCGGTTGCGGACTATCACGCCAACCTGTCACCTGTCAGTAAACAGCAGCGGGAATTGGCCGCCTTCCTTAAATACGAGGTTGCCGCTTACCGCCAAAAAAATCCAGACGCGTCCGTTGTTTGCCTGAGAAGTCAAATGGCGGGACATTGTACACTCGATTTCACCTATTGGTATTATCGGTTGTTTCATGAGTCCAATAAACGAAACAAGGCACTGCCGGACCGCTATGGCGACCCAAAAAACCGATACGTACCCAACCCCACAAAAAACTGCCGCGACGCCTATACGTGCCTGCGTTTGCCGCGCGGCGCGACATTTCCTATTCTTGTTCTTGGCCAGAAAGGACGCATTCCCAAAGCCGTGCTTGCCATGGGCGTGCCCGTGCCGACCCGCGTGCCCGCGCCTGCAAACGCGGTAATCTTGGAGATGACCAAAGACCGAGAACCATGACCCACTCGGTAACGATAGGTGACAACTCGGAAGTTGCGGTACGGGCCGTTTGTTGCCGCTTGACAACGGCACAGTGGCGAATGCCTACTCGCGCGCGTCGCTGCTAGGGCCGTGACCGCCTGAAGAATAGACGGATAGTCGATGTATTTCCTGTGCCCTCATTGCCGAGACGAGTTGTCCCTAAACGCTGGTGGACGCCTGGTTTGCGCGACGTGTGGTGATAGTGGTGCGCGTCAGATGGATGAAGGCCTGATATTTTTCGACAGATGTCAAGACACCCACAATTTTTTCGAAAAGCAGGCGCTTGAACAACTCGACAGGTTTTACCAGGACTATGACGACCAGCGCTTTGAGGACTGCCTCGGCCGCCAGGAACTTTGGGAAATGGACGAAGCCAACAGGCACGTTGGCATCACCAAGAAATTTTGGTGGGAGAGGTATTTGGGAAAGATCGAGAACAAGCGTGTTCTGGATGTGGGCTCCGGTGTCAACTACATCGTTCCTTATCTCTTGAGATCGGACAACGAAGTGGTTGCCTTCGACGTATGCGCGGAAAGCGTTCGCTACCAGCGTAAGATGTTAGGCCGGCTGTCGGTACCGATCGACCGGCTCACCAGCGCTGTGGCTGACGTTGAACAAATTGAGCTGAGCCAAGCGTTCGATGTCGTCAATGTTAACAATGTCCTTCATCATGTCGATGACAAGCTCGCCGCGTTGTCGCGGCTTCATCGTTGCCTCAACGATGACGGCAAGCTCATGATTGTCGAACCGAACTACTACTATCCGCCACGGTGGATCATTGAAACGGATGTGTTTGACCCCTTCAACGCGGTGAAGAACTTTTTCGTACGCAATTATCTGATCGAACAGGGGGAGAAGGCCGTAATATTTTCCGAACTCGCGTCACTCCTGGCGGAAACCGGCTTTCGCGTCGACCATAGAATGAAGGATGAGAATTATCTCAGCTATTTCACGGTCTACTGGATGCGCGAACGATCCCTTCTGGCGCGGACCTTCGGTTGGTGTGACCGCGTCATCCTCGGCAATGTTTTGCCTCGCATATTGGCGCCGTTCGAGTATATCGTCGCCAGCAAAGTGTAACGAGCGATTTCCCAGTCTGCGGAAGTGGCTTTTAAAAAAGCCGTCTAGGCGCTTCGCTTATTGGTTTGGACCAGTTTTAGCGCGCCATACACTTTTGATTTGAATTCCACCCATGAGCGGGTTTGAAACACGCTTCTCATGACGTACTTGGGGCGAAAATAGAACTTTCTGTATGCTCTTTTCTGCAATCTCGTCAAAGTCGCTAGATCAAGATGTTCGTCCCAGTGATCGACAACGAAATCAGCGGTCGGGTTTTTCGAGAATGCCTCCCAGCGACCGGGTTCGATGACACCCTTGGCAACGGCTTCGGCGTAGATTTGCGTATTGGGGTACAATTTCAGGATCGATATTTGAGCGTAATCCGGATCTAGGTCGACTAGAAATTTCAAACTTTTGTCGACGTCGAAAATAGTCCGCTCGAAGGGGTGCCCGATAATGTAGTCGGCAACCGTAATGATCCCCAATTCCCGGCATAACTCGAACGCTCGATTGACCTTCGCCGTGTTGGTGCCTTTTTTCAGTGCCTTCAGGCCCTCGTCGCTGCCAGTTTCGACGCCAAACGCAATCATCCGCAATCCGCTGTTTTTGGCCCGCACCAGCATTTCCCTAGTGATGGTGTTGACCCTGCCGCGGAAATCCCAGTCGATTTTCAAGCCCCGTGCATCCAACTCGTCGCACAATTTGATGACCTTATCGGCGGTGATGTTGAACAGATCGTCGTAGAACCGGAACTCCTTGTAGCCCATTTCAAGGCACGCCTCGATTTCGTCGACCACGCTTTTTGCGGACCGTTCTCGATAGCTTTTGATCGGGACATCGCAAAACGTACAGAGATAGGGGCAACCGCGGGAGCTCAAGATCGTTGCAAGATCGTCCGTGACGCCTAGGATGTTCTGATAGCGCAGATGCCTAAGGTACTTCCGATTAACCATCGGCAAGGCGTCAATATCCTCGACATATCCGCTGGGAACCGTGATCCGGGCCAAAAACCGCTTGTCGCGGATGGGATTGTCGAGCGCCGCCTTTATGGACTCTCGCGTATAGACACCTTGGATCGCGGTGAAGTCCTCGCCGTTAGCCAGACATTCGACCAAATCGGTGAACGCGATCTCACCCTCGCCGACAACGATGGAATCGAAACCTTTCAATTCCGCCGCTTCGCGGGGATAGGCGATTGGATGATGGCCGCCCAAGCATATATGGGCGTGTGGCACGACTGAGCGCGCAATGTCGGCTGTCATCACGACATCGACGAGACCGACGGTGAAACTGGTGATGGCGACGACGTCGGGCGAAATTTCCTGGATTTTATCGCGCAACTGGTTATAGGACATGCGCTCGGCCACGCAATCGAAGAAATAGCACTGGTGATCGGTTTTGGCTTCCAGATGGGACAAAACGTACAACAGACCGAGCGGCGGGAAGTCGCCAAACGCATCGGCCTCGAGAAACTCACGCCCTTTTTCGTCGGGGTTTTCGATTACCGTGTTGAGTGCTGGCGGATTGATAAATAGTACGCGCATCTATTCCACTACTCGAAAATCTTTCTCGCCCGGCCCTGACCGTCCGACCAGGGGTCGATGTTTATCCAATATGGGGCCGATGTTCACAATTTGCGACAAGGAATACAATAGAAATGATCGGTGCATGAGGGAGAAATGGAAACCATAGGGCGCTGGCATTAGATGAAAATGTCCGTTATCAAAATATATGGACTTAAGCCTTTCTCTTCTTTCTATTTTCGGTTTTTGCCCAACTTCCGTAATTTTGTAGAGTATTACTGTTGTTATGACTAGCCGCTTCAGTAATCCGAGAACGCTTGTCGCGACGGCAACTTATAACGAACGCGACAATATTGATCTTCTGCTCCAGGAAATATTTCGGCTGCAGGGGGACCTGGACGCGCTGGTTATCGACGATGCTTCGCCTGACGGAACGGGAGATTATCTGCGCAGCCTGGCCGCCAGCAATTCACGCCTGCATCTGGTGCACCGGTCGTCAAAACTGGGACTGGGATCGGCGCATCAGTTGGCGTTCCTATACGCTATTCAGAATGGCTACGACCGCCTTGTGACCATGGATGCAGATATCTCGCATGATCCGGCGGAAATTCCGCTTCTACTTGACGCGCTCGAAAATTCCGACATGGTGATCGGCTCACGCTATGCGCCCGGCGGAAAGTGCGACTATCGGGGATATCGAAGGTTCGTGAGCATCAGTGCAAACACCTTGGCTCGAATCCTGCTCTCCATACCGCTTCACGAGTTCACGACGTCGTTTCGCGCCTTCGATGTCGCCATGCTGCGGCGGTTCCGATGCGCGAAGTTGCGCTCGAACGGGTATTCGTTTTTCACTGAGACGGTGTTTCGCCTGCACAGTGCTGGCTTTCGCATCACTGAAGTTCCGATTTATTTCAAGGACCGCTACACGGGCGTATCCAAATTTCCCGCCGTCGAGATTGTGAAAGGCGTCACTAAGTTACTCCGTCTGGCGGCGTCCCGTCTAACCGGGCGGAATGCCTTCAAGCCGGCGGCCGAGATCGATGGAGACTGCGCACATTGCGGAGCACCCTACCTGATTGAAATTTATCCCGCTTCGGCGAGCCGCGATGGCGCCGCCGCCGCCAGCGCTTATCAATGTTCGAGCCTTGCCCATAAGGACAAACCCCAGGTCGTTCAGTGCCTAATGTGCGGGATTGTTCACGTGCCCAAGTCCCAAATTCCCGAAGCACTCGAGGATATCTATCGCGCCGTTGAGGACCCGACCTATCTGAACGATGAAAAAGCCCGCACCCGCGCTTTCGAGGAGACCCTCGCGAAAATCTCGCCCCACCTCGGCCCGCCCGGTAAGATTATGGAAATTGGCGCCTATTGTGGGCTCTTCCTTGAGGTGGCGAAGCAGGCGGGGTGGCAGTGTAGTGGGGTGGAGCCGTCCCATTGGGCAGTGCAAATCGCGGCCAAGAAAGATGGAATCACGGTGCACAAAGGAACGCTTTCAGAGAACCTCGCGGCGCTGGGATCGGGTTTCGACGCGGTCGTCGCGTGGGATGTTCTGGAACATGTCCGCGAACCCTTCGAGCTGTTGCGCGAGGTCAATAAACTGTTGCGACCCGGCGGCGTCGTTTGTTTTTCAACCCTCGATATCGACAATTGGTTTGCCAGTCTTCTTGGCCGGCACTGGCCTTGGATTATGGAGATGCACCTCTATTATTTCTCCGAGACCTTGTTGCGCCGTTGGCTCGATGACGCCGGGTACGAAGCTGTCGAGGTGTCGCGCTATACCCATTTTGCTTCGTTGCGCTACATCTGCAAAAAGGCGGCCGCGATTATGCCGCGTCCGCTTTGCGGTCTTCTGCATCTAGTCTCGAGATCCGTGCCCGCGGCAATCGTCGTGCCGGTCAGTCTCGGTGACATAAAACTTTTCATCGCCCGTAAACGCTAGGCGGGGGAGAAGCCCTTGACGCGGCAGTGTCAGAGGAAAGCGGTTTAAGGCGGGGTATTGATCGGTCTACACTCTCGGCATGAAAAATCAGCCCCCTTCCTTTATTTCAAAACCCAGCCGGCGATCATTCGTCTGGCCGTGATGATGTATGTCCGGTTTTCTCTCTCACTGCGTAATGTAGAAGATCTGCTGCACAAACGTGATATCGATATGTGCCACGAAACTGTTCTTTATTCATGGAACAGATTTGGTCCGATGTTCGCTCGTGAGATCCGCTAAATACCTTTTAATGGGTGGAAGTAAGCGTCTTCGATTTTATTCGTATCCATATTGATATCTTTTTCAGCAGGAGCACAAATTATGTTTAATGAAGCGGTATTTAAAAAAATATTCTGTTCTGTATTTGCTCTATTTCTTGGATTAAAAAGCGGAACAACATGCCACCAAATATCGTAACTAAGGCCCCACAGGTAAGAAATTAATTCAGGAGACTTTTCAACGATATCGTTTTCCAAATATAAGAACGGCCGGTCTCTTTCAATCAGATTAACGGCGCCCATTAGCATCTTTAACTCATAACCCTCTATATCTGCCTTAATTAAAGCTATGTGGTCTACTGCATTTACCATGTCATC
>DFRF01000187.1 GCA_002378125.1 Rhodospirillaceae bacterium UBA3470 | reverse complement strand
CCCGGTTCGTGGGGCCCATGATCTCGACCGTGGTGATTACACTCTGGTCGATTCATGGTTCGTTCCTAATCAATGCGTGTTCCTATGCAGCACTTATCATCGCGTTGCTTTCGCTAAAGATCCCGCGACGCAAACGACCCGAAACGGATGGTCCGCAGCCGTCGCTTCTTGACGATATTCGCGAAGGCATTCGTTTCATCCAGGGCCACGCGTCGATCCGCCTGGTCATCTTTATTATGGCCACGGCGGCCTTTTGTCTGCGCTCGGTAGTCGAGTTGCTGCCTGGACTGACATCCGACGTGTTTGGCAAGGGCGCAGACGAGTTCGCAGTTTTGACCGCGGCCTTTGGTATCGGTGCTATCGGTGCAGGCATATGGATGGCAAGGCGCGGCGGCATGGACGATCAACCGATTATTGCCCTGTGGGGCGTGCTCGGCACCGCCGTGTTCGGGATCACCTTGGTCGCGACAACGGAGTACATGGTCGCACTTCCAGTCGCTCTCTCAATCGGTTTCACCACCGTAGTCGCAGGTATCGGCATGCAAACAACGCTGCATTTCGTTACTCCGTCGGCCATGCGCGGCCGAGTCATGAGCCTGTACGGGATAATCCACATTGGCGGCGCGGGTGTCGGCGCCTTCGTCCTGGGTCTGATCGCCGAACACACGGGTCTGCGTCCACCCATCGCCACGGCCGCGGTCATTGGCATGGTCATCTGGTACACGGTGTGGCGGCAGCGCAACGTGATTGTCAAATCCCTCCAAACAACGACGACGCCGTCAAAGAAAAATCAGCAACTCGAATTTGTATGACATATTTTTTTATTGTTCGCTTTTCATCTCTTTTGGTCGTTCCATTCAAATGACAAGGCATGTCAGGCTAATTGGCATCTTTTTGGCCAGAACCGCAGCGTTTTGCAAAGCCTACGTCTATCTCGACAATACAGCGCGGCGGCTGGAATCTGTGGAACCGTCTGATTGCTGGGAGGCGGATACATTGTTGGGCAAGCTGGAGAACGCTTACAACCAGGCCCTGGCAGAATTAGGCCTACTATGCGGCTTCGCGGACCGTGGAGATAAAGGAACGTCTGGCTCGCCTCATGCCCTCACAGCCCGAACGACTTCATTTGATCAGGGATAAACCAGACGAAACGGTGGGAACGGGATAAAATGATCACGAGTGGTTGACATTTTTCATCCACCCCCGGGGCTCCGTGCCACACCATTGTCGGGCGTGCATGGATGCGTCTATAACCCATCGATAACCCGAGGAACTACCGCATGACCGACACCGCACGCTGCATCGCCGTCGACTGGGGCACCACCAGCCTACGTGCGACCCTGCTCGGATCAGGCGGTCAGGCCTTAGACCGGGTCGCCAGGCCGAAGGGCATCCTGGCAGTCACGGATGGCGACTTCGCGGGCGAGTTGGACGCAGCCTGCGGTGCCTGGCGGCAGGAGCACCCAGATATCACCGTACTCATGTCCGGGATGATCGGCGCACAGCAAGGCTGGGTGGAAGCGCCATACCTGGAAGCCCCCTGTGATCTGGAAGCCCTGATCGCCGCCATGATCACCGTGCCTGGGGACGGTACGGTCCGCATCATGCCCGGGGTTCGCGCGCGTACGGCGGACGGCGCGCCAGAAATCATGCGCGGCGAGGAAACCCAGATTGGCGGCGTGATCACCGCCAATGGCGTGGCTGAAGGCCTTTTTTGCATACCAGGGACGCATTCGAAATGGATTCGCGTGCGAGATGGCCGCATCGACGATTTCGCAACCTTCATGACCGGCGAGGTATTCGCCGTCCTCAAGGATCATTCGATCCTGGGCCGACTGATGGAGCCGGAAGATACATTCGACGCGGACACCTTTACCCAGGGTCTAGAACGGGCTCGGGAGGCCGGCGGCCTTTTGCACCGCCTATTCTCGGCCCGGACGCTAGGCATCTCGAACGAAATGTCGAAACCGGGACTAGCCTCGTTCTTATCCGGGCAGCTGATCGGCGCAGAAATCATGGGCGCTAGGGCATTGTATGGCGCCGCCGATACCATCCATGTTCTTACCACTGGGGCGATCTCCGAACCCTATGCCCTTGCTTTCAATTGGGCGAATATCTCCACCGTCACGCGTGACGCCGAAGCGGCTGCGCTAGCCGGACTTTGGGCCGCTGCCAAACATTTCAGCAAATCATAAGGAAGATAGAGATGCCGACTTTTTCCGACGCCCTTGCCCAATGCCCTTTGGTGGCGATCCTCCGCGGCATTCAGCCAGATGAGGCAGTGGACGTCGGCGTAGCCCTGATCGTGGCAGGCTTCACCTTGATCGAGGTTCCGTTGAATTCGCCAGAGGCCCTGGTCTCAATCGCCCATCTGCGTGAGGCCTGCGAGGGCCGTGCGGTCATTGGCGCGGGTACAGTGCTTACAGAGAACGCGGTCGCAGAAGTGGCTGACGCGGGCGGGGAGATAATAATTTCGCCTAATGCGAATATGGACGTCATCGTCGCAACCAAACGTCAGGGCTTGGTGTCCTTGCCCGGCATTGCTACTCCGACTGAGGCCTTCGCTGCCCTGGACGCCGGTGCCGACGCCTTAAAGCTGTTCCCGGCGGAAGGTTTAACACCGGCCATTTTGAAGGCTATACGCGCTGTATTGCCAGTTGACGTACCCGTGCTTCCCGTAGGCGGCATCGGCGCAGACAACATGGCGGCCTACGTAGCCGCCGGCGCGCAGGGGTTCGGCATGGGAACGTCGCTTTACAAACCCGGGAAGGCGGCGGCCGATGTGGGCCGCGACGGCCGCGAAGTCATTGCCGCTTGGAAGGCCTGCCGGGCAACCGTTTGACGACCAACACCCGTTGGCCTACTCCTCGGATAACATTTCCTCATACGAAGGCATTCACTTGTTCTACAACCGCGGCCCCTAGACGCCGATGGTGTAGCCACCGTTTACAGACACGTGCTGACCGGTGATATAGCTGGCCGCCTGCGACAGCAAGAAGCATACGGGCTGGCAGGCCTCCTCTGGGTCGGAGAACCGGCCCATGGGGACCTGAGCCAAGATACGGTCGCGGAACTTATCGGAACGGATGGTTTCGGTCATTTCCGTCTCGACAACACCGAAGCAGACAGAATTCACACGCACCTGATTAGCCGCCCATTCACGGGCCGCGCTCATGGTGATACCCATGACGCCCGACTTGGCAGCTCCGTAATTGATCTGGCCGATGGTGCCGCGCCGGCCAGCGTCGGATGAGATGTTAACGATGGACGCCGGGCTCGTGTCCCCGTCCTCATGGCGCTGACACATGTGGCGGCCCACCGCCTGCAGATAGTAGAAGACGCCGGACAGGTTGACGTCAATAACCTCCTGCCAGGTATCGATAGGCATCTTGTTGATCATCGCGGCGCGGACTATGCCAGCGTTGTTGACCAGGCCGTGAATGGCGCCGTTCTTAGTGACCGCGTTAGCGACCATGCCCTGAACGAAACTCGGATCAGCGACGGAACCGATATGGACCTCCGCCTTATCAGCGCCAAGGTCGTCTGCCAGGGCGTTTATCTTTTCCGCCTGTACGTCAACCAGGATTACCCTCGCGCCCAGATCCGCGGAGAGACGCGCTACAGCCTCGCCAATACCTTGGCCGGCGCCAGTGACGATAATGTTATGGCCTTCAAGGCTCATAGGATTCGACATTTTGCTTTCCTTCTCAATTACGATGCCTTGGTCACGTTCTTGGCAATGAGATCGTCGATCTCATCGGCCGAATATCCGGCTTCTGCCAGTATCTCGCGGCTTTGTTCGCCGAGAAGCGGCGGCATGTCACGTATCGTCGACGGTGTTTTCGAATAGCGGAATGGTGGATCGGTAAACCGGAGTTTACCCTCCGTCGGATGATCAACGTTATGCCAGAAACCGGTGGCATTAAGCTGTTCGTCATCCAACAGGTCTTCCTTAGTCTTTACCATCATCGCTGGGATGTTGGCGGCGTCCAACTGCGCGACCCAATCGTTTAATGTCCGGGTCGAAACGATTTCGTTGAGGGTCGCGTAGACCTTCTTAGAATTGTTAAGCCGGTTCGAATAGGTCTGGAAATCCGGGTCGTCGAGAAATTCCTCGCGGCCCGCCAGTTTAAAGAAGTCGGTCCAGTTCTTATCCGTGTAGGGGAGAACCGTCAAATAACCGCCGTCACTGGTCTGATACGGCCGGCGTTCGATATTCATAATCCGCTCATAGCCCATTTGCGCAATGGGGGGATCGAAGGTTGCGCCGTAGAGGTGTTCAATCATAGCGTAGTCGACCATGGTCTCGAACATGGGCACCTCGACCGCCTGCCCACCGCCGCCACGTTCGCGACACACGAGTGCGGCGAGGATAGCGGAGAACACCGCATAGGAAGATGTCTTATCGGCAATCAGACTTGGCACGTAACGAGGCTGGTCGGAAATCAGCTCCTGCATATCACAGTAGCCAGCGGCTGTTTGAATGATATCGTCGTAGGCAGGCTTGTTGGCCCAAGGTCCGTCGGCGCGAAAGCCGTAGGCGCCGCAATACACCAGTTCCGGGTTGGCGTTCTTAAAAGTCTCGTATCCGAGGTTAAACTTATTTATCACTTTGGGCCGGAAGTTGTGCATGAAGACATCCGCTGAATCGATCAAGCGGCGAAGCGCCAACAAACCCTCATCTTGGGTTAGGTCCAACACGACCGAGCGCTTGTTACGGTTCGACGTCAGGTAACAAGCCGCCATGCCCTTGTTACGGCCCGGCCCCATGCCACGGCTGATGTCGCCGCCATGGGTTTCGACCTTAATCACATCCGCACCCATGTCGCCCATCATCTGCGCCGCCCAAGGCCCCATGATCACGGTAGTCAGATCAACGACGCGGATGCCTTCTAGTGTTCCGACCATGCTTATCCCCCTTCCTTCACTTGCTTGGCGAGCGCCAGTACATTGCGTGCCTGCTTCAGGTGCGGCATGTCCAGCATCTTGCCGTCTAGGCCGACCGTTCCCATTCCCGGGTTTTGTTCAAACAGGTCGACGACCTTTTGGGAATAGGCGATTTCATCTTCCGAAGGGGTAAATGCCCGGTTGATAATGTCAGACTGGTCGGGATGGATGGCGACCTTACCAATGAATCCGGTGCGCCGGTCGCGCAGGCAGTCATTTTTAAGACCTTCAAGGTCCCTAAAATTGACCCACACACAGCCCACGGGCTGCGCATCAATAGCCCGAGAGGTCGCTAAGCACATGGACTTAGCATAAAGATACGGATCGTCGTAGTCGCCAGACGTTGGATGCTGATTGTCGCTGGCGCCCAAGGCCGCAGCCAGGTCTTCGCCGCCCCAGGTGAGCGCCGTCAGACGATTGGTGACATTGTCCAAATACGTGTGGAAGGTCAGCAATGAAGCCGCCGTTTCAGTCGCAACGCTGAGGATTTTGGTCGACCCCAGACCCAACCCCTCGCGAGCTTCTAGGGCAAGCAGGAAATCAGCCATGCGATTCACCTCAGCTGCCGAATACACCTTTGGCAACACGATCCCATCTGGCGCGCCGGGCATGACCGCCGCCAGGTCGGGCAGGGAAAAATCATGGTCCAAGGGGTTAACTCGAACCCAGAGCTTTTGCCGTGAGCGATCGGGGTTGTCCTTGAGAAAGGCACAGGTCATCGCCCGAGCCTGGTCCTGGTGGTCATCGGAAACGGCGTCCTCCAGATCGAGAATAAGCGCGTCAGCCGAGTTACCACGCCCCTTCGCCAGCTTACGTTCGCTGTCGCCCGGGACGAAAAGCCAGGAGCGAATGATCATGCGTCGTGCTCCTTTTTCTTCATGAGGCCGGTCCGTACGCAATACGTGATTTCCTCATCCCGCTGATTAAAGCCGAAGTGCTCGAAGGTGATGATTCCTGTGGTTGGCCTAGACGCACTCTCGCGCATATCCTTGATGCGGGTCACGACGTGGATCGTGTCGCCATGGAACACGGGGTTCTTGAAGCGCACGTCAGTCATTCCCAGGTTACCAAGCGTCGTGCCCAACGTTGTGTCGGCAACTGTCACGCCGATGACCAAACCCAGCGTGAACAGGGAATTAACCAGACGTTGGCCATAGAAAGTATTTCTCGAGTATTCTTCATCCAGGTGTAATGGCTGGGGATTATGGGTCATGGCGCAGAACATAATGTTGTCCATCTCCGTGACCGTGCGGGTCAGGGCATGTTTGAACTCCATGCCAATCTCAAATTCCTCATAATACAGACCTGACATCCTAGTTTCCTCTCGTATCCGTTCAATTTGCGGGTGCCTGCGTGACACCGTCCGCCATTAAGGCCGCGATCTCGTCGTCACCATAGCCGTATTCCCCAAGAACCTCGGCACTGTGTTCGCCGAGCCGCGGCGCATGACGCGAGGGCGCCGGTTGGGTTTCCGTCCAAGAACTGGGCACGCCGATAGATCGCAGCTTGCCCTCGCTTGGATGATCGATTTCGCCAAAGAACCCGGTCGCGGCCAATTGCGGGTCCTCAATCAAGGTCTCCAGCGTGTGCAAAGGCATGGCCGGAATGTCCGCGCCATTAAAAAGGGCCATCCACCACGTCGTGGTGCGCGTCAATAACAGCGCCGCCAGCTCCGTATAAATTTCGGTGATATTAGCCGCGCGCGCCTCCATATTTGCGTAGCGTGGATCGTCCCGGAAATGACAATCCTCACCCAGAGCCACGGCAAACGATTGCCAGTGCCGGTCCGTGTACACCATAACGCAGATATAGCCGTCCTTAGTCGGGTAGGGCTTGCGGTTCGGGTTCAACATACGTTTGTATCCAGCCGGACCCAAAGGCGGATCGAAGGTCTCGCCGCCTAAATGATCACCAAGAACAAAACTGGTCAGCATCTCGAACATGGGAATGTCGATGCGTTGACCTCGGCCCGTACGGACTTGATGCACGAGCGCGGCGTTGATCTCTCCCACGGCCCAAAGCGCGACACCCCGATCTGCAATGGCGGTGGGGCAATAGGCAGGCTCGCGCCCATCTACCATGTGCGCCAACCAGGGAATACCGACAGCACCCTGGGTTAGGTCGTCGAATGCCGGCTGGCCGGCATAGGGCCCCTCTTCCTTGTAACCGTAGAGGCCCACATAGATGATGCGCGGATTGACCTCAGCAACGTCTTTATAGGCGAGGCCTAGGCGTTGCATGGATTGCGGCCGGCGATTGTAAAGCAGCACATCGGCGTCAGCGATCATCCGATGCATCGCCGCAAGCCCTGCCGGTTTCTTCACGTCCAGAACGATGCTCCGCTTCGAGCGGTTACAGTTCAAGAAGATGGCGCCCATGCCTGGGTTGCGGGCCGGCCCGATATTGCGTACTGGATCGCCCCCCGGCGCTTCAACCTTAATCACGTCGGCACCCTGATCTCCCAAGATCTGCGTCGCGTAGGGCGCCATCAGCATATTCGAGAAATCGACGACTTTCACGCCATCCAAGGGCCGTCCCATATTCCCCTCTTATCCTTTTTTTGTCACGTCAAGCCGGCCGGAAAACCGGAAGCGAATGACCGCCCTCCGTGTCGCGAAACACCACTTCCACGGTCTGCCCCA
Source organism: Rhodospirillaceae bacterium UBA3470 (assembly GCA_002378125.1). Lineage (GTDB taxonomy): Bacteria > Pseudomonadota > Alphaproteobacteria > Rhodospirillales > Casp-alpha2 > UBA3470. The sequence goes on along the minus strand of DFRF01000187.1, from coordinate 3,846 downwards.
CGGCGACGTCATCAACATCGCATTCTACGATGTTCGACAGCATCGTGACGCCCTCTTCCAGTGTCACATAGGCAATGACGTAGGGCGTCTCTGTGCGGCGCATCACCGAATAGGTGTAGATGGTACCCTTCCCGCTGGCCTCGACCCAGTCCGTATCGCTACTCAGGCAATGCGGGCAAATCGTGCGCGGATAATAATGGAGCTTGCCACACGCCTTACAGGTCTTGACCAAGAGCTTTCCGTTCTTAGCGCTCTCCCAGTAGACCGTCGTTTCCATGTTGATATCGGGATCCAAGTAAGTCCGCTCCATCTGGCTCATGCGTCGTTCCTCCCCAAGATGACAGTGGCACTGCCACTGCGAGTACCGATCTGACCACCGGTGCCGTGTGCGAGCGCCAACGTGCAGTCCGGCACCTGAACCGCTGGGTGGGCCTCACCGCGCAATTGGCGCACGGCCTCAATCACCTTGGTCATCGAGCCTCGGTTGCTCGGATGGTTGTTGCAAAGGCCGCCACCGTCCGTATTGAATGGAAGTTTTCCGATCCCCGAAATCAAGTTACCGTCGGAAACAAACTTGCCGCCCTCGCCTCTCGCACAGAAACCAAGATCCTCCAAAGTAATCAAGACCGTGATGGTGAAACTGTCGTAGATCGAAGCGTAGTCCATATCAGCGGGCGTCAGGTTCGCTTCCTCAAAGGCGATGCGCCCCGACGTCACACCGGCCGTATAGGTGAGGTCCACTTGGCCTGCATTCAGGTGTTTGATCGCTTCCCCTTGGCCCAACACCTTGACGGAACGATTACCCAGGGATTTGGCGATTTCCGGGCTGACCATGACGAGGGCGCCGCCGCCGTCGCTGATCACACAGCAGTCGAGCCGGTGCAGGGGATCGGCAATCATCGGTGAATTGACCACGTCTTCCACCGTGACCACAGCACGAAGCACGGCGTGCTCGTTATGTTGCGCGTGATGAGATGCTGCGACCTTAATCCAGGCCAGTTGCTCGGACGTGGTACCGAACTCGTGCATGTGGCGCATGGCAGCCATGGCGTAGGTGTTTACTACCGCCGGGCCATAGGGCATCTCAAAGCCCGCCTCGGGCGGTCCACCATATGTACGCGCCCCCAAGGTCTTCAAACCTTCAGCGCGCGGTCGTCCAGCAAGCGAGATAAGCGCCACGCTGCACTTCCCGTCCGCAATAGCCTGAGCCGCATGGCCAACGTGTACGATGTAACTAGACCCGCCTGTCTCCGTACAGTCCGTATACTTCAGGTCCAAGCCGATATATTCGGCCATGGAAATGCCACCCAGGCCGGGTCCGGTGCCGTCGCAGAAGAAACCATCGACGTCGTCCTTGGTCAGGCCCGCATCGGCCAGCGCGCCGGCGGCCAACTCCGCGTGCAACTGCGGGATCGTCTTGTCAATGGCCTTGCGCGTCGGATGCTCGTACACTCCCGCGATGTAGGCCTTGGTTGGTCGCACCATGGGTCTACCTCTCGATCGTTGTTCTTGTGGATCAATAACTCCTCGGTAGGCCGAGGGCCTTCTCGGCCAGGTAACTCAGGATTAATTGAGGGCTAACCGGTGCAAGCCGGTGAATTAAGCTTTCGCGTAGATACCTCTCGACATGGTATTCTTTTGCGTATCCCATGCCGCCGTGGGTCATTACAGCGTTGGTGCAGGCCTTAAAGGTGGCTTCCGCGCCCAGGTATTTAGCCGCGTTAGCCTCAAGCCCGCAATCTTCGCCGTTGTCGTATTTAGTAGCGGCATTGAAAGCCATCATGTGAGCGGCCTCCAGTTCCGCCCAAGAAATAGCCAAAGGGTGCTGGATCGCCTGATTCATACCAATGGGTCGGTCAAAGACGATGCGCTCCTTAGCGTATTTGGCAGCCTTCCTAAGCGCGCAACGGCCCAGACCGACCATGGATGCAGCAATCAGAATGCGTTCCGCGTTAAGTCCGTGCAGCAAGTAGCGAAAGCCCTTCCCCTCCTCTCCGATCAGGTGCTCCTTTGGGATCGGCAGGCCGTCGATAAAGAGCTCGTTCGAGTCAACGCACTTCCGCCCCATTTTGTCGATGACGCGGATGTCGCAGTAATCGCGATCCAGATCTGTGTAGAATAGCGACAGACCGTCGATCGGCTTCTTCGTCTCGGCGATGTCCTTGGTCCGAGCGATCAACAGCATCTTGTTCGAGACCTGGGCCGTCGAGGTCCAGATTTTCTCCCCGTTGACAATATACTTCTCACCATCCCACTTGGCTCGTGTTTTCAGACGTGTCGTGTCGAGGCCCGTGTTCGGTTCGGTAACAGCAAAACACGCAACATCCTGACGCTTAATGATTGGCGGCAGCCATTCGCGCTTCTGTTCCTCGGTGCCGAAAACAACTACCGGATGGAGCCCGAAGATACCTATGACAATAGCCGCAAAGCCGGCATTTCCAGCCCCTGATTCGGTTATCGTTTGGGCCAAGATGGCGGCTTCGGTGATCCCAAGGCCGCTGCCGCCGTATTCCTCTGGCATGGCGATGCCCATCCAACCATTGTCAGCAATGGCACGGCAAAATTCTTCCGGAAATTCGCCAGATGAATCGCGTTCCAGCCAATACTGATCATCAAATTGCTCCAGAAGCTTGGCAACGCTTTCCTTGATCTGACATTGAGTTTCAGAGAGCTCCATGTTCACGGCTCGATCTCCTCAGGTATTGCTGATCACGGCTTCCAACCGCCGGCTAGTTGTGTAAATTCGGTGGCAGGAGTCAACGGTTCAGAGTTTTGGTCGTTGAAATATCAAGTTTTAAATAATGAAATCTGGGGCGGCGCAACTTAGACGCCCAGCTTATTACCTAAGAAATCCTTCTGTTCTAATAACTCTGGTGAAGTCCCTTCCCATACTATGCGTCCTTTTTCGATTATATAATGCATGTCTGCGATGCGAGCTAAGTCGTTTACATTCTTATCTACGACTAAAATTGAAATCCCTTCCTCTTTCAATTGGTTGAGGCATCTCCAGATTTCACTTCGAACTAATGGCGCTAAACCTTCTGTGGCTTCATCGAGGAGTAGAATCTTTGGATTAGTCATAAGTGAACGACCAATGGCTAACATCTGTTGTTCTCCGCCGGACAATAAATTTGCCATGTTGTCTATACGTGCGGATAATAGGGGAAACAAATCGAGTATTTTTTCCAGGTTCCACGGATTTGCGTGTTTATTTCTGTTCGCTGCAATGGCCACAAGATTTTCTCGGACTGTTAAATTTGGGAAAACTTGCCGGCCCTCGGGAACCAAAGCTATTCCCTTTCTGTTTATTTCGAAACTTTCGAGGTCATTGATGGGCTGATTTTCGAGAAAAATTTCACCTCTAGTAATTTTCGTTATTCCCATAATTGAGTTTATAGAGGTAGTTTTACCCATACCATTACGCCCAATTAACGTAACTACTTCGCCGCTCTTAACGCTTAGAGAAACTCCAAATAACGCTTGGCTTGCTCCGTAATGGCTTTCAATACCGCGGACCGCTAACAATTGAGGTCTCCCTCCGTGCCGAGATAGGCCTCTCGCACTCTTTCATCTGTCTTTATGCTTTGAGGGGAACCGCTTGCTATAGCCCGACCGTAAACGAGTACGGTTATACGGTCGGCAAGTGCGAACACTACATCCATGTCATGCTCTATCAGCAGTATCGTTTTTCTTTTCTTTAATTTTTGCAGGATTTTCAGTATTTTGTCTCCTTCCTCCGCACCCATACCTGCCATCGGCTCGTCTAATAATAAAAGATGTGGTTGGGTGGCTAAAGCCATCGCTATCTCTAATTGACGATGCTCACCATGAGAAAGGTTTTGTACT
>DFRF01000192.1:3379-3574 GCA_002378125.1 Rhodospirillaceae bacterium UBA3470 | reverse complement strand
CCCGAGGGGATCACCGCAAACATCATCTCCCCCGGTCCCATCGAAGGCGAACGCAATGACCCGACCATGGCCGCGCACATCGCGGAAATGGCGAATCGAGTTCCCGTTGGTCGGCTTGGCACTGGGGACGAGGTGGCCGCCGCCTGCGCCCTTTTGGCCTCCGACAAGGGTGGCTTTATCAATGGGCAAATGATC
>DFRF01000192.1:0-3080 GCA_002378125.1 Rhodospirillaceae bacterium UBA3470 | reverse complement strand
GGCTTTATCAATGGGCAAATGATCCAGGTAAACGGCGGGGCCGAGACCTAAGCGGTTATGTTGACCGGCAGTACTGATCGCCGTACCAATTTAGTCGACCACACCTTCTGCGATGCGCGGCTAAACCGGCATAGTCTTAAACGCATACTTGCCGGTCGACAGCACCGAAATCTGTAAATGCAGGTGCGGGCCGCTGGTCTTGACCGTATTGTCCACAAAGATGATCAACTAACCGGTATTCACTCGTTGCCAACGAAATACCGGTTTCTCCCTTCTTCAAAAGGAGATACCAGGCATAGGCATCATCGTCGTGGCGTACCCCGCGATTCAGTTGGATACGATGGTCGGAAAAAAGAAATGAACAACGTCGATGACCACCAAGCTTTGGAAAAAAATGGACCTGGACGCCATTATTCACTTTTTGAAATCGTCGCCGGCAAACGCTAAATAACAACCGGGCCCGGATGCGCCGTCGGTCCCGACACAGCCCTGCAAGCGGGGCTTGTGCTTAGAAGGCGGTCAGGACGACACCCTCGATGACAAAACCGTCATCAGGCTTGAACCGCTCGGCAACCATACGCCGTGCCTCAACCTCGTCGCAAGCGACAACGTCGTGTTTTTGGCTGTCTGCCCAATGGTCTTCAAACACATCATGACTTAGGTTTTCCTTCACCAAGGAACGGACGTCCTTGTTGTAGAGGGAGACCTCGTAAACCTGTTCGCCGTCGCATGGCTTATGAAGCATTTTGCCCAGATCCCTATTCCGTATCCTGAATCATTAACTCGAATCCACTCCAAAGAGCCTGTCCGCTTGATCTGATATGCCGTCTTTGATCGTCGGAGCGCGGGTCAAGCTTCTTCATATGCCGGAATTGTTAACAAAGTACTTTTAGCTGTCAATCCAAGTAATCACCCCCGGCCAATTATTTTTTACTTTATACACACGAAATAAATAAATCACCGTGAAACCCTGTTCGCGGAGCTTATACCCACCTTGACCTCATCCGGCCCAACGATAAGCTCAGGCGATTTTTGAACCTCAGTTGAGAGTAACACCGTCATGGGCCAAACCATCACCTATCACTTCACCCTGAATTCCCCGTGGAGCTACCTAGGCGACGCGCGCCTAGCCAAAATAGCGGCAAGGCACGGCGCGAAAGTAGTGCACAAACCGACTAACTTCGGTCTAGTCTTCCCGGAGACCGGCGGCCTGCCCCTGCCGAAGCGGGCACCGGCACGTCAAGCCTACCGACTGCAGGAACTGGAGCGATGGCCGGCCTATCTTGGTATTCCCCTCATCAAGCAGCCGGACAACTTCCCATCCAACGAACGCAACGGAATAGGCATAGTGATCGCTGCCATCAACCAGGGCCTGGATGTAACACACTTGGTCAACGCCATCATGACCGCACTTTGGGCCGAAGACAGAAACATCGGTGACGAGGCGACGTTGATCGGCATCGCCGAAGCGCAAGGGTTCGACGGCCAAGGGCTCTTTGAGGCCGGCCAGAAGAACACCATCGAGGCGCAATGGCTGCAGAATTCCAAGGACGCCCTGGCAAAAGGCGTTTTTGGCGCGCCCACCTACGGTCTGGGCGAGCAGCTATTTTGGGGTCAGGACCGATTGGAGTTCCTGGACCGGGCCCTGGCCAGCGGCGCATGAGACAGAAAACAGGCCAGACTTGCCGGTGGCTAAACGAGGTCATTGTCTACGAGAGGGTGTCCTGGACCAAGTTGTTGGACCTGATCGCATCCCAAACGCAGTGTCAACGGAGGGCGATCCGGTGACCACGCTTCCCGATGCCTCATGGGTGTTCGGCTATGGCTCGCTCATGTGGAATCCCGGGTTCCCATTTACTGAACAGCAACCAGCTGTGTTGATGGGGCATCACCGGGCATTCTGCATGTATTCGCATCACCATCGCGGCACCCGGGAAACACCAGGCCTGGTGCTGGGTCTGGACTTAGGCGGACAGTGCGTCGGCGTGGCCTTTCGTATCGCGCCCGAAGACTGGCCATCAACCTACACCTACCTCAACGAACGCGAGTTGGTCGGCAATTACGCCTATGTGCCAAAGATGGTCGAGATCATGCTCGCCGCGGGCCCCGTAGCGGCCTTCACCTATGTGGCCAATCCGGACCATCCCAACTACGCAGGCCCCCTGCCCATCGATACGGCCGTCGCGGTCATCTTGCGGGCATCGGGCATCGCCGGGCGCAACCGTGATTATTTGATAGAATTAGTGCGCAAGCTGGAATTGCTAGGCCAACACGATCCAGGCCTGCACACTTTGCTTGAGCGCGTGAAGGCAGTCGGAGGAAACTAATGGACGGGTCAACAGATATGCTATGATGGCTTGATTCGGTCGTTAACCGCACCTTAAAAGCCACCATGGATACTAACGGCTCTTGGTCAGGATGGATGTGATGGAAGACGAACCCCAAACAGTCGGCGACGTCCTTGGTATAGACGACAACCTTACCGAACTAGACGCGGTCCTTGATGTCAGCGTGGACATCACCGCCGTCCTGGGCACCGCCATAATGCCCATCAGCCAGATCTTGAAGCTTGGCCGTGGCGCGGTTGTGGAACTGAACCGTGGCGTCGGCGAAGACATCGAAATTCACGCTAACAACCGCCTTGTCGCCACTGGTGAAGTGATCGTCATTGAGGATCGGCTGGGCGTGAATATCAATAACATCGCCCGCGTCACCGAGACCATTTCCCGCTGATTCAATGCACCAGAATGCTGATATTCTGGGAATAGCCGAACTGTTGATCGCAGGATATGACGGCATTGCGCCAATGGAGGCAACGATCTTTACCTATCACCTGTCGCCCCGGGGCGACACGGCGTGGCATGAGACCTGTATGCCGACCGACCTCCTGGCGAAAGACGTCTTGCCCAAGGAAAAGCCGTTCGGAGGGGTACTATGTTGAGCCCGGTTAGGGCTTCAGCATCAAACGGCCGCCGCTAACCTCATAACCCGATAACCGGTTGAGGAAGCTCATCCCGAGCAGAGAGCGTTTCATGGCCGCCCCGTTCACCGACGCGCGGACGTCCGTGACGACGATCGGA
>DFRF01000130.1 GCA_002378125.1 Rhodospirillaceae bacterium UBA3470 | reverse complement strand
CCGCCACCGATAAATGCGGTCAGCGACAAATATATTGTCCATTGCGTGGCACTCAGCAGAACCAAGAGCATTTTGGCATGGAATTCACCGAGTAGTAGCTGCAGTAATTCGGTCATCTCGCTACCCTCCAGCGGAAAGCGAACCGCTGGACCAGACTGAAGATCGCCTTGTATCCGAACACGATGAGTACGTAGAGCAAGGTCAGGACGATAAAGACTTCGAAATCGCGGAAGTTCCGGTCGGCAATGTAGCGGCCTGACCATGTCAAATCCTCGACGCCAATCTCGGAAATCAGGCCCGTGGTCAGGAAGAGGAAGACGAATTGGCTGGTAAGGGACGGCCAAACGTTGGCGAAGGCTTGGGGTAGGACGATATCGAAAAAGGTCTGGCGTCGTGTTAGGCAAAGGGACTGAGCGGCCTCGATCTGACCGCGATGCACAGATTCAATGCCCGCCCGTAGTACTTCAGCAAAATAGGCCGAAAAATTCAGAACTATAGCCAGAAGAGCTGATGCCTCGAAAGGCCAGCGGTAATTGAAGATCAACGGCAAACCGAAGGTAACGAAGAAAAGCTGGACTATGAACGGCGTGTTGCGGATGCCTTCGATATAGGAAATAGACGCATATCGCAGGACGCTCGGAGATACCGAGCTCTGCGCCGCAGCTAAAGTTAGGCCCATTATAAGACCAAATACTCCGCCGGCTGTGGACAATTCGACGCTGACCCAAACGCCGTTGATAAGACGATCGATAAAATCGGGCTCCCGCCAAATCTCATAGAACCGAAAGTCGAACATGCTTAGCCCCGATTGCGCCTGATGGCGTTTAATCTGTTCGGAAAGGTCGGCCCGGGTCCAATCATGAGCATCTACAAAATCTGGCCTAGAAATGTCTTCGTGCGTTCGTGTTGCGGATTGGTAAAAAATATCTCGGGCTCGTTCACCTCGACGATTCGACCGGAATCCATGAAGATGATCCGATCCGCGACTTGCCGGGCAAAGCCCATTTCATGTGTCACGCAGATCATGGTCATTCCTGTTTCGGCCAGCCCAATCATTGTGTCTAGCACCTCGTTGACCATCTCCGGGTCGAGCGCCGACGTCGGCTCGTCAAACAGCATGATTTGGGGTTCGAGGCAAAGCGCCCGTGCAATGGCAACCCGCTGCTGCTGACCGCCGGAAAGCTGACCCGGAAACTTATCGCGCTGTTCAGGGATTTTGACTTGTTCGAGATATTTCATCGCCGTCTCTCGAGCCGCCGCCTTGGGCTTTTTGAGCATCCGGCGCTGCGCCAAGACGCAGTTATCCAGCACGCTGAGGTGTGGGAATAGGTTGAAGGATTGAAAGACCATGCCGATGTTGCGGCGCACATCTTCTATATTTTTGGTGTTCTCACTCAGCTCGGTACCATTCACAACGACAGTCCCTTGCTGATGGGTTTCTAACTGATTGAGGCATCGGATAAGGGTCGACTTCCCCGAACCTGAAGGGCCGCAGATGACGACGCGTTCACCATAATCCACAGTTAAATCGATATCATAAAGTGCCTGAAAGTCGCCGAAAAACTTACTCATTCCCTCGACTACAACGGCGGATCCCGTATTTGTATCTTCGGTCAATCCTAATTTTCCCAGCTAAGAATTGGTTAAAACACCGTTGGAATTCGACAATTTCACAGTGAAACGAATATTTTAAAAAGTCAATATTCTGAAACTTGATTTTTACCAGTCTACTATTTACATAGAAATGCCCAGGTAGGGGTGGAAAGACGCACCGCATATCAACGCCTAAAGCGAACAATTACTTAGCGGACCGGAAATGGCGAAAGGAAGCACTAAGCGGCCCAAATCTTTAGAGGCCCGTATCCGCAAATTTTATGATTTGCTTCCGGAAAGCGAACGACGGATCGCCGACTTCATTCTAGATTTTCCGGGTGAAATAGCGGCCTACTCGGCGACCGAGCTTTCACAATTCTCCGGGGGTTCTAAGGCGGCCATGACGCGGCTCGTTCATCGTTTGGGGTTCGAAAATTTCGAAGAGGCCCGTCGGGCCGCCCGCGACGCTCGGGATTGGGGGTCGCCGATGTACCTAATGAAAAACGACTCGCGGCCAAATTCGTTTCGCGAGCGCCTTAAGAGCCATCTTGAGCAAGACGTAGAGGCTGTTCATCTAGCCTTTGACGATCTGCATGAAGACCAATATACCGCAATCGTCGAACGAATTTGCGCTGTAAAACGCATTTGGCTCCTGGGCTACCGGAATAGTCACTTTCTAGCCGGATATTTTCGGTGGCAATTGATCCAAGTTCGCGGAGACGTACATATTCTGCCAGGTGGCGGCGAATCGCTTGCGGAGCACTTGTCTGACATAACACCGAACGATTTGTTGATCGTCGTCGGTTTCCGCCGGCGTACATTTGAAGTGCGTCAAGTTCTTGGCTGGGCAGAACGTAAAAAAGTTCCTTCTCTCTTAATTGCGGATCCGACTGTGTCGGGCGACACGGAAGCGACCTGGACGATCCGTTGCGAAACGCGGGGCGCCGATGTCTTTGACCGCTATGCCGGCGTCATGTCCCTTTTCCATTTCTTGAGCATGGGTGTGGTCGCCAAGGCAGGTGGAAGGGGCCGGAAACGATTGGCGAAAATTGAGGAACTGCATGAAGACTTCCACCAATTCAGCTAAGGGTCCAAGCTCGTCAATTATGTCGAGGCTCAATGAACTCGCCGAAATCAGCGAACAGGCGGACGGTCTGACCAGGCGTTATCTGTCGCCGGAGCACCGCAGTGCCAATGACTTGGTCGGCAAGTGGATGGCTTCTGCCGGGATGTCGGTCCGCGAAGATGCCGTCGGAAACATCATTGGACGGTATGAGGGTGAACAAGCTGGCTTGCCGGCGATCATGGTCGGCTCTCACTTAGACACCGTCCTCAATGCCGGGCGCTATGATGGTATGCTCGGCGTCGTTACGGGGATAGACTGCGTTGCCTCCCTCAACCGGCGCCGCGTCCGTCTTCCGTTCGCTGTTGAAGTGATCGGTTTCGCTGATGAGGAAGGTTTGCGATTTCACTCAACATATTTAGGTAGTCGGGCGGTTGCGGGAACTTTCGATGCTGGCCTCCTTTCAAGAACTGATGCCGATGATGTTTCTATGGTCGAGGCAATGCGCGGTTTCGGTCTCGATCCCGATCGTATTCAACAGGCTGCGCGTGAGCCGCGCGACGTAATAGCCTATCTTGAACTCCATATCGAGCAGGGCCCTGTGTTGGAAGACAAGGGTTTGGCCGCGGGTATTGTCACCGCTATTGCCGGTGCAACCCGTCTTGTCATTTCCGTTGAAGGCGTTTCAGGACACGCCGGCACTGTCCCCATGGAGCTCAGGCGGGACGCCTTAGTGGCCGCTAGCGAATGTATAGTCGCCGTCGAAAAGGTTGCTACTCGGAACCCGGGAACGGTTGGCACTGTCGGTCAGGTGACTGTCTCACCGGGCGCGACGAATGTCATTCCGGGCAAGGTAACGTTCAGTGTCGATTTTCGGTCTGCGGACGAT
>DFRF01000048.1 GCA_002378125.1 Rhodospirillaceae bacterium UBA3470 | reverse complement strand
GGAATGAAAATGATCTGCTCCGTGAAACGATCGGCTTGTATGTTAAAGCCTGGGAAGAGGCCATCGTCTAAAATAACCCTTGGATCGATATCAGCGGCAATGGCTTCTTCGGTGCGGGTATGTGCATATTCATGATCCCCCGTTTCTACGGCGTCCCAAAGGGTCTGCCATTCCCAACCTTCTGGCGCGCGCTCTTCCCATCCTTCGGGGATCTTAAGTACTGGTTCGGACATGGATTATTATCTCCTTTTTTGCTCAGATGGGATCAGTCTAATGGATAACGGCCATATGTGCTGAAGTCGCGCTGCGCTTCGAGCATGGCGTAGATGTTCTGCACCGGCACGTCGGCCAGAACGTAGTGGGACGGCGAGAAGATGTATCCGCCACCTGTTCCCAAATTCTTTATGGTGTCGTGAACGCCTTTGCGGATGTCTTCAACCTGACCGCGAGGCAGCAGATTTTGCACATCAAAGCCGCCGACGAACGCAATATCATCACCATACTTCTTCTTTATTTCGACTTGGTCCTTGTTTCCTCCGGTCGGCTGCATGAGACCAGAGAGGTCAACGCCGAGTTCGACCATATCACCAATAATTGGCGAATAGTCTCCGCAGGAGTGGAGCTTGATATAGATGTCGGAGCGTTCCTTCCGCCACGCATCAAACATGTACTTAAATCGGGGCTTCGCCAGTTCACGCCATTGGTCTGGTGAGATCATCATCGCCTGCTGGGCACCTACATCGTCGCCGACGCGGACCATATCGACGCCTTTCTTGATGATATTGCGGCCCAATTCCATGTAATATTCGGCCAAGCCATCAAGGACGCCTGCAATCATTTCGGGTTTGTCAAACATCATCAGGAAAAAGTTCTGAGTACCGACGATGTGAGCGTAAGCTGCTTCGATCAGGGTCGACGACATATCCACGATGATCCAGTAATCATCCCCATATTTTTCAATAATGTCGTCGATGGGATCGAGGATCGCGGGATCGGCCGGGTCGGGCCAAGTGTAGTCGGCAAGGAGCTCTTCAGACGTAATTGGATGGAAACTCGGGAAGTTCTCAGGCACCACCTTTGCGGGCCCCCAGAATTCCTGGGTCTTGGCAAATTCGGCTTGTTCCTCCGCGTTGCGACCTTGGAGGCCACTTTTCCCATAGCCAACGCCGAAGTGGTTGTACCAAGTTTCACCAATTTCAATATGGCGGTGGGAGAAGTCGGCGTTGATGCCGACCTGGTAAAGGACAATGTCGTTACCGAGCCTGAGCTCGAGATCGGGATTGTGGGCACGCCCCGTTGAAGCATCTTCGATCCCATAAACGCGGGCCAGCTTCTCCTTCGCTTCGTGCTTAAACCGATAGAACAAAGGCACACGGTCCACCGGTTCGTGACGCAATACCCGCTCGACCCTCTCGCGTGGCTTCAACTCTTTCATATCGTCTTCCCTCCCTTTCGATCTAGCTTAAATGGAGCGCAAACAGCGCTCCGAGCCATGAGCAATTCCTAACGTCCGCGCTTGGCTCCCGTCTTGGCGCGGATGTGCTTTAAATACTTCATGGAATATTCGTCTTTACCGGTCAGCGCGTTCGCCGCAAACATGAAGTCCTGCAAACTTTCCGGATTGTTCATGATCGGGTCGATCATGACAGCATCACAACCAACGTGGATCGAGAGCGAGACGAACACATCGTTGATTAATTTGCGCTGCGGCAGGCCGAACGACACATTCGAATGACCTCCGAATATGTGAACGTCAGGGAACCGCTCCCGAAGAGTTTCAACCGCCTTCAAGTAATGCAGGCCAAAATCCGGTCCGGCACCAATGGGGAATACCAGAGGATCCAGATAACGGTCCTCCATGGGGATGTCATCGACGTCCATCATTTCCATACAGGTGGTCAGATTTTCCACACGCTCCTCAGCGTTCTGGGGCATTCCCGAATTGCCACTGGCATTCGCGAAGAGCAGCGCATTGTGCTCCTTTGCCATGGGCACCAGTTCCTGGCGACCATCTTCCAGATTAAATGAGTTGATAGCTGGCCGGTTCTTGGATCCGTCGTGCGCCTCTAGGCCGGCATAGATGGTCTTGGAGTCAGACGAGTCGATTGCGACGATGCTATCCGTCACCTTCTGCGCCGTCTCCACCGTCCATTTAATCCATTCGAAACGCTCTTCCGGAAAGACAGACATCTCATCAACGCAAAGGTCGATGATATGGGCTCCATGTTTCTCCTGGTTCTTGATAGCCCAGGAAATGTAATTCATGTCTTTCTTGCGGAGAGCCTGGGCAATATGCGGAATCATAAAACTATTTCGTTCCGCCGGATCTTCGGGGATGATATCCGTGCAATCCAATATCCGGTCATTGCCGTCCAAGTCCGTATACTTGATCCCGGTCTTTCCATCTTCCTCGATGACACGAGGATTTGTCGCCTTGATCTTGCGGGTCGAGTTGAAGTTCTCGCCAATGACAATCAATCCACCATCTTTTCCCAGCATCTCTTTTTCCTATTCCTAAGCTGGCCAATTCGACCAGGGCTTTATAATTTTCAACGCTTGCCAAACCCAGTCATCTAGACCAACTGTTTGGAGTATTCTCAACGCACCAGATACCCCCGCGGCTACAGTCCATAACTAAATTCATTCATTTCCCTTGACCAAGCCGTATAGGCCAGAGCGTGACATCTTCGGCAGCATTGCGCAGCTCTCAAGCAATCGAACCGGCAGGTCGACGCCGTCGAAAACTTCGAACAACTGCCGCTGATCCTCAAGCGACCACATCTCCAGACCGCCATCCACTTTATAACTGTATCCAGGCCCCATGCGCTGGGTCGGCCGGAGGCCTTCCGGCCCAACCAATTCACCCAGGTGGTTGACGAAACTCCTGGTTATCGATTCGATACCAAGCCAGCCTGCGGTTTCCAAAAACAGGGCTTCAAGTGGCTCGAACTCATCTTCGTCCATGCAGCCAATCACTTCGTCGTCCAAGCCTTTGCCGACGGTGATGATTACGACCACAACCTCGGCGGCACCGGAGAGATAGTGGGCGAAGGCGTGGTTTTCGAAGGCCACTCCGTTGGCCAACTTAATACCATTTGCATCACAATCGACAACGGGAACACGTCGAAAATAGACAATCGAGGTCATCACCCTGGCCGCTCGTTTCGAGATGACTTCAGCTGTCTTTCGAATGACTGGCCGGACCTTATCCATGTCTTTATAGCCGTGAATGCGCAGCATCTTCAGAGGGTCGATAGACGGTGTTCCGGGTTCGAAAACCCCGACTTTGCCGATCTCTGGCAAAGCACTAGCTATGGCCATGGCATGTTCCATTTAATCAAAATATCAAAAATATATTCTCTGTCAAATGATTGCGGCTCGCGCCGGCGGCAGTCATCTAAGCTTAATCGGACTTGGCCAACGCCTCGTCACGAATTTCTGCGAAGCGGGCCTCGATTTCATCGGCGATCTCCTGCACAACGGCAGCGGCGGAACCATCCTGTTCGGCTTTCGGCCCCTTGTTCCACTCCTCAATGTAAGCGTCCGTTCCGGCAAAATCCCTGCGCATCGCCGCTTCATCAATAAGTGCTTGAAATTTATCACTTAATTGAATTTTTTTCAGCCCATCATTGTCTCTTGCCTCGACCAGAGACGGGATTTCCTGCCAATAGAGAACCTGGTAAGTGGCCATCTGTAATACCTCCTTCCTATACTCAGTCGGAACCTTGAACGCAGTCCGTTCAACTACCTGGGGAAAATCGTGTTACGCTTTCTTAGATGCGCTCGAATTTTGTCCGTTTCCGCACCGCCAGCGCGATCGAAAGATCGCACAATCCAAACGTCTAAATCAAGAAATATATTATATGAGTTCGCTGATTTGTTTCGATAAGTCAGGAAATAATTATTCTTTTTCAGTATATTAGAAACGTTACGCCGACACTTCTACCGCTGTAGTAGCATCGGCGAACGCATGCGTTATATGCATGGGGCAATCAGGGATGTCGATTGTATTCAGTTGCGGTGAAAATTCTACGGCTATAAGGTATTCTGCATCGGGAAGGAGAATAATATGGCTTTTCTTCGGTTTGCGGTGCCGGAATATGATTTTCGACCCTTCAAGGATTTAAGCTGGACAGCACCAACCTTCCTCAGCGCGGATGAAATTGCCTCGCGCATTGAAGGTCAGACAAACGGTGATGCCAGCGCCCATGGCTGCGCCGCTATTGAGGTGGATGCGGAGGTCTTTGAGAAGTTCAACGTGCGCGGAGAGCACTCTCACGCCGTCATGTGCGTAACGCCGTCCGTGGACGTGCACCTTCTCGGCCGTTCTTACGCATGGTGGAACCAACGGGTGCTGTTATTGGATTCCGTTGATCCGTCGAATATGAACGTCGTATTTGAATGGCGGACACCGCGCCCAATGAACACGCGATTGGGTCCGGATGATGGTGTAACCATTCCCGGCGGGGTCTACTACGTTGTCTCGTCGCATATGTATGATGACCATTGGGTGGCGAATCGTACGATCACCGATAACGACTGGGACGGCGGCGAAGCAGCCAACGGTTTTAGAGTTCTCGGAGCATCGAAAGACGACGCTAACGAGTTCTGCGAATGCAATTTGAGTTTCAGCTGGTCGAACTAAGTAGCGGATAAGGAGTACGTAAGATGGCCCGAATTCTTCCTGATAACCTTGTCCCTGATTTCTTGGAAGCCTATAAAGTAACAGGCTTGGCCGACGACTGTTCCAACGATCAATTGACAATCAAGATCTGGGATAAATACGGCAAAAAGCCCGAGGAAGGCAAAGAGCAAGCAACCGGCTCATTCATAGCCGCTATTGTCCTCTGCGACGACTGCAGCAAAGGTGTGCAGTTGCATCGCGAGGAATTGGAAGCCGTTCACGAATAGTGCTGCCTAAGACGTCTCTGTTCCGGCGACCTCCTGTCGGCGACGCTTCTGCAGCTTATACCATGTCATCAGGGCGAAGGCAGGCGCACCGACGGAAGCGCCAACCACGAACGGCATTTGCCATCCCAGCCAAACGACGGGCGCAAACAGATATAGAACGTCATCGAAATCGAAACCTGCAAAGCCCGAGTAGGCTTTTTCACCAGTGTCCTTGTTCATCTGATCGATATATTCTGCGAAAATCTCAGCGACAAACACTCCCAATGCAGCCATGACCCCCATGAAGATTGCCCAATCGCCAAGGAAACTGTGACGCAATCCGATGCCAGCGCCCAGAAAAAACAAGGACGTCACAGCCACATCGCAACCCATGTCGAACTTGTGCCCCCAGGGGCTGGTCTTGCCACTAACTCGGGCCAACTCACCGTCAGCACGGTCAAGAAAAGCAGAAAACAGCCATAACCATCCACCCCAGATGTCCCACGAGCGTTCGCCAACAGCAAAACACGCGCAGGCGACGATGCCTGAAATCAACCGGGTCGTCGTCAGGTGATTGGGAGTGATAGGCGTGTTGACCAAGGGAAGTATACACACGCGTGCGATCTTGTGGGTCCAGGAATCACCAACCATGGCGTCGCATTTCAGACGTAAACGTTAATGGGAAAATCATGGAATATCCCGAAATGAGATCAAATCCGCGTCTTTGACGGCACTTCGCACGTCGTCATGGAGCAGCGCTCGATACTCCTCTTCAAACTGATAGTCATAAGCTGCGTCTTCGATCTCCGGCCAACGTCCCGTAGCCGGATGACACACGACCTCACTAACCCCGTAGGGTAATGATTCGAGGATCGGCTTTAGGCGTTCCAGGTTCATACGGCCCGTGTCCCGAAGGCCATACATGCGGTCATTCACGCGAATTTCATAGCGGGCCGCGCGGCGTCGCATGAGTGAAATCCACATGCTTACAAAATGTTCGGCCACAGATACCTTCCCCTGGGGTGGCAGTGGCTCGAAGGGAATACGGATCGCACGCAGGCCATAATCTTTGCCGATTCGCAAGATCATGCTGAACACAGTGGGATGGATGTGCAGATGTTTGTGGGCATTAACGTGATCCAGCGATAATCCCGTCTTCGAAAAGGCCTCGAATTGCGCACGGATCTCCCGAGCCAATTGTCGACGGACATGGGGCAGAAAAAAATATCGGACGCCTGCCCGGAACAGATTGGTGTCGAACCTCCCCAGCGCATCCACTAGATCGGGAACTTGCGAAGCTGGTAGGATCGGGCGCCCACACACGATGACTAAATGTAAACCTACACCCATTTTGGGAATCTGCTTGGCCCGTCGCACCGCATCATCCGCGGCGGGAGCACCGACCATCAGGCAAGTGGTGGTCAAAATACCATGACGATAGGCGTCTTCGATAGCCTCGTTTACAGGTGTCGAGATACCAAAATCGTCAGCTGTGACGATGACCCGTTTCAGGCGGCGTTCTCCCGTCCCCACAGGAACTTGAAGAATTCCTTACCTTCGCGAAGCTGCCGCTTCATCACGTCCGCGTCTCGGAACATGTCGACGGTCAGTTGCGCCATCTTGCCAGGGCGGAAGTAGAATTTCTTGTAGAAGACCTCGACAGCATCGAAAATTTCATCCTTGGAAAGATGTGGATAGCTGAGAACGCTCTCTTGCGTGCCGCTGTCGTTAACCAAGCCTTCCGTCACTTGCTCCGTTTGCAGCCATCCGTTCTCGATGGCCTGATCGTAGAGGAATGTTCCAGGATAGGTCGCCGGCAAGGAAACTTGAATTGTCCGCGGATTGATCTCCTTCGCGTACGCGATGGTTTCTTGGATAGTATCCTGAGTTTCGCCGGGCAGGCCCATGATGAAACAACCGTGAATGACGACACCCAGGTCATGACAATCCTGCGTGAACTGGCGGGCGAAATCGAGCCTGACGCCCTTCTTCATATTATTCAGAATTTTCTGGTTGCCGGATTCGTAACCCACCAACAACAGCCGCAGGCCATTCTCCTTCAGCACTTCCAGCGTCTTCCGCGGCACGTTGGCCTTCGCGTTGCACGACCACGTCACCCCCAGTTTACCAAGCTCCTTGGCCAATGCTTCGACGTGTTCAATATTGTCTGTCAACGTGTCGTCATCGAAGAAAAATTCTTTAACCTCGGGAAAGGAATCACGGGCGTACTCGACTTCTTTAGCGATGTTCTCAACCGACCGGGTCCGGTAATTATGCCCGCTGATGGTCTGCGGCCAAAGGCAATAAGTGCATCGCGATTTACAGCCGCGGCCCGTGTAAATGGACATATAGGGGTGCAGCATGTACCCGTTGTAATAGTTTTTGGGGTCCAAAAACTTCTTATAGATGGGCGTCACCCACGGCAGGGTATCCATGTCATGGATGATGGCCCGGGGGCCAGTGAACCTGATCTCATCTCCATCGCGATAATAGAGCCCTATCACATCAGCCAATGGGCGGCCTTCGCAGACTTCCTTGATGGTAAAGTCAAATTCCTTATCGCAAACAAAATCGATGTTCGGATGCTCGGTCAACGTCTCTTTCCAGCGAACAACCACATGGGCACCACAGAACCCGATCAATAAGTCCGGGTTGGCCTCCTTCAGCGCGCCGGCAACCTGGACGTCATTCTCGAAAGTGGGTGTCGAAGTATAGACAATCAGGACCTCATGCTTCAGCGCTTCGGGTATGATCTGGTCGATGGTATAACCACCAGCCGGACCATCGATTAGTGTACTGTCGGGCACCAACGCGGCCAACTGCGCGAGCCACGTGGGGTACCAGAACGATCGGACCTCGCGCTTGCATTGGTAACGTGACCCGGCGCCGCCATCGAAACCTTCGAAGGACGGCGGGCTGAGGAACAGTGTTTTGCGGAAAGTCTGTGTCATTTTCTCACCTGAATTCAAGATACGTCCTGAAGTACGCTGTTCGCTCCGACTGTCAATACCTGCTCGCGCCAATGAACTTTTCTGCCAAAGTAGCCCGATATACGCACGCAAAGCGACATCAAATCGCGAAGAGGAATTAGCCAGGGCGCTATTGCTCCCTGTCCTTTGATGGTGTCACAGACAACAAGATGCAATGCTAAGCGCAAGACGGCCACGACAATGATGGCCGAAGCGGACAACCCGCCGCTCAAACCACCAAACGACAATAAGGCGGCCGCGACCACCGACAAGAACAAGCCTTCGGTGATGCTGGATAAGGCATAAGAAAGCGGCTTGACGTTCTTAATAGTCCGCGCCCACCGGACTTCATGGAGGAATAGAGATCTCATGCTGGGTTCATGTACGATGTTGCTAACCACGTATGGGACCAGGGCAACTTTCTGGCCCTGTCGATAAACAAGGTTCCCCAACATGTAGTCATCAGCCAAGACATCCACCAGAGCGGCGAAGCCGCCAATGTCTTCTAGGGCGCCGCGCCGCACCGCCATGGTCGCGCCGAAACAGAACGCCAGCTCATCTCGCAATGCCGCGATCAATGCCGACGGAAAAAACCAATCATTGATAAACATAGCGCCCAGGGTCGATGGCAGGCCGTCGCGCGCGCTTCCAGAATAGAGGCAAGTTGCAGCACTGACATGGGGGTCGTCGAACGCTGCTGCCACGGTCTGCAAATAGCTGCGCCCGACCCGCATGTCGCTATCGGCGATAACAATAATGTCATGCTTAGCGCGATCGAGCATATTCGCAAGATTGCTAATTTTTAAATTGCTGCCGTGTACGCGATCATCGACTACCAAAGAAATGTCTTGCTCCGGCAACTCCTCGATCAGCTGTTTGACCGTGGGGACGGCGGGATCTTGATCGCTCCTAAGGCCAAATACAACCTGGTAATCAGGATAATCCTGATCGCAGAACGATCGTAGATTTTCCAGAAGTTCGACCTCGTCGCCGCAAAGGGGCTTCAAAACCGTCACGCCAGGACCCAAGTGCCGCGGGGCGCGGTCGAGAATTCGGCGGAATTGCCACGCGCCAACAATCGCCGTCACCAAGTAGGCCGCCGGCAAGATCGTGAGAACCAATCCGAGTATTGTAAAGGCGTTCAGCATTCGCCGAAGCCCCTTTCCAAAATACCGATGATTGTCCGGACAGGACGCATGTTTAATCCGATTCCTCCAACCGCGCAATCATCGTTACTGATCAATCATTTAGCCTTAATTAAGATCACTCAATCCTGTGTGCCATCGGCGTCAGTGCGGCGGCGAAAAAGGGCGCGACCCTCAGCATGCTGCCATAAGACAAGACCAGGGACATCAATGATCAACTCGCGAATTCGAATAGCAAGGGAAATGGCCAAGGCCATGGGCGCAGGAATGCCGATCAAGGACCCAAGCACCACGAAGGCACCTTCCTGAACACCGTAGCTGTTGGGCACTACAAAAGCTGCATCGCTGAGAGTGCTCGACAGGCTTTTCAGCATAACGGCCTCGATGATTGAAATAGGGAATCCCAGCAAATAGGCCGCCAGCCAGACCTCACCGGATTGCAAGATCAGCGCAAACATACGCCACGTGGTGGCCGCGACCAAGGGTCCGATACGTTCGTAAACCTGGCGGACAATAACATCCATGTTTTCGGCCTTGTCGACCCACCCGCCAACGATGTCCGACTTTGTCACCTTGTGCGCAGACCGCACGACAAATCCAAAAATGCCAGCTTTCTGTGCGATAAAAAACCCAGCAACACCCGCCGCCAGAAGAACAATGCTAATCAAGCTCGAAATCAACAATTCGCTGTCCAACGCCATGGCCGCGAGCAAGCTGACGCCGATTACACCCCAGACGATGATTGTGATAACCTGGATGGTCTTATCGACAACTGCCGATGCCGCCGCATGGGCCGCATCAATGCCCCAGAACACCAATACGCGGGCTTTGACAACCTCGCCGCCAATGGATGCCACGGGAAGCAGCGTGTTAACGGCGCGCCCCATCCATTGGGCATAGAAAGCCTGAAAAAAGCTTGGCGCATGTTCCTCGGCAAACAAGAGCTGCCAACATCGCGCATTCATTAACACTGTCGGAAACCATATAGCAGGCACCCAAAGCAACGACCAGCCGGTCGACACCAACAGATCAAAAATGTTCGTGACGCCCTCGGAGACAACAAGTCCAGTCAAAATCGCTAAGCCAACGATCAGTCCGATGTAGGAAGCTATTTTCAAGGCATATCCCTTGCTGCGCGCCCCGAACCGGGCGCATAGGGGATGTTGTAAGATTTCATTCGAGACAAGGCCATCAGGAAATGCGTCAGGACGGTGCTTGCCTCGGACCGAACAGCCGTCTAAACCCCCATTTTATATCGTCCCCACATGGAAACACATGACCGTGGCCAACTTGTCGTCACCTGACGGGTCCTACACCTTGCAGCCGCCGGGACAACTCTTCCCGCTAACCCGTCACCTATCTTTTTGGCTTACGCCAATCATTTATCGCCTGCCGATATCGCCGAACCAAGTGACGACATTCTCCATGGTGGCTGGGCTGGCGGGCGCATGGTGTTTCTCGCTGGGTGATCCGTTTTGGGATATCATGGGCGCACTCCTTTTGGTTGCCTGCTACACTTTGGACAATTGTGACGGGGAAATTGCCCGGCTCAAAGATATGTCCTCAGAATGGGGGGCACACTTCGACGACATGGTCGACTGGCTTGTCGACAGCGCCTTTTTCATCGGGTTGGGATACGGAACCTGGCAAGCTACCGTTGATATATACTGGTTCTGGTTTGGCTTGGCGGCGGCGGCGGGCGCGACGATCGATTATAGTATCGACCTGATCATGTACGCCCGCGCTAAGAAAAGCCCAGAGCAAAAAAGCCGGCAGGAAGAGGCTACCCATGTCCGCAAACCTAAAGATTTGGTTGACTGGCTAATTTATATTTTTCACAAACTCAGCCGGGCTGACTTTTGCGTCATCGTTCTGGGGTTGGCCGTTTTCCATGTGTCGTGGGTGCTCCTACCGCTAGCCGCCATAGGTGCACAGGCCTATTGGATCACCGATCTATTTCAGAAAGCACGAGGATGGCATACTTAAATCAGGCTTGGGCCTCCAACAACTTTCGCCATTCCGGCCAGACCGCGGCCTTATCTGGCATGTTTCGATGGCCTTCCGGTCATGGATGCAGCCCATCCGCGAGCGTCCCAATCCAATCCCGCTCATTGATCAGCTCCGACATCACTGCCACGCCGCGCCATTGAACCACCATCACTTGCTGGCACTCGACATATGCAGTTTGAAAACTCACTGCTGACCTCGGGCATCGGCATTTTAGAGCGAACAAAACGTTCCACAACCAAACTGGTTCGAGCTCTTTATAACGAATTGCTGAAGATGCAGGTAAAGCGCTTTTAGCATTAGAAAAGTTCACGTTCTCATTCGGTAATATTGGTTTTTTTTACTTTCTGAAAGCGGTTAGGATGCGCGCCTAAAATCAACCGATCCATAACACCGCTTAAGAGAGGCTGCCAACATGGTTGAACTCACCACCGCCCAATTGGACCTTCGGGAACGCATTCGTGATATAGCCGAGCGCGAGATAGCACCGCGCGCCGCTGAAGTCGACCGGACCGAGGAATACCCTTGGGACAACGTAGAGACACTGACCAAGGCGGGCTTCATGGGCATGACCATCCCAACCGAATACGGCGGGAAGGGTGCAAGCTATCTGGACACGGTCCTCCTGGTCGAGGAAATGGCCAAGGCATGTGGGGTCACCGGCCGTATTTCCGTGGAAGGCAATATGGGTGCCATTGGTGCCATCATGCGTTACGGCACGGAAGCGCAGAAGAAGATGGCCGCAGAACTGGTCCTGGCGGGGGACAAACCGGCCATCTGTATCACTGAGCCTGACGCCGGCAGCGCTGCCACGCAAATGACAACCCGCGCAGTCAAGAACGGTGACGGGTACGTGTTAAATGGCAAGAAACACTGGATCACGGGCGCTGGCGTCTCGCGCCTGCACCTAATCTTCGCAAGAGTCTTTGAGGACGGCGAAGAATTAGGCATCGGTGGTTTCCTGGCCATCCGCGACGAGACCGAAGGTTTAATCGTCGGCAAGCGCGAACCGGCCATGGGCCTTCGCGGCATTCCGGAGTCAGAAATCATCATGAAGGACATGTTTGTCGCCACTGATCGGATGATCGTGCCACCGGAGGGCTTGCGCCGCGGCTTTGCCGGACTCATGAATGCCTATAATGCGCAACGTGTCGGCGCCGCCGCAGTGGCTCTGGGTATTGCCGAGGGGGCATATGAGCAGGCTTTAAATTATTCTCAGGAGCGCGAGCAATTCGGCCGGCCGATCTACGAATTTCAGGGCCTGCACTGGATGCTAGCCGACATGTCAATTCAGATGAGCGCCGCCCAAGCCCTTATCTACGGGGCGGCGAAAAGCGCCGAGTCAACAGTTTCAGGTTTCCCCGATCCGCTCATGGCGGCCCAGGCCAAAGTGTTCACCGCCGATGCTGCCATCAAAGTCGCCAATGACGCCCTGCAGGTGTTTGGTGCCATGGGGTATTCGCGCAACCTCCCCTTGGAACGCATGGCCCGCGATGCGCGCATGTTTACCATTGGTGGCGGCACTGCCCAGGTTTTACGCACTCTGGTAGCAACAAAGATTCTTGACCGGAAGTTGCCGCAAACACGCGACGGTTTCACGAAGTTAGCCGAACGCGAGTTAGCCGACCAAAAAGATGCCGCCGAATGACCCGTGCTGCTGATATCATCGCCCGCAAGCTCTATGAGGCAGGATGCCGGCACGCCTTTGGCATCCCGGGCGGCGAAGTTCTCACCATGATCGATGCCCTGGTAGAAGCCGGTCTAAACTTTCAGTTAGTTAAGCATGAAAATAACGGCGGTTTCATGGCGGAAGGCACGCACCACGCAACCGGGGCACCCGGCATCTTGTTGGCGACTGTTGGCCCGGGCGTAGTCAACGCCATCAACGCGGTCACCAACGCCTGGCAAGATCAGGTGCCAATGATATTTCTCACTGGCTGCATCGACGCCGCGGAGGCCCAGCACTTCACCCATCAGGTATTCGATCACACGAAGGTCCTGAACCCCGTGACCAAGGCTAGTTTGAGGGTCGCCGAAGGCGCGGTGGAAACGACCATCGAGAAGGCCCTGGCCATCGCCATGGAGGGCCGACCCGGCCCCGTACATCTTGACCTCCCTATCTCTACGGCCAATGCGGCAGAAGACGGCAACCGTCCGGTTCATCGGTCAACGCCGGCGCCCATGGCCCCAGCGCCGGGCCCAGACTGGGATGCCGCCTGCCGCGCGCTAAGCAGCGCGGAACGGCCCTTGATCATTGCCGGCGTCGACGTGCTCCATCATTATGCAGCGGACGATGTCGCCAACCTAGCCCGCCAGTTTTCCATCCCCATTCTGACTACCTACAAGGCCAAGGGTATCCTTCCCGAGGATGATCCTCTAGCCCTTGGAGGCCACGGTCTGTCTCCGAAAGCGTTCAGCATCATCAAACCGCTGATAAACCAAGCGGATGCCATTGTTCTTGCCGGTTACGATCCCATCGAGATGCGTTCGGAATGGTGCGACCCCTGGGATATCGGCGAAGATGGGCCGGCCGTGATCGAGTTTTCCGCCGAAGCGAACAGACATTTCATGCATCACGCCAGTCACAGTTTCATCGGTGACGTGGGCGCAGGTATTCACGCGCTCACCGAAAGCGTATCACGCAACAGGTCCTGGCCAAGTGGCGAGCCGACGGCGACGCGTGCCGCTCTCAAGAATGCCTTCCCCCGCGACGAGGAATGGGGACCGGCGGCGGTCATCGATGTTTGCAGAGACGTGCTACCCCGCGAAACCGTGGTCACCGTCGACACGGGCGCACATCGAATTCTACTCGCCCAGCAATGGGAATGCTTTGGCCCGCGGACACTTTTGCAGTCCACCGGGCTTTGCACCATGGGTACAGCCGTGCCCCTGGCGGCCGGCCATCAGTTCGCCGCGCCGGGAACCCCGGTCGCGGCATTTTCCGGTGATGCGGGCATGGAGATGATCCTAGGCGAGCTGGCAACGTTGCGGGACGCGAACCTGAAATTCCCCATTATTGTCTTCGTCGACGAATCCTTAGCCTTGATAGAATTGAAACAACGGCGGGACGGCATGAATAATCGGGGCGTGGATTTCGGTGAGACGGATTTTGCCGCCGCGGCAG
Source organism: Rhodospirillaceae bacterium UBA3470 (assembly GCA_002378125.1). Classification (GTDB taxonomy): domain Bacteria; phylum Pseudomonadota; class Alphaproteobacteria; order Rhodospirillales; family Casp-alpha2; genus UBA3470. Next base: position 17,428 of record DFRF01000048.1, on the reverse strand, counting down.
TCGCCATGGGCGGACAAGGGGTTACTGCGGACTCGCGAGATGATCTTCGTGCGGCCCTTGAGGAAGCAATGGGTGCGGATGTCTTCACACTCATCGCCTGCCCGATTGGGCGGAAAGCCTACGACGGCCGATTCTAATCGCATATTTTATCGATTTCGTCTTGGCTCAAACTATCCTTCGGCTACGGCCCTTCCAATTTTATGCCATCATCGATCCGGTCAATGTCGCGATCTACGGTCGTTAGTGCGGCGGTGAAGTCCTCGCCAACAATGATGACGAGGGTGTTCAACGCGCCTTCAATGGCGTTGATCGCGCGCGCCACCTTTTCCCGACCCTCGCTTGTGATGTCATGGCAGGAACAAGCCTCGACAATGTACGAGACATTAACACTAATATTGTCGAATAACCGATCGGCCCCGCAATATTTGATTTGGACCTTCAAGTCGCTACGATCCACCTGTGTCGATGCTGCCGCAGCCATGATTTCGCCCGTCGCCTCCGTCGTTTCTTCCAAAATTGCCTCCAGGTGGTGAGCCACCGAACAGATAAGGCGATCCTCCGCGTATGTATTTTTGATGGAAGCGAGTTCTTCATTGAACCTTAGGGTGTTCTCAAAGATTCCCAGGGTCTCTCTATAGCGCTTAAATAACTGTATTTGGGCTCACCGTAGGTCGCTTTCCCATTTCTCGAAGCATCAGAGTGGGCGACTTGTTGGTTGTTCAAAGATCACGCACATTCCATATTATGAACTATGTTTCCGAACCCTTTGGCAGGAGAGATTGCCTTGTTAAAAGTCACAAAGTCGGACGCCGAATGGCGCACTCAGCTCTCGCCGGAAGCCTATAACGTTTGTCGCAAAAAAGGAACGGAACGTGCGTTCACAGGAGAGTACGATAAGTGCTACGAGCCGGGGGTCTATGTCTGCGTTTGTTGCGGAAACCCACTATTTTCATCGGACGCGAAATTTGACTCTGGTACGGGATGGCCAAGTTTTTATTCGGCCATCGCAGACGATGCTATTCGAGAAGAAGAAGATATTAGCCTGTTCATGCGGCGGACGGAAACGTTGTGCGCGATTTGCGACGCCCATCTTGGTCATGTGTTCCCTGATGGACCAGCCCCAACGGGATTGAGGTATTGTATGAATTCTGTCGCTTTGAAACTTGTGCCACCAGACGATCAGGCCGACTAGGCGCACAGATAACGAGGCGTCCAGATGTCTGAGCCAAACCGCCCGCCCATAGAGGGCCTTCGTGTCATTGACTCGTCAACCGTCATTGCCGGGCCGACCATCGGCATGCTAATGGGCGATTTTGGCGCTGATGTCATAAAGGTCGAGCACCCCCGCGGAGACCCCCTCCGAAATACGGGTTACCAGAAGGATGGCGTCGGTCTCTGGTTCAAGATGGCGAACCGAAATAAGCGTGGTATCACGTTGAATTTCAACACGCAGCGGGGTCAGGAACTTTTCAAATCCTTGGTTAGCACGGCCGATGTGGTCATCGAAAATTTCCGCACCGGGACGATGGAGAAATGGGGTCTGGGCTGGGAGGATTTGCAGAGTATCAATCCGAAACTCGTAATGGTTCGGGTGACAGGATTTGGGCAAACGGGCCCCTACAAAAACCGGCCGGGATTCGGCACCATCGCAGAAGCATTTAGCGGCTTTGCGTCAATGACCGGCGAAGCCGATGGCCCACCGACTTTACCGAATTTTGGCTTGGCGGACGGTATTGCTGCCGCCTACGGAACCTTCGCGACAATGTTCGCGCTCTATCACCGAGACGCAAAAGGCGGTAACGGTCAGTATATAGACCTGAGCATTTACGAACCGCTATTCCAAGTCCTGGGCCCACAGCCGCTTCAGTTCGACCAGTTAGGTATCATCCAAGAGCGATTGGGGAACCGGTCAAAAAACAACGCGCCCAGAAATACCTATCGTACACGTGACGGTCATTGGGTTGCGATTTCCACAAATTCCCCTGCGATCGTGAAACGGGTTATGACCCTGTGTGGCGGGAAGGTTGCGGCGGAAGACCCACGCTTTCAAACACCACAAGATCGCGTCGCCCACATCGACGAAGTTGACGGAATCGTCGCCTCATGGATCGGGCGTCACGATCTTCAAGTGGTACTTGAGGAATTTGAGAAGGCCGAGGCTGCGATTGGCCCAGCCTATGATATCGGCCAGATTTTCCAGGATCCGCAATATCAAGCCCGAGGCAATATCATCGAGGTTTTGGATGACGATCTCGGTCCTATAAAGATGACTAGCGCTTTCCCATTAATGTCGGAAACGCCGGCAAAAATCCGTCACGCTGGGCCACGAAAAGGCGAGCACAACCGAGAAATTCTCGTCGGCGAATTAGGTCTCAGCGAACAAGAACTGGCCGAACTCGAAAAAGACGGCGTGATCTAGGGCCAGAAGCCAGTCGCCGTTTAAAACATGCGCGAGATAGATTTGAGCGGGATCGAATAGTTGACCATGAGGGATTCCGTACCCGGGTTTGAATCGCCCAGCCCCGCATTCGATGAGTGTGATAAGGACAATCCCAGTCGAGATCGATCGTCGAAGCGATAAGCGACCTCTAGTCGGGACCGAAACTCTATCGCATGGCCGAGATCCAAATCCGAGTTCTTTCCGCGCCACCACGTGGGGACGAAGCTGGGCGACACTACCAAACGCCGACCAAAGTACACGTCAATAAGAACGCCCGCACCCAGAAACGTCATCCCGTTGGAGATGCTGGCGGCGTGGATAAATGGTTTGAACCACCAGAATTTTTGATCTGACCGATATTCAAGACTGAACTCGCCACCTTGGTCCTTCTGGCGATTGAGGTCGAACCATCCGGCCGACAAAGTCACATAATCCGGATCATCAGCCTTCGCCGACGGCGCTATTAAGACGACAACGCTCAACAACGCTGCAATAAACCCCAATTTGATATTCATGTCTCCCTCCTTCGGAGGGCGGCATATTAAGGCGAATTTCCCGGATGACACAAGCATACCCCCTGGGGGGTTAGAAACGGCCCTTATCACGAAAAGCGTTCGCGGCCTCGACGAGCGCCCGCCGAATACCAGGTTCCATGGCGGAGTGCCCAGCAGCATCAACGACATTGAGAACCGCATCTGGGGACGCAGAGGCCAGTTCGTGGGCGGAAATCATCGGGCAAATCATATCGTAGCGCCCTTGAATGATCGTGGTTGGAATGTTGGTAATCTTGTCCAGGTTGGCGAGGATCTCGCCCTCCCCAAGGAATAGCCGATTGACAAAATAATGGGCCTCCAATCGGGCCAGAGCGAGGGCCGCGGAACCGTTCCAAACAGCAGGTCCAGTCGGCTTGTGTCGAAGGATCGAACATTGGGTCTCATAATGGTTCCAAGCTGCGGCGGCCGGGCCATGAACTTTTGGATCATCGTCTATCAGGCGGCGATAATAGGCTTCGGCAATATCGTCTCGCTCGGCAACCGGCAGGAAGTTGACAAATACCTGCCAGGCCTCTGGATAGACGTTGCGGATACCGTGGAGAAACCAATCGAGCTCCTTTTCGCGTCCCATGAATACACCGCGAAGGATGATCCCAAGACATCGCTCAGGATGACGCTCGGCGTACACGAGCGCAAGTGTCGCCCCCCAGGAACCGCCGAACACCAACCACATTTCAATGCCCAAAAGCGCGCGCAGTGCTTCAATATCGTTCACAAGGTGGTCGGTGGTGTTGTCGGTGATGTTGGCATAAGGCGTGGACCGCCCAGCGCCGCGCTGATCAAACAAGATGATCCGGTAGTGCGCCGGATCAAAAAACCGGCGATGGTTCGGCGTTGTTCCGGCACCGGGGCCGCCATGGAGGAAGACTACCGGTTGGCCGAGCGGATTGCCGGATTGTTCCCAATAAAGGGAATGGCCACTGCCGACCGGGAGCATGCCAAGATCGAAGGGTTCTATCCTAGGATAAAGCTCACCGTTTCCCGGTCGGTGTGTGTCGTAAGCGGCCATCCGTGCAACCGCTGGTCACAGAGTGCCGTCTATGACGTAGCTGAGAATCTTCACCACCTGATCCGGCGTTTCGGCCACAGCCAAGGCCGCGCCATCCACCTCCTTCAGTGGGTGCGTGAGATTCGAGTCATGTAGGGTGATCAATGGTTTGCCCAAGGCACTCGCATAGCCGGCGTCGAATGCAGCGTTCCATTGACGGTACTTGTCGCCAAACCGAACCACAACAACGTCGGAGCGCTCCAGCATAGTCCGCGTTCGGATCGCATTGACCTTAGCGCCTTTGTGGTCTTTCCAGAAGTCCTGATCTTCGTCACCCAGAATCTTCACACCGCAATCGTCGCTCGCGCCATGATCTGTTACGGGGGCCAGAAATGCGACAGGTAGTCCAGCGTTCTCGGTCCCTGCCTCAATTTGTTCGCGCCAATCCGTGTGGATTTCGCCGGACAGATATACCGTCAATCCCATTGAATCCATCGTTGATCCTTTCTTATCGATTAGCCGGTTCCTACCGATGTAATCCCGCGACTATGTCTGAATAGTTTGGGTCATCAGCTTCGATGAACCCGTGGCGTATGAGGAAATCTATGATTACCAGGGCAGAGTTGAACTTGAAATCCTCAGTATCACACAATCTCTGTATAACCTCATCAATCTCCCAGAGCATGAATTCCGCGACTTCTCCGTCCTGGTTAACGGGTTGAAAATCCTCGGGAACGTAGAGGTCGAAATTGAACAGAAGGTCATTACGGAGGCCTTCCGGGCGGACGGTGGTGTAACTCACCATTCCCACGGGTTTCGCCGTCTCGGCAAGCGCGGTGGGAATTCCGGCTTCTTCTCCACATTCTTTGGTCAGATTGTCTCGCAATGATATTCCTACCGGCTGTCCTCCGCCGACCATCTGATCAAGCTTCCCCGGACCCGTCGGTTTAGTCAGGCTCCGGCGGGCGATCCACATATACGTGCGGCCGCCCTTGTTCAACCATCCATTCATATGCACGCCATAACCACGGACACCAAACAAGGGCACAGCGGCGCGTTCCATCTCGAACAATGGCGGGGCACTGAAAGCTGGGCCTGCGGGGTAAGGTTCGCCACGCCAACCGGGGACAAGGCCCTCTTTGCGCAATTCATCCAGTACACGCGCCATAGCCTGCGTCCGCTCTTCGTAACTTCGGAGATTTGGCATCATCGCTACAGACGTATCATCAATGTCGAAGACATCGCCAAACCTGGCTATGGATGGCACAAACTTGCCCTTGATGTGCCCAATCGCTACCCCCGCTACACGGAACGGCAGATAGGCATCCCCGCCATCATTTTGACATGCTCGAATGCGATCCAGGAGGCTCATGCGGGCGTAGTATCCACTGTATCTTTCAAGGACATGGGTACCCTATCGACATAGAATATCTGGGCCATAGCCTGAGCATAGTGCGCAGCATTCTCGGTGCTAACATCACTCATCTGCAGTTCGATGTGCCGTTAACCGTCCGCGGGTGCATGGGGATCCCAGCGGCCCGGGACCAACCCACGCTTGGCAAACAGGTACGCATTATGGATATTGAGAGACTCTACGCGGCGCGGCGCGTCCGTTTGCCGTCCTTCGGGTTTTTAACATAGGCGCGCCGACAATGCTCTTCGCAATAGGGCTTGCCTGGCACGATGGATTCGCCACAGAAATGGAACTCTTCCGTTCCAGGTTCGCCTTCAGGCCAAGAGCACATGCCCGGACGGAGTGATTCCAAACCAATAATCACGGCCGGTTTTGGTTTCTGCTTGATGGGAGATCCACGTTTCGGCAACCCCAGCCGATGTACTTTGCCTACAACGGCGTTCTTAGTCACCCCAAGGCGATTTCCAATCTCGCTGGTAGAGAGGCCTTCGTTCCAGAGGGCGATCAACGCGCTGACGCGTTTTGGTGTCCATTCCTCACTCATTTTCCTTGTTATTCGCCTCGGGGTAGATGTTCCCAGATACAACCAACCTATGCGAACATATCCTCCTTCTTTAATTGATTGAAGCCTGCCGAAACAGCGAATTGGCTAGCAGATATAACAATATATTCTTCAAATGCATATCCATCATACAATATATTGGGGTTGCATCAACATGTTGAATCAAACCAGATGTGGATAACCCTTTTTTTCTTAGGCATTTCCCATTTTTCTTGATATTTTGCGCTGCAGCATGAAATTAGCATCTAGAACTCGTGTGGAGAACAAGACGATGGCGAAACCTGACGGCCCAACCCTGAATGCGTGGGAAACTAAAGCGGGAAAGGAGTTAAGCGGACGCACCGTCGAAGACTTGGTTTGGGAGACACCAGAAGGAATTGCTATTAAGCCACTGTACACAGCGGACGATCTGGAGGAGATTGAAAACGTCAATACATTCCCTGGCTTCGCGCCTTTCGTACGGGGGCCACGGGCGACAATGTACGCCAACCGGCCGTGGACCATTCGCCAGTACGCGGGATTTTCGACGGCTGAGGAATCGAATAAATTCTATCGGGACAATCTCGCCGCCGGTCAGAAGGGGCTATCGGTTGCCTTTGATCTGGCGACCCACCGCGGATATGACAGCGACCATCCACGCGTCGTTGGGGATGTGGGGAAGGCAGGGGTTGCCATTGACTCCGTGGAGGACATGAAGATCTTGTTCGACGGCATTCCCCTCGATGAGATGAGCGTGTCTATGACGATGAATGGGGCAGTTTTGCCCGTATTGGCGGCCTACATCGTCGTCGCCGAGGAACAGGGTGTCTCGCAGGAGCAGCTTTCCGGGACCATTCAGAACGATATCCTGAAGGAATTCATGGTCCGCAACACCTATATTTACCCGCCCGAGCCCAGCATGCGGATCATTGCGGACATTATTGGCCATACAGCTAAATTCATGCCTCGGTTCAATTCCATCTCCATTTCCGGCTACCACATGCAGGAAGCCGGCGCGACGGCGGTCCAGGAACTCGCCTTTACACTCGCGGATGGGCTGGAGTACGTCCGTGCGGCGGTCGACAAGGGTCTCGAGGTGGACACATTCGCTCCTCGGCTCAGCTTCTTCTTCGCTATCGGTATGAACTTCTTCATGGAGATCGCAAAGCTGCGCGCGGCGCGCCTTCTTTGGTGCGAATTCATGCAGCAGTTCAGCCCCCAGGTCCCTAGGTCATCCATGTTGCGTACACACTGTCAAACCTCGGGAGTGTCGTTGACAGCGGATGACCCCTACAACAACGTCGTGCGGACGACCATCGAATGCATGGCCGCCGTTCTGGGCGGCACCCAAAGCCTACACACGAATGCCCTGGACGAAGCCATCGCCTTGCCGACCCCGTTCTCGGCCCGGATCGCGCGGAACACCCAACTGATCGTCGCCGAGGAGACCGGCATTCCAAACGTCATCGACCCCCTTGGCGGTAGCTACTATGTCGAATCATTGACCAATTCCCTGGCCAACGAAGCGCGTAAGTTGATCAACGAGGTGGAAGACCTGGGTGGCATGACCAAGGCCGTGGTGGCTGGCATGCCGAAACAGCGGATTGAGGAATCAGCGGCCCGCAAGCAATCGCGCGTCGACCGCGGCGAGGAAGTGGTCGTCGGGGTCAACAAGTACCGCCTTGAAAACCAGGAAAACATCGACATTTTGGAAATTGATAACGCCCATGTGCGGGAAAACCAGATTCGCCGTCTTGAAAAAATCCGAGCGGAACGAGATGACTCCACCTGTCAGGCCGCACTGGACGCGCTCACCAATGCGGCGAAAACCGGTAACGGCAACCTATTGGCCTTGTCCATCGAAGCGACCCGGGCCCGCGCAAGCGTTGGTGAAATTTCAGATGCCCTGGAGAAGATCTATACCCGTTACCGCGCCCAAATTAAGTCCATTTCCGGCGTCTACGGTTTAGCCTACGACGGCGACGAGGATTTTGAGAAAATCTGCGCCCGCGTCAAGGCCTTCGCCGAACAAGAAGGGCGCCGGCCACGAATGCTGGTGGTTAAAATGGGCCAGGATGGCCACGACCGTGGCGCCAAGGTAATTGCTACCGCCTTCGCTGATATCGGATTCGATGTCGACTTGGGTCCCCTATTCCAGACCCCTGAGGAAGCCGCCCGCGAAGCCATCGAAAACGATGTCCACGTGATCGGCGTCTCCAGTCAGGCCGCCGGACACAAGACGTTAGTGCCGGCGTTAATTGAAGATCTCCGTAGTCAGGGTGCCGGTGACATTCTGGTGGTTTGCGGCGGCGTCATCCCGGCCCAGGACTACGACTTCCTGTTTGAAAAAGGCGTGTCAGCTGTTTATGGGCCGGGAACCAATATCCCGTCTGCAGCCGCGGAGATTCTGGATATCGTGCGCGACCAACGGATGGCGGCTGAATAAGGCAATCGTCGCCACGGTGATCACGTGGTTGCGAAGACCATCGAAGGAGAGATCCTCGCAAGAAATCTACTCCACCTGACTTCGGACCGCATTGAACGTCAGTCCCTTCCCCCCCCCCCCCCCCCCCACACTGATGATCCAAGAGGTAGAGTGGCTCGCGCGGATCATCTGGGCCAGCCAATGACATCGCCTTCTTCATCTTTTTGCCACTGCCAACTACCTTGCTTTGAAGGCCGATTCCTGTTGTCGTGATCCATGGCAGGGAGGCCTACGAAATGGCGAAAACTAAACCTGGTGACGCCGTCACATTCGTGGACGGCCAATGGCACGATGACAGCCCCGCGGTGATCAAACCCCGAGATCACGGCTTCTGGCTAGCGTCCAATGTTTTCGACGGCGCGCGTTCGATGTTCGGCCGCATACCGGACCTTGATCTTCATTGTCAGCGCCTGATCCAGTCCGCAGAAGTGATGGGTATGGCCCCGACGGTCACGGCAGAGGAGATCGCAATACTGGCGCGCGAGGGCGTGAAGAAGTTTCCGAAAGGAACTGAACTCTATATCTGCCCCATGTTCTATCCCGACGGCGGTTTCATTGTTCCCGATCCAGCCTCGACGCAGTTTCTTCTCCATATTTCAGTTTCGCCGCTACCAGTGCCGGACGGCTTTTCCGCTTGTCAGACTCGGTTTCGCCGGCCTGCTAGGGAAATGGCACCAACGGAAGCCAAGGCGTCTTGCCTTTACCCCAACGTGGCGCGCGGCATCAGCGAGGCAAATGCAAAGGGGTTTGACGTGGCTGTTGTCCTCGACCCGAACGGGAATGTGGCGGAATTTTCCTACACCAATCTATTCATGGCCAAGGATGGCATTATTCATACCCCAGGAACCAATGGCACGTTTCTCAACGGGATCACCCGCCAACGCACCATCCAACTCCTCCGCCAAGGAGGATACGCTGTCATGGAGCGGGCAATCGCATATGAGGAGTTGTTGGATGCGGATGAGCTTTTCGGAACGGGCAACTACGCAAAGGTATCACCTTGCACCCGCATCGAGGTTCGTGAACTGCATCCTGGCCCCATCTACACCCGGGCTCGGGAACTGTATTTCGAGTTTGCCCAAGACTGCGGCTGACCGTTCAGGCGGATAAATCCTCTCTGGCAAGCGCGCGATCTAGCAGGTCTTTGGTCTCATCCAGGCCGTAGAGCGCGATGAAAGATCCCATGCGCGGCCCCTGCTCCTGACCGAGAAGAACCTCGTAGAGACAGCGGAACCAATCCCGTAGATTTTCGAATTCATGGCGTTTGCCTATTTCATAAATCTCGGTTTGGATATCCTCGGCCGCCGCACCGAGCGCCAATCCGTCGAGCGCAGCCCGGAGGTCCTGGATTGCGGCTTGTTCATTTGTCGTCGCCATGCGGTACTTTTTATGCGGCTTGATGAAATCTTGATAGTAGTTGATGGCGCGCTCGACTAAGCCGTCAAGGATCGGTGCTGTTTCCGCCGTGGCATCGGGACGGTAGCGGGAAATGAAGTGCCAGAGCACACTCTTGTCCTCGGTGTGGCAGACACTAGCGAGGTTCAAAAGAATACTGTAACTCAGATGTGCATCCTCATGGGGCGGTTCACCCCGGTGAATATGCCAGGCCGGGTTATCAATCTGGTTTTGAGGCTCCTGGTCCGGCAGATTGGAAAGATGTTGCAAGTATTCATCCACATTCTTCGGGATCACGTCAAAATAGAGGCGCTTTGCCGTTTTCGGCTTCTGGAACATGAACTGCGATAAGCTCTCCGGCGGCGCATACCGGAGCCACTCTTCAACGGACAACCCATTGCCGATCGATTTGGAAATTTTCTCGCCCTTTTCATCCAAAAAGAGCTCGTATGTAAAGCCCACAGGCGGGCGGGCGCTGAGGATGCGGCAAATCTGCCCAGAGAGATTGACGGAATCGATCAAATCTTTGCCGGACATCTCATAATCCACATCCAATGCAGCCCAGCGCATGGCCCAATCGGCTTTCCATTGGAGCTTGCAATGGCCGCCAGTGACCGGCGTTTCCACCCGCATACCGTCATCACGCGCATAGACAATAGTACCCGCCACCTCATCACGTTCCACGACAGGGGCCTGAAGCACGATGCCAGTTTCCGGACAGACGGGTAGGAACGGGCTGTAGGTAGCCTGACGCTCAGCACCCAGTGTCGGCAAGATGACGTTCATGATCGCGTCGTAATTCTTTAGGATACCCATTAACGCGTCATCGAATTGGCCGCCCTTGTAACAATCCGTCGAACTCACAAACTGATAATCGAATCCGAAATCATCCAGGAACCCCTGCAGTCGGGCGTTGTTGTGATGGCCGAAGCTCTCGTGCGTTCCAAATGGATCGGGAATGGCGGTCAAAGGCTTCCCCAGGTGTTCCATAATCAAATTGCGGTTGGGGATGTTGTCGGGGACCTTCCGCAATCCATCCATGTCGTCGGAAAATGCGAATAGGCGGGTCGGCATGTCGGACAGGGTCGAAAACGCATGGCGCACCATAGACGTCCGGGCCACTTCACCAAACGTGCCGATGTGCGGCAGGCCCGACGGGCCGTATCCGGTCTCAAACAGGACATATCCCTTTTCCGGCACCTTCTGGCCAACATGCTTCAACAGCGCCTTCGCCTCTTGGAAAGGCCAGGCCTTGGCTTTTTCCGCAAGCGCCCGCAACTCACTCATATCCAGAAATCCAACATCCGTTCATGCGCCGCGGGAAACTACGCAGGTCGCAGGGCTACGTCAACCGGGCGGAAAGGCTTGGAGGAGCCCATCTATTCCCAGATGGGTTTACCGCTTCCGGGCAGACCATAGCTTTCCCATTTTCGCGTCACTTCTGCGATAATATCATCACTCATGGCGATCTTCTGGCCCCATTCCCGATGAATCTCGGGGGGCAACTTGGTTGTCGCATCGATCCCCATCTTGCTGCCCAAACCTGATTCTGGCGACGCGAAGTCAAGATAGTCGATGGGGGTGTTCTCAATCATCGTTAGGTCGCGCGCCGGGTCGACGTGAGTAGAAATCGCCCAGATCACGTCCGTCCAATTCCGCGCATCGATAGTGTCATCCACGACAATAACGAATTTTGTGTACATGAACTGCCGCAAGTACGACCAAACGCCCATCATGACCCGTTTCGCATGTCCAGCGTAGGCCTTTTTCATTGACACCACCGCCACGCGGTAGGAGCAGGCCTCGGGCGGCAGCCAAAAATCAACCACTTCCGGAAACTGTTGCGTGAACAGGGGTACAAACACGTCATTAAGTGCCTCACCCAAAATGGACGGCTCATCGGGCGGGCGGCCGGTATACGTGGATAAATAAATCGGGTGACGTCGCATAGTCAAAGCGGAAACTGTGAATACGGGAAACGGCTCAACGGAATTGTAAAAACCTGTATGATCACCGTAAGGCCCTTCGTCTTCATATGCATCAAGCGACACGTGGCCTTCGATGACGATCTCAGCGGACGCCGGTACCTTCAGCGGGACGCTAACGCAATCCACTAGATCCACTTTCTTGCCACGCAGCAAACCCGCAAACTGATACTCGGAAAGGGTATCCGGGACTGGCGTCACCGCTGCCAAAATGGTTCCCGGGTCAGCACCAATGACAGCGGCTGCAGGCAGGGGGTCGGGCCTACTTTCCTTCCAGCGCGCATGTTGTTGCGCGCCGCCGCGATGTTTCAGCCAGCGCATGATAGTCGTATTGGGCCCCGTCACCTGCATCCGATAGATACCGAGATTAAAGGCGTCTCGCCGGTCCGCGCCGTCCGAATTTGGGCCCTGGGTCACGACCAAAGGCCAAGTAATGAGAGGTGCTGGCTCTCCGGGCCAGCAGGTTTGAATGGGCAACCGGCTCAGATCGACGTCGTTTCCGCGCAAAATTACTTCCTGGCACGGTGCGCCGGACACCGATTTTGGCTTCATCGCCATCACAGTCTTCAAAAGCGGCATCATGGCGAAGGCCTCTTTCCAGCCACCCGGCGGCTCCGGTTGGCGTAAAAACGCGAGAGTTTCTCCAATTTCCCGCAAACCGTCCGGCGAGCGGTCCATCCCCCAGGCCACACGCTCGACCGTCCCAAACAAGTTGACCAAGACGGGCATATCGTAGGGGCTGCCGTCCTCGCGAACCGGGTTTTCAAACAGGGCAGCCGGACCACCCTCGGCAATAAGCCGCGTCTGGATTTCCGTCATCTCGAGAGCGGGCAACACCGGCGTCGAAACGCGTACCAGTTCACCCGCAGGTTCCAGACGTTTCTCAATGAAGTCCCTAAGGGAAACGTAAGGCATGATGGGGACCCACCTTCGGTTTGGGTATTGGGCGCATCCGCCAAAGCGGCGTCAAGCGCTTGCGAATTGATCCAGTTGTCATCCAAGAGGAACAAAGATACGCTTGCATTGGAGGTTTACAAGAGAGATGAGGCTTCCGTCATATGTCAGAGAAAAGATGACGCAGGGAAGCAGCAAATCTCACGAGGGTATTTTCATCCTCCCGACCATCTTTCTAGCTTATTCGTCACTATCGTAGAGTCCGATTTTATTGCACTCGCAGTAGAGTAAGACGACAGAATCGACATCATGACAGACATTACCGCCAATCCATTTCAACGGCTAATAGAGATCGGGATCGCCCTCTCAGCGGAACGCGACACCAATCGGTTGATGGAGCGTATTCTTCTGGAGGCCAAAGACCTCTGCAAAGCCGATGGCGGCACTCTATTCCTCCGCACCGAAGACGACGCTTTGAAGTTCGAGATCATGCGAAACGACTCATTGAATATCGCGCTAGGTGGCACAACCGGTAAGGAAATCACTTTTCCCCCACTTCACATATACGATCCAGACACGGGCGAGGAGAACCGCAAGAACGTCGCCACGTGGACCGCAATTTCCGGCATGTCCGTTAACATCCCCGACGCCTACGAAGCGAAGGATTTCGACTTTACAGGCACAAAAAAATTCGATGAAGGCATGGGATATCACTCCAAGTCCTTCCTCACCGTGCCTCTTAAAAACAGTCAAAATCAAATCATTGGCGTGTTAGAGCTACTCAACGCCCAAGGGCCCGCACCTGGTGACGTCATCGCCTTCAGCACAGAAATTCAGCCTTTGATCGAGGCCCTGGCGTCCCAGGCGGCCGTGGCACTTGATAACCAACAGCTCTTGGATGCGCAGAAGAAACTACTCGATTCTTTCATAGAGTTGATCGCGTCCGCCATTGACGCCAAATCGCCTTACACGGGGGGCCATTGCCAACGCGTACCAGAATTAACAAAAATGCTGGCCCGCGCCGCCTGCGAGGCTGTTGACGGGCCCTTTGCCGACTTCAATCTCACAGACGATGAGATGTACGAACTCCATATCGGAGCCTGGCTGCATGATTGCGGCAAAGTAACGACGCCCGAATACGTGGTCGACAAGGCAACCAAGTTGGAAACCATATATAACCGCATCCACGAAGTCCGGATGCGGTTTGAGGTTGTGAAACGCGACGCCATGGTCGAATACCTGGAAGCGATTATCGACGGCGGCCCCGCAGAAACGCTGAAGGCCAAATTGGATGAGCGCCTGTCGAAACTAGATGATGACTTTAACTTTATCGCCCAATGCAATATGGGCGGCGAGTTCGTAGCCCCTGAGTTGATCGAGCGCCTCGAGTCCATTGCCGAAATTCAATGGACTCGAACCCTCAGTGACCGGATTGGCATTTCCTACGAGGAACAGAAACGAAAGGACCGAACCCCCGAACTGGAAATGCCAGTAGTAGAGAACCTGTTGTCAGACAAAGATTATCACATCATATACCGCGAAACCGCCGAACCGGCAGCGTCGAACGACAATCCCTACGGTTTCAAGCTTAATGTGCCAGAGCATAAATACAATCTGGGTGAAGTCTACAACCTGTCCATCGGCCGCGGAACGTTGACCGAAGAGGAACGCTTCAAAATCAACGACCATATCGTACAGACGATCATCATGTTGGAACAACTGCCGTTTCCAAAACATTTAGCCCGCGTCCCTGAGTATGCTGGAGGGCACCACGAGAAGATAGATGGCACGGGATACCCAAAAAAACTAACCAGCGACGACATGTCGATACCGGCCCGGATCATGGCCATCGCTGATATTTTCGAGGCACTAACCGCGGCCGACCGCCCTTACAAACCGGCCAAGTCCCTCAGTGCCTGCGTCGAGATCATGTCCTCCATGAAAAAGGACGCCCATATTGATGAAGATCTATTTGAGCTGTTCTTGACGTCTGGCATCTACAAGGAATATGCGGATCGCTACCTCGATCCGTCGCAGATCGATGATGTGGATCTCTCGGAGTACGTCCAAACGGCCGGCGGCAGTGAAGACTGATCCAATGCAGGAAGACCCGCTGACACGGGCTAAAACCTATCCCTACCTGATCCCATCGACGTCCTTCATCTTTGACAACGGCAAAACCACGGCGATTGAGGCCGATGAACGGTTGACCGACCTGGCGGACCGAACACCCGTCCTCGCCGTCGGATCCAACCAATCTCCCATACAGTTGTCGCGGAAATTTAATGGTCGGGATTGGGGCCCCATTCCGGTCGTGCGGACCGTCCTCCACAACTACGATTCCGTCTATTCCCCGCATGTCGCCTCCTACGGGTCAATTCCGGCAACCCTTCAGGAAGTTGCGGGCGTTCGCGTAAGCTTGTTCGTGACGTGGCTGGACGAGGTTCAGTTGACGCGCATGCATGAGACCGAGGTTTCCGGCGCCAACTACAGTTTCGGATTATTGTCCGATCTTCAGATCGAAGTTGAAGTGGGTCCGCCCATCGAAGCCGTACACATATACAATTCCACCCGGGGCACGCTGTGCGATGACCATGGTCCTATCCCCCTTTTGGAAGTGCGGGCCGAAGGCCGGTCACGTCGCGCCATGTCACAACTAGAAGTCCAAGAGCACATACGCGATGTCCTCAATCCGGGAATGGAAACTGATGACTTCATCCGCACGTCGATTAACGATGCGTACCTTCGCCAGGTGCGGTCGGATCAATTACGGGTCAACACGCAGCCCTTTGTCCCGAAATCCTTCCGGGAAATCCCCATTTAGGCCGCGCCGGTGGCGCGGGCGATGACAATGCCAACCAAAATGATCAGGCCAAAATCTCGGTTGGATTTGAATATCCTCAGGCAGGACTTGGGCGCATCAAAATTGACGGTCAGGAGTTGCCACGTCAAATTCGCAGCGCCAGCCATTAGACCCGCATAATACGGCCACGCCATCGCCGCCTCGGAACCGGCTAAACCAAGAAGCACGATGGTTATGACGTAAAATCCAACTATCCATTTGGTCGTGGCAGTGCCGAATTTCAGCGCTGTCGATTTCACGCCAACCAAGAGATCGTCGGCCTTATCTTGATGGGCATAAATGGTGTCGTAACCCAATGTCCAAAATAGCCCCGCAATATACATCCACAAAGCCGGCGCTTCGAGGGTTCCGGTCACGGCAGCCCACCCCATCAACGCGCCCCAATTGAATGTTAGGCCAAGGAACGCCTGGGGCCAGTAGGTAAACCGCTTCATAAACGGGTAAACGATCACCAGTATAAGCGAAGCCAGCCCAAGCCCGACCGTCATCCGGTTGAGCTGAAGGAGGATCGCCAATCCAATCCCAAGTAAGAACGCCAGCAACGCGAATGCTTGGAAAATGCTCAGATCGCCATTGGCTATGGGTCGCCCAACGGTGCGCGTGACCATGCAGTCAAAATCCCGGTCGACCAAATCATTGAACGCACATCCGGCCCCTCGCATGACCAATGCGCCCACGCCGAACAGGGCCATCAACCACCAATCGGGAAGTCCGCTGGACGCCATCGCCGTGCTCCACCAACACGGGATCAATAGCAACCATGTACCGATAGGCCTGTCCGCACGCATAAGCCGCAGGAAGGGCCGCGCAGGCTTGGGTGCCCACCTATCAACCCAGTTTCCCGTGGCGATGTCGCTAGCAGACGTAGCAGACGGTCTTGTCATGGCGGCACTATACGCCGGCCAGGCAGGGATCACCACTGCTTGCCGAAGCCAATCCAGCGCCTATCATGGTTGCCATGGTTCAATCTCTTCCCCGAGTTTACGTCGATCAGCCGCTTGCACCGGATATACGGGTCATCTTCACACGCGACCAAGCCCACTATCTTCGGGATGTAATGCGGCTCGGTACGGACGCTGCGGTGGCCGTGTTCAACGGCCACGATGGAGAATGGAGAGTGGGACAACTTGATCTTCAACGGAAGGCCGGGTTCGGCATTGCCACAGAGCAGATTCGGAACCAATCCAGCGTATCAGGCCCGGACCTCTTCTTCGCACCCGTGAAGAAAACAGCGACGGACTTTATCGTTGCCAAGGCCACGGAGCTTGGAGCCCGCGCCCTGCGCCCCGTCATTACCGAGTTTACCCATACAGGACGGGTCAATGTCGAACGTCTGCAGATTAATGCCCGCGAAGCGGCGGAGCAATGCGGTCGCCTGGATATTCCACAAATTGGATCGCCCATTGGCCTACGGGAACTGTTGGGTTCATGGCCCTTGGCCCAGTCTTTAATCATAGCTGATGAGACCGGCGAAAGTAACAGTGCAATGAAAATCCTGAACGAAATCAGAGTGGAAAACCATGCCCCAGCATTTATGATCGGTCCGCAAGGCGGTTTTTCCAAAACCGAACTTGTGTTCCTGCGTACCTTGCCGTTTGTTATAACCATCGATCTGGGCCCCCGCATCTTGCGTGCGGAAACGGCCGTCGTGGCGGCACTGACCTGTTGGCAGGCGACGCGCGGCGATTGGGCCTAAGATTCCGGCTTTGCGCCGGACCGCATAACAAGAGGAACCACATGCCCGAAGACCAGGCAAACTCTCGCCCACCCATTGAAGACACATCGGAACTTGTCGCCTACCTGGAAACCGGCTCCAAACCGGCCAAGGCTTGGCGGATCGGCACGGAGCATGAAAAGTTTCCTTATCGT